>NZ_JBEXXO010000020.1:0-105673 GCF_040630435.1 Streptomyces sp. NPDC005803 | reverse complement strand
GCCACCGGTCACTCGTCCGGTACGTCGGATCTTCCGGCCAGGCTGTCGGGGGCGCCGAGTCCGCCGCCCTCGCACACCGCCCGTTTCCGCGTCCCGACGACTCCGCCGGGAGGCCGGCAGCTCGCGGACCCCCGCTGCGAGCGGGTGCGCCGCTCCGGTCACTGCCCCCGGACGGGCATCTCGAACCAGACCACCTTGCCGGTCGACAACCGCGTCGCACCCCACCGCCTGGCCAGCCGGTTCACCAGGAACAGCCCGCGGCCGCCCTCGTCCATGTCCCGTGCGCGGCGCTGCCGGGGCAGCTGCGGGGCGTCGTCTCCGACCTCGCAGCGCAGGATGTCGGTCCGCAGCAGCCGCAGGGTCACCGGTCGCTCCGCATACCGCACGGCATTGGTCACCACTTCGCTGACCAGGAGCTCCACCGAGTCCGAGAGGTCGTCCAGCCCCCATCGGCTGAGCGCCCGGCGGGCCAGCCTGCGGGCCCGGCCGGGGGCGGAGTCCTCCGGCTCCAGGAACCAGTACGCCACGTCACTCGGCGCGATCCCGTCGAAGCGGGCGGCGAGGAGCGCGATGTCGTCGTCCCGGTCGCCCGGGCCGAGCATGTCCAGGACGTCGTCGCAGAGGGCTTCCAGCGGCGGCGAGTGGTCGGGACCGGTCAGCCGGGCCGTGGTGGCCAGTCGTTCGCGCAGTTGCTCGATGCCCGTCCAGACGTCCCGCAGCCGCGACTCCACGAGTCCGTCGGTGTACAGGAGCAGGGTGGCGCCCGCGGGCGCGTCCAGCTCCACGGCCTCGAAGTCCACCCCGCCGACGCCGATCGGGGCGCCCGGCGGCACCTTCAGCACCTCGGCCCGGCCGCCGAGGTGGAGCAGGACGGGCGGCGGGTGGCCGGCGTTGGCGATGGTGATGCGGTGCGCGACCGGGTCGTACACCGCGTAGAGGCAGGTCGCCATGCGGTCGCTGCCGAGCCGCTGGGCCTGCTCGTCGAGGTGGTGCAGGACCTCCTGCGGCGGCAGGTCGAGACCGGCCAGGGTCTGCGCGGTCGTGCGCAGCTGGCCCATGATCGCCGCCGAGGTCATGGAGTGGCCCATCACGTCGCCGACGACCAGGGCGACCCGGCTGCCGGGCAGCGGGATCGCGTCGTACCAGTCGCCGCCGACCCGGGCCGTCTCGGCGGCGGGGAGGTAGCGGGAGGCGAGCCGGACACCGGTGGGCTGCGGGAGCGAGTCGGGCAGCATGGTGCGCTGGAGCTCGTCGGCGATGTACGCCTCGCGCCCGTACAGCACGGCCTTGTCGATGCCGAGCGCGGTGTGCGTCGCCAGCTGGGCCGCGACCAGCAGGTCGTTGGCCTCGAAGGGCGGGCGCTCGGTGCCGCGCAGGAAGACCGCCGCGCCGATCACCCGGCGCCGGCCGCGCAGCGGGGCGAGGATCGCCCGGTGACCTGAGGGCACGGCGCGGTCCGCGCCGAGCAGCTCCGGCAGCGCGACCCGGGCCGCCGCGGAGTCGCCGAAGACCGGCCGGACCCCGCGCAGCACCTCGGCCAGCGCGCCGCCTGCCAGCACCTCGCACAGTTCGGCGGCGGGCGTCAGATCGGCCTGCGGGTCGACGGCGGGCAGCCGCAGCCGCTCGGACTCCGAGAGGTGTTCGGTGTCCTCGTCGCTCAGCCGCAGCCGGTCGGAGCGGCGCAGCCGCAGCACGAACGGGCTGACGGGCCGCTCGTCACCGACGGGCAGCGGGTCGCGGAGGTAGACGAGTATGGCGTCGGAGAAGGTCGGCACGCTGGCCCGGCACAGTCCCAGCACGATCTCGTCGAGGTCTATCCCGCGGGCGATGCGCCGCGTCGCGGCCCCCACGAAGCGCAGCCGGTCGCCCTCGCGACGGGCCGCGGCCTGCGGGTCGGGGCCGGCGGCGGGGCCCGTACCGGCCGCTGCCGGGTTCGGGCCCTTGGCCGGGGCCGGGACAGCCGCGGTGGCAGGGGCTGCCGCCGGTGCGGCGTCACGCTGCCGCGGCCGGGTGCGTTCCTGCGACCGGGCGGCGAGAGGCTGCCGGCCTTCGTGGGAGGTGGGATGCTCCGTCACGCGTGGGGTTCCGTCCGTCCGGGCCGGTTGTATGAGGCAATCACCTCGTGGGGCGCTACTGTGCCCCGGCAGGAGCGCCCATCACAACGGCTGACATCTGGTGCCCCGGAACACGGGGCCGAAACCGGATGTCCGCGCCGGGTGTCGGTGACAACGTTTCCGGCGTCCGGGCGGCGGACAGCGAACACGTCTTCACCCCCTCGTCGTGGCTCATGCGATGCAGGCAACTCGTGCGACTCATACGACTGATGCGGTTCATGCAGTGTGCGACGTGTGCGATGGCTCGATGACATGCGGTCAGCTCGGGTGCCGCGCCCGTCGGTTGGGGCGGAGCGATCTCCTCGGGGCGATCCTACGTTCGCCCCCCTGGGGTGCATCAAGGGTCTCACGCCGGTGTCGGGGAAGGGGTGCGGTCCCCGTCATCGGGCAGCCGGTCCCAGTCGGCGGGCAGCGCGGGCACCTGCCAGCGCGGATCGGGCCGCCAGTCCTCCCAGCCGTCCCGGAACGGCGCCCCCCAGTCGCGGATCACCCGGACCGCCGCCCGCCCCGCCGCACGGACCCGCCGGGCGGCGGCCGGGGTCATCAGGCCGACCCGCTGGGCCTGGGCGAACTCGTCCTCGTCGCGCCAGAGCCAGCTGTGGTCCGGGTAGACCGAGATGTCGAGGAAGTGGTCCTCGGAGTCGATGCCGCCGGCCCAGCGGGTCCGGGGTTCCTCCAGGTTCACGTACCAGCTGCGGAACTGCCAGCCGTGCTCCCAGAACAGCCAGACGGACCACGGTTCGCCGGGCCGGGCCAGCTTCAGCACCCCGTTGCCCAGCCAGGGCGAGCGGGCGGTGGTGCGCGGGGCGGTGTACCGGGTGGCGAGCGGCTCGGCGTGCACCTCGGTGCCGTCCGCCAGCACCGGCTTCACGCACTCCGTCCCGGGGGCGACCCAGACGGCGAGCAGCTCGTCGGTGTCCTGGACGACGGTGACCGGGCGGCAGATGTGCACGGGGTTCGGGGTCCGGCCGGGCCCGGGACCGTGCCGCCGTGGTCCGTTGCCGCGGTAGCGCCACAGGATCTGATCACCCGGCGCCCAGCGCTCGGTCTCTCCGGTACCTGTCATGGAGAGATCTTAGTGAGCGCGCCCCCGGGGCGCAGCGACGCACGTCACGGACGCGTCATACGCAACACGTCCAGCGCCTCGTCGAGCTGCTCCACGGTCAGGTCCCCGCGCTCGACGTAGCCCGAGGCCAGCACCACTTCGCGGATCGTCTTCCGCTCGGCCAGCGACTTCTTGGCGACCTTCGCGGCCTCCTCGTAACCGATGTACTTGTTCAGCGGGGTGACGACGGACGGCGAGGACTCGGCGTACTCCCGGGCCCGTTCGGCGTTCGCCGTGATCCCGTCGACCGTGCGGTCGGCGAGCAGCCGCGAGACGTTGGCCAGCAGCCGGACCGACTCCAGCAGGTTCTTCGCGATGACGGGGAGCATCACGTTCAGCTCGAAGTTGCCCGCGGCGCCCGCGACGGCCACCGTCGTGTCGTTCCCCGTCACCTGGGCGGCGACCATCAGCACGGCCTCGGGAATGACCGGATTCACCTTGCCCGGCATGATCGAGGAGCCCGGCTGGAGGTCGGGGAGGCTGATCTCGGCCAGTCCGGTGCGCGGGCCGGAGGCCATCCAGCGCAGGTCGTTGGAGATCTTGGTGAGGGAGACCGCGATCGTGCGGAGCTGGCCGGAGGTCTCCACGAGGCCGTCCCTCGCCCCCTGCGCCTCGAAGTGGTCCCGGGCCTCGGTGAGCGGCAGCCCGGTCACCCGGGCGACCTCGGCGATCACGGCGGCCGAGAAGCCCGGCGGGGTGTTGATGCCGGTGCCGACGGCCGTGCCGCCCAGCGGCAGCTCGGCGAGGCGGGGCAGCGACGCGCGCAGCCGCTCGACGCCGTAACGGATCTGGGCGGCGTACCCCCCGAACTCCTGGCCCAGGGTGACCGGGGTGGCGTCCATCAGATGCGTACGACCCGACTTCACCACGTCCGCGAACTCGGCGGACTTGCGCTCCAGCGCCGTCGCCAGGTGGTCCAGGGCCGGGATCAGCTCGCCCGTCACCGCGCCGGTCGCGGCGATGTGGATGGAGGAGGGGAAGACGTCGTTGGAGGACTGCGAGGCGTTGACGTGGTCGTTGGGGTGGACCTCGCGGCCGAGGCGCTCGGTGGCGAGCGTGGCCAGGACCTCGTTGGTGTTCATGTTCGACGAGGTGCCGGACCCCGTCTGGAAGACGTCGATCGGGAAGTGCGCGTCCCAGCGCCCCTCGGTGACCTCCGCCGCGGCCTCCTGGATCGCCTCGGCGATGTCCGGGTCGAGCACCTTCAGCTCGGCGTTCACCTTGGCCGCCGCGGCCTTCACGCGGGCCAGGGCCTCGATGTGGGCCCGCTCCAGGCGCTGCCCGGAGATCGGGAAGTTCTCCACCGCCCGCTGGGTCTGGGCCCGCCACTTGGCGGCCGCGGGCACCTTCACCTCACCCATCGAGTCGTGCTCGATGCGGTAGTCCTCGCCGGGCGCCGGGCTCTTCTGTTCGTCCATCACCGTTCAACCTCCTGAAAAAGCTGAGCACTTGTCTTGTTCTGTGTATTCCCAAGTTGTCTACCGACCAGTAAATACCGGGGGTAACCACAATCTCGGGAGGCGCAATGAGGCGTACCGGACACCGGCTCAGACGTACCGTCGCGGCCGCCGCGGCCATGGCGGCGGCACTGGGCGGCATGACCGCGGCCGCCGGCCCGGCGGGCGCCGCCCAGCCGGACCCCACCACCCGGAGCGCGTCCACCGCGCTGCCGCCCGAACTGGAAGCCGTCCGCGCCGCCGAGGCCACCCGGCTGTACGGCGACCCGGCCGAGCGCCCGCTCGCCGCGCGCAAGACCGGGCTCATCTCGCTCGGCGACAGCGAGATATCGGGCGAGGGCGTGGGCACGTACGAGGCGGGCACCGACGGCCCCGACAACTGGTGCCACCGCTCACCCGACTCCGCCATCCACCGCACCGGAATCCCGGCCGACGTCACGTACAACGTCTCCTGCTCCGGCGCGTACACCGGAAACATCGTCATCGGCGGCTCGAAGCAGTACGCCGACGAGCTCGTGCAGAGCGACAGCCTGGCCATCAAGGCGCGCAACACCCGCATCAAGATGATCGTGCTGGTGGCGGGTGCCAACGACGACCTCCAGTTCGGCCCGGTCATGACGGACTGCGTCGAGCGCTGGATCCTCTTCCAGGGGGCGTGCCGGCCGAAGTACGAGGGCGGCTGGCAGGCCCGCGTCGACGGGCTGGTGCCCAAGGTCGAGAAGACCGTGCGCGACCTGCGGACGGTGATGACCGGCGCCGGTTACGCAGACGGCGACTACAAGCTCGTCGTCATGGGCTATCCGAGCCCCATCGGCCCGGACTTCTACGACAACCCGAACTTCCCCGGCAAACTTCCCGGCGGCTGCGCCGGATACGACTCCGACGCCGCGTGGGGCCGCAACGCCGCCGTGCCCGCCTTCGAGCGGGGCATGCGCGAGGCGGCCGCCGACACAGGAGCGGTCTACCTGGACAACTCCCGACTCTTCCACGGGCACGAGGTGTGCAGCGAGTCCACCTGGGCCCGCGGCCTCTACATCGACCTCTCGCACTTCCCGCCGGACTCCAACTCCGTCCGTCAGTCCTTCCACCCCAACGCGGCCGGACACGGCGCCTTCGCCTCCTGCCTCACCCAGATCTACGACTCCGGCCTGCGCGAGGCGAGCTGCGCCGACCCGGCGAGCACCGGAAAGCCCGTCCTGCGGGCCCTCGCCTGGGACGACGCCTTCCAGCCCCTGCGCGGCGAGGCGACCGGCAGCTGCCTGGACGTCCCCGCGTCGGTCACCCGCAACGACACCGGCGTCACCGGCTGGGAGTGCCACGGCGGGCGCAACCAGGGCTGGTGGTACGACTCCGGCACGAAGAGCCTCCGTACGGAGCTGAGCCACGACCGCTGCCTGGACGTGCCGGGCGCGCGCTACACGGCCGGCGCCGCCCTCATCCTCTACAACTGCTCGGGCGCGGCCAACCAGCAGTTCGTCCGGCAGGCGGGCACCCTGCGCCCGGCCGCCTCGACCGGGCTGTGCGCGACCCTGGCGGGGGCCCATGACCCGCTGAGGCTGCAACCCTGCGACGGAAGCGCCCGGCAGCGCTTCGCGTAGCCCTCTCCACCGGAACACGCGGTAGGGGGCGGGGCCGGGCGGCCCCGCCCCCTACCGCTCAGTCCGAGGTCACGAACGCGCCCAGGATCGCCGCCAGATGCCCCGGGTCCTGCGCCCCGCACAGCTCGCGCGCCGAGTGCATCGACAGACCCGGCACACCCACGTCGACGGTCCGCACACCCAGCCGGGCCGCGGTGAGCGGTCCGATGGAGGTACCGCACGGCATCGCGTTGTGGGAGACGAACGGCTGCCACGGCGCGCCCGCCCGCTCGCAGGCCGACGCGAACACCGCGATCCCGGTCGAGTCGGTCGCGTAGCGCTGATTGACGTTGACCTTGACGGTCGGACCGCCGTTGGGCAGCGGGCGGTGGTCGGGGTCGTGGCGCTCCGCGTAGTTGGGGTGGACGGCGTGCGCCATGTCGGCGGAGACGCAGAACGCGCCGGCCAGCGCCCGCGCCCAGTCCTCCGGGCTGCCGCCGCGGGCGGTGACCGAACGGCTCAGTACGCGCTCCAGCAGCGGACTCTGCGCACCCGTGTCCGAACCGCTGCCGACCTCCTCGTGGTCGAAGGCCGCCAGCACGGGGATGTACGCGGGCTCCCCGGCCGCCGTCGCCGCACCGGCCAGCGCCGTGACGCCCGCGTGCACCGACACCAGGTTGTCCAGGCGGGAGGACACCAGGAACTCCCGCTCCGCGCCCAGGTATCCGGGGGGCTGGACGTCGTGGAGCATCAGGTCCCAGCCCAGCACCTCGTCCGGCTCGGCCTCCGCCGCCGCCGCGACCCTGCGCAGCAGCGCCCCCTCCTCGGCGGCGCCCAGCGACCAGACCGGGGCGATGTGCCGCTGCCGGTCCAGCGCGAGGCCGTCGTTGACGGACCGGTCCAGGTGGATCGCCAACTGGGGAACGCGCAGCAGCGGTTCGTCGATCTGCACGAGCCGGGAGCGGGTCCGGCCGCCGGGGCCGCGCAGGGCGAGTCGGCCGGAGATGCCCAGATCGCGGTCGAGCCAGGTGTTGAGCGGAACGCCGCCGTAGATCTCCACCGCGATCTGGCGCCAGCCGGCGGAGCCGGTGTCCGGGTGGGGCTTGACCCGCAGGTTCGGCGAGTCGGTGTGGGTGCCGATGATCCGGAACGGTGTGTGGGAGGGCGTGCCCTCGGGGGCGTACCAGGCGATCAGGGCGCCGCCGTGGACGACGAAACCGCCGCCCGTGGTGCCCGTCCAGTCGTCGGTGCCGCGCAGCTCGCGGAAGCCGGCCTTCTCCAGGCGCTGGGCGGCGCTCGCCACCGCGTGGTACGGGGAGGGGCTGGCCCTGATGAAGGAGAGCAGATCGTCGGCGTGGCTGCGGTGGGGGACCGGCGTCATGCGGTGTCCGCCTTTCCGGAGTGGGACGGTGAGGGTGGGTCGGGCGTACGGGGCCGGACGGCGGGGGTGTGGGTCGTGGTCCGGCCGGGCCGGGAGGCGGCGTGCAGGGGGGGGGGGCAGGGGCGCGGCGCACCGGCGATGTCGGCCAACTCACCGCATCGGCACGGTCGCCCGCAAGCCGTGCGGACGGCCACCTGCGCGAAAGCGGTGGTGCGGCGGCGCTCCCGGCGGGCGACGAGGAATCGCCGGGGCGGGGGTGCGCGGCGCGGCAGGCGCGTCCGGGGCGAGACGCCTCGGGCGCGGGCCGCCGGCCCCGGGGCACGATCCGGACGTGGGAGCGGCGTGGGCGGTGCCGGACGGCGCTGCGCGATTTTGGCTGAATCACGTCGTCCGCGGACCGGCCGGGCACCCCGTCACACCGCCGCCGGACTCGACGCGGCCCCGCGCGGACCCCCGCCGCGCCCTGACTCGGTGAACGACTGAGGGGCGCCCCGGCCGCAGCCGGAACGCCCCTCGCAGTCCGTGGGTCAGCCGAGGCCGGGACCGCGCACCGGAATGCTGGTGAACGTCGGGGCGGGGGCGGGCTCGGTGAAGAAGTCGTTGCCCTTGTCGTCGACGACGACGAACGCCGGGAAGTCCTCGACCTCGATCTTCCAGACCGCCTCCATGCCGAGCTCCTCGTACTCGACGACCTCGACCTTCTTGATGCAGTCCTGCGCGAGGCGGGCCGCCGGACCGCCGATGGAGCCGAGGTAGAAACCGCCGTGCGCGTCGCACGCGTCGGTGACCTGCTTGGACCGGTTGCCCTTCGCCAGCATCACCTTGGAGCCGCCCGCCGCCTGGAACTGCGCGACATAGCTGTCCATGCGGCCGGCCGTCGTCGGACCGAAGGAACCGGAGGCATAACCCTCGGGCGTCTTCGCCGGACCCGCGTAGTACACCGGGTGGTCCTTCAGGTACTGCGGCATCTCCTCGCCCGCGTCCAGCCGCTCCTTGATCTTGGCGTGCGCGATGTCGCGCGCCACGACCAGCGGGCCGGTCAGCGAGAGCCGGGTCTTGACCGGGTACTTCGTCAGCTCGGCCAGGATGTCGTCCATCGGCCGGTTGAGGTCGATCCTGACCACGTCACCGGCCTCGTCGAGGTGCTCGTCGGTGGTGTCCGGGAGGAAGCGCGCCGGGTCCTTCTCCAGCTGCTCCAGGAAGACGCCCTCGGCGGTGATCTTCGCGGTGGCCTGGCGGTCGGCCGAGCAGGACACGGCGATGGCGACGGGCAGCGAGGCGCCGTGCCGGGGGAGCCGCACCACGCGCACGTCGTGGCAGAAGTACTTGCCGCCGAACTGCGCCCCGATGCCGATCTTCTGCGTCAGCTCGAAGACCTTCTCCTCCAGCTCCTTGTCACGGAAACCGTGACCGGTCGGGGAACCCTCGGCGGGCAGCTCGTCCAGGTAGTGCGCGGAGGCGTACTTCGCGGTCTTCAGCGCGAACTCGGCCGACGTACCGCCGACGACGATCGCGAGGTGGTAGGGCGGGCAGGCCGCCGTACCCAGCGAACGGATCTTCTCCTCCAGGAACTTCATCATGGAGGCCTCGTTGAGGACCGCCTTGGTCTCCTGGAAGAGGAACGACTTGTTGGCCGAGCCGCCGCCCTTGGCCATGAAGAGGAACTTGTACGCGCCGCCGTCGGTCGCGTACAGCTCGATCTGCGCCGGGAGGTTCGAGCCGGTGTTCTTCTCGTCCCACATGGTCAGCGGGGCCATCTGCGAGTAGCGCAGGTTGAGCTTGGTGTAGGCGTCGAAGATGCCGTGCGACAGGGCCTCCTCGTCACCGCCCGACGTCAGCACGTTCTGTCCGCGCTTGCCCATGACGATCGCGGTGCCGGTGTCCTGGCACATGGGCAGCACGCCCGCGGCGGCGATGTTCGCGTTCTTCAGCAGGTCGAGCGCGACGAACTTGTCGTTCGACGAGGCCTCGGGGTCGTCCACGATCCGCCGCAGCTGCGCCAGGTGCGTCGGCCGCAGGTAGTGCGAGATGTCGTGCATGGCCTCGGCGGCCAGGGTGCGCAGCGCCTCCGGCTCGACCTTGAGGAACGTACGACCGTCGGCCTCGAAGGTGGACACACCCTCCGCGGTGACCAGACGGTACGACGTGGTGTCCTCTCCCAGGGGGAGCAGATCGGAGTACGCAAACTCTGGCATTACGGCCATTCCTCACTCGGCAGACAGCGGCTGACCTCCCTTGGGCAGCATCCACCAGGGTAGGACCCCGCCGGGGCGGCGAGTCTGTGAGGTAGGGCTCACCCGGTCCGGCCGCTCGCCCGGCGGGCCGGATCGCGTCGTCCGTTCTCCGCCGCACCCGTCATCCCCTAGTCGCGATCTATCGCGTTTGGGTACGCTGGGCCGGTGGACCTCGAAAAGCACCCCCAGCAGCCGGTCGCGCCGGCGGAACCCGACGTCATCCGCGCGTCCGACGCGGACCGTGACCGGATCGCGGACATCCTGCGGGAGGCGATGGCCGAGGGCCGGCTGACCGCCGATGAGCACGCCGAGCGGGTCGACTCCGTCTACCGCGCCAAGACGGTGGGTGAACTCGAACCGCTGGTACGGGATCTGCCGGCGCCGGGCGGTGCCCCCAGGGCCGCCGCCGCCTCGTACGCCCCCACCCCCGAGGTGCCGTCGGGCCCGGCCGACAACCTGGTGGCGATCTTCAGCAGTTCCAGCCGCAAGGGGCGCTGGCGGGTCGGCGGGCGCACGAACGCGTTCTCCCTGTTCGGCAGCGTGGAAATCGATCTGACCGAAGCTCTCTTCGGTCAGCGGGTCACCGTGATCAACGCGACCTCCGTCTTCGGGAGCGTGGACATCAGGGTCCCGGAGAACGTGTCACTGCGCGGCAGCGGGACGGGCGTCTTCGGCAATTTCGAAGTCGTCACGCTGGAATCGGCGGATCCCGAGGCGCCCGTGGTGGTGGTCAACGGATATTCGGTGTTCGGCAGCGTCGAGGCGAAGCCCAAGCGCGGCAAGTTCGTCGCGGATCTGCAGGACCGGCTGCGCAAGCACCTCGGTCACTGACGACCGGTACGGCATCGCGAGGCCGCGGCGGCCGATCGCGGCGGCTCGGCGGCTCGGCGGCACTGCGGTACGGCGGCTCGTCGCGTCGGCACGGGCGCGCGGTGGTTGGTGGGGGTGAACCGGCGTGCGCGGGGCGCGCGTTCGGGCGGGAAACCGCTCGACCGCAATTCCGCGGCCCGGAACTCAGTGCCACTCAGTGCATAGGCGTGCGCACAGCGGGTAGGGAGAGCTGCATCGCCTCTTGCTCGCGAAGCCGTCGTCAGGAGTGGACCGTGCTGCAACTGTCGCATCAGCCCCTGCAGGTCGCCGCCGTTCCTCCCCAGCGGACCCCCGCTCGGGAGGATCAGGCAGGCCCCTGGCACTCGGAGGCGGTGTGCCGCCGGGACGAAGCCGGGCTGTTCTTCGCCCCGTCGAAGGAGCCGACTGCTGCCCGGCTGTCGCGTGAGGAGTCCGCGAAGCGGGTCTGCGCGCGCTGTCCGGTGATGATCGAATGCCGGGAACACGCCCTGATACAGCCGGAGCCCTACGGTGTGTGGGGCGGCCTCACCGCTGCCGAACGGCGGGTGGCGCTCGCCCGCCGCAGACGGCGCGAGGCGGAGCTCAAGGCGTCCGGCGCCACCGGCCGCATCGCCGCGGCCGGCTGACGGGGACACCGCCCCCGGCTGCCGCCGGCCGGGGCGCATCCGTCGGTGCGACCCGCTTGCCCGATCCGCCCGTGCGATCCGCTGTGCGATCCGTTCGCGCGTCCCGCCTGCGCGAAGAGGCGCCCCCACCGCACATGGGGGGCGCCTCTTCGTGTGGGGACGTGCCTACGTCACTTCCCGCGGTCGAAGTCGATCGCACTGTAGGCACGCAGCTTCGACAGCCGGTGGGTGGAGTCGATCGTGCGGATGGTGCCCGACTTGGACCGCATGACGATCGATTCGGTGGTCGCCGTCTCCGCGCGGTAGCGCACGCCGCGCATCAGCTCGCCGTCCGTGATGCCGGTCGCCACGAAGAACACGTTGTCACCGCTGACCAGGTCGTCCGTGGACAGCACCCGGTCCAGGTCGTGCCCGGCGTCCAGGGCGCGCTGCCGTTCGGCGTCGTCCTTCGGCCAGAGCTTGCCCTGGATCACGCCGCCGAGGCACTTTATGGCGCAGGCCGAGATGATGCCTTCGGGCGTGCCGCCGATCCCCATGAGCAGGTCGACGCCGGTGCCCTCGCGGGCGGCCATGATCGAGCCGGCGACGTCGCCGTCCGAGATGAACTTGATCCGGGCGCCGGTCTCCCGGATCTCCTTGACGATGCCCTCGTGACGGGGGCGGTCCAGGATGACGACGGTGACGTCCTCGGGGGTGGAGTTCTTCGCCTTCGCGACCCGGCGGATGTTCACCGAGACGGGGGCGTTGATGTCGACGAAGTCGGCGGCCTCGGGGCCGGTGACCAGCTTGTCCATGTAGAAGACGGCGGAGGGGTCGAACATCGCGCCCCGGTCCGCCGCGGCCAGCACGGCGATCGCGTTCGGCATGCCCTTGGCGTTCAGGGTGGTGCCGTCGATCGGGTCGACGGCGATGTCGACCTCGGGGCCGGTGCCGTCGCCGACGCGCTCGCCGTTGAACAGCATGGGGGCTTCGTCCTTCTCGCCCTCACCGATGACGACGATGCCGTTCATCGACACGGTGGAGACGAGGGTCCGCATGGCCTTCACGGCGGCGCCGTCGGCGCCGATCTTGTCCCCGCGGCCGACCCAGCGCCCGGCGGCCATGGCGGCGGCCTCGGTGACCCGGACGAGCTCCAGGGCGAGGTTGCGGTCGGGGGCCTCCGGGGAGACCTCCAGCTGGGACGGCAGGTGATGCTCGGACATCGGTGCGCACCTTTCTGTACGACGACGACCGGATGAGGGTGATGTGACTCTATCGTCACGTCGATAAAATGAGCAGACCGGGTCACGGATGAGCGGACGTGGCCGGTCCGGTCCTCGGGTGCGGAGCCGCCCCCGCCGCCTCGACCCGGTCCCGAGACTCGGGGCCGTCGGGGCTGATGCGACGATGGACGCGTGGCAAGCAAGCGAGGCAAGCAGACAGTGCGGGACATGATCCTGTCGTTGGTGGTGATCGCCGCCGTGGCGGGCGTCGTCTACATCTTCATCCCGCACGACGACAAGGCCGATCCGCTCAAGACGGTCGATTACCGCGTCGAGCTTCTGACCGCGCGGCGCGCGGCCCCGTACCCGGTGGCCGCTCCGAGCGGCCTGACGCAGGATTGGAAGCCCACCTCGGTCACGTACGACCGCCAGGCGGGCGACAGCTGGCACCTGGGCTTCCTCGACCCGGACGGCGGGTACGTCGCGGTGGAGCAGTCCACGTCCCCGGCGGAGAAGTACGTCACCGCGGTCAGCCAGAAGGCGAAGGACACCGGGCGCACGCAGCAGGTGGCGGGCGAGACCTGGCAGCGCTGGGAGGGCCCCAAGTACGACGCCCTCGTGCGCCAGGACAAGGGCGCGACCACGGTCGTGACGGGCTCCGCCTCGCCGGAGCGCCTGGCCGAGATGGCGGCGTCGCTCAAGACGTCCTGACGGCCGGGCGTACGGACGACGGCTACGCGGCCGCGCTCCCGGGCGGACGGTTGCACGGCCGCGCTTCCGGGCGCGGGTGCACGCGCTGTCCTGCGCACGGCTGCGAGGCGTGGGGGTACGAGGAAGGCCCTGGAGCGTGATGCTCCAGGGCCTTCCTCGTACCCGTGCGGCCCTGGGGGCGGCGGGGCTCAGACGGTCTTGACGACCTCGTCGAACGCCAGGCGCGGCAGGCGCGGGAACCAGGCGTCCTCGCCGGGCTTGCCGATGTTGACGACCATCAGCACGTTGTGGTCGGCGTCGAGGAACTCCTTCTCGATGCCCGCGGCGTCGTAGCCGGTCATCGGGCCGGCGGCCAGGCCGGCGGCGCGGACGCCGATGATGAAGTACGCGGCCTGCAGGGCGCCGTTCAGCGCGGCGGCCGACTCGCGGACCGGGCGCTCGGAGAAGAACGCGTCCTTGGCCTGCGGGAAGTGCGGCAGCAGGGCCGGGAGCTCCTCGTGGAACTCGTTGTCGGTGGCCAGGATCGCGACCAGCGGGGCGGTCGACGTCTTGGGCTGGTTGCCCTCGGCCATGTGCGTGACCAGGCGCGCGCGGGCCTCGTCCGAACGGACCAGGACGACGCGCAGCGGCGACTGGTTGAAGGCGGTCGGGCCGTACTTGACCAGGTCGTAGATCGCCTGGACCTGCTCGTCGGTCACCGGCTCGTCGGTGAAGGTGTTGGCGGTGCGGGCCTCACGGAAGAGGAGGTCCTGGGCGGCGGGGTCAAGAACGAGGGACATCTTGCGTATTACCTTCCGGACGTACACGGGGGATCGAGCAACTCCGATCACGGTACGGGAGAGGTAGGTTAACTTTCAACTAAAACGGGAGGGGAGTGACCCACTCCACACCGCTGACGTCTTGCGCCGTTCCCCCCGGCCCATCCCTTCAGCCCGCGTCGGCCGCCGTGTCCCCCGAGCCCTCGCCGGGCTCGGCAGGTCCCGCCAGTGCCGCGTCGAGACGGGCCCGCGCCCCCTCCAGCCAGCGCCGGCACACCTTCGCCAGCTCCTCGCCGCGCTCCCACAGCGCGAGGGAGTCCTCCAGGGAGGTCCCGCCCGCCTCCAGTCGGCGCACCACCTCGATCAGCTCGTCGCGCGCCTGCTCGTAGCCGAGCGTGCCCGTGGCCGCAGCCGTCGTCCCGTCGTCCGTCATGAGATCCACCCTATGCGTCGGCATCGTCCGTCCCTCCCGGCCCCGGCCGGCTGCCCGGGGCCCGTCCACCGCTCCCGTGCGGTGTCGCTCACTCGGCGACCCGCACCGCGAACTCGCCCCCCGAGACCCGCGCCCGCAGCGCGTCCCCGGCGGCGCCCGCCTCGGCCGGGTCCCGGACCACGTGCCCGTCCGCCCGCTGGAGCACCGCGTAACCGCGCTCCAGCGTCGCGGCCGGCGACAGCGCGAGCACGCGGGCGCGGGTGTGGGCGAGCTCCGAGTCCGCCCGGTCCAGCAGATGGCCCAGCACCCGCCGGCCACGCCCGATCAGCGCGTCGACCTCCGCTGCCCGCTCGTCCACCATCCGCCGCGGGTGCTCCATCGAGGGCCGCCCCAGCGCGTGCGCCAGCCCCCGCTCCTCCCGGTCGAGCAGTCCCCGTACCGTCCGCAGCGCCCGGTCACGCAGCTGCTGCACCCGGTCCAGCTCCTCGCCCACATCGGGCACGACCTTCTTCGCCGCGTCCGTGGGCGTGGAGGCCCGCACGTCGGCGACCAGGTCGAGCAGGGGGGAGTCCGGTTCGTGCCCGATCGCCGAGACGACCGGGGTGCGGCAGCCGGCGACCGTGCGGATCAGCTCCTCGTCCGAGAACGGCAGCAGGTCCTCCACGCTGCCCCCGCCGCGCGCCACGACGATCACGTCGACGTCCGGCAGGCCGTCCAGCTCCTTGACGGCCCGGACCACCTGATTCACCGCGTGCACGCCCTGCACCGCGGTGTTGCGCACCTCGAAGCGCACGGCGGGCCACCGGCGACGGGCGTTCTCCAGCACATCGCGCTCGGCCGCCGACGCGCGTCCGCAGACGAGCCCGATCAGCTGCGGCAGGAAGGGCAGCGGCTTCTTGCGGTCGAGAGCGAAAAGGCCCTCCGAGGCCAGCGCCTTCTTGAGCTGCTCCAGCCGGACCAGCAGCTCGCCGATGCCGACCGGCCGTATCTCCGTCGCCCGCAGCGAGAGCTGGCCGCGGGGCGCGTACCACTCGGGCTTCGCGAGGACGACGACCCGCGCGCCCTCCGTGACCACGTCCGCGATCCGGTCGAAGACCTGCCGGAAGCACGTCACGCTCACCGAGATGTCGTGCGACGGGTCGCGCAGGGTCAGGAACACCACGCCGGCACCCGGCCGCCGCGACAGCTGGGTGATCTGCCCCTCGACCCAGACCGCGCCGAGCCGGTCGATCCAGCCGCCGATCAGCCGTGACACGTCACCGACGGGCAGCGGAGCTTCCGGGGAAGTTTGCAGAGCCATGCGAGCGAGCGTATCCGCCGGCGCCGACAACAGGATGGCCGCGCGGCAAGGGCCGAGCCGCACCCGGGCCGCCGCCCCTCACCCCCGCCGCCGCCCCTCACTCCTGCCTGACACCCCTCACCCCCGCCTGACACCCCTCACGCCGCCTGACGCCCCCGTTGCAACAGGAGGATCACCAGCCCCACCGCCAGCCAGCACGCGCCCACCACCTGGGCGCTCGACGTCGCCTCCACGATCACCGCGATCAGCACCCCGGCCCCCACCACCGGGATCAGGACGTGCCGCCACCAGCTCGGCGGCCCCTCCCTGCGGCGCACCACGAACCAGCCGACCACCGACGCGTGGAGCAGGACGAACGCGGTCAGCGCCCCGATGTCCACCACCGACACCAGATGATCCAGACCGTCGTCCCGCCGAGCCGCCCACACCGCGGCCACCAGCGTCACGACCGCCGCGATCAGGATCGCGATCCGCGGCACCCCCGAGCTCGGGTCGATCTTGGACAACAGCGCGGGCAGCCGGCGCTCCCGGGCCATCGCGAACAGCAGCCGCCCGGCTGCCGCCTGTCCGGCCAGCGCCGCGAACGCCGCCCCGATCGCCTTGCTGACCGCCACCAGATCGTGCAGCCAGGTCCCGGCCGCGGAGTCCACCGTGTCGTAGAACGCCGAGCCCTGCGCCACCGGATCGGCGGCCAGCTCGGCCGACGACATCGGCTCCAGCAGCGCGGCCAGGTACGCCTGCGCCACGAACAACACCCCCGCCAGCACCAGACAGAACAGCACCGCCCGCGCCACCTTCGCCGAACCGCCCGTCACCTCCTCCGCGAACGAGGCGATGGCGTCGAAGCCCAGATACGAGAGCACCGCCACGGACACCGCGCCCAGCACCGCCGTCGCGGAGAAGCCGGAATCCCCCGTGAGCGGCGTCAGCCAGCCGCGCTGCGCCCCGTCCCGTACGAGCACCACCACCGCGGTCACCAGGAACACCAGCAGCACCACGATCTCCATCGCGAGCACCGCGAAGCCGACCCGGGCCGCCGCCCGTACGCCCCAGAGGTTGAGCAGCGTCGTGAGGACCACCGCCAGCGCCGTCCACACCCAGCGCGAGACCCCGGGCACCAGCGCGTTCATCGCGATCCCGGAGAAGAGGTAGGCGACCGCCGGGATCAGCAGGTAGTCCAGCATCGCCATCCACCCGGCGATGAACCCCGGCCCCTCGCCGAGCCCCTTGCGGGCGTACGCGAACACCGAACCCGCCAGCGGGGCGACCCGCACCATCTGCGCGTAACTGAAAGCGGTGAACGCCATGACGACGGTCGCGGCGATGTACACCAGCGCCACGGCGCCGTCGGACTTCGCGTCGAGGGTGCCGAACACGCCGACGGGGGCCATCGGAGCGATGAAGAGCAGCCCGTAGACCACCAGATCGCGGAAGCCGAGCGTCCGCCGCAGCCTCGCGTGTTCCGTGGAGCCGCCACCGGTGCCCCTGCCCTCGGAATCCGTACCGCCGCCGCTGCTGTCGGCCATGAACCCTCCGTCGGTCGCGTCATCGGTCACGTGGTGATCAGTCTCCCGACCCCGTCGGCCCCGCGCCTGTTCGGTACGGCCTTACGATGGGACGCATGACTGCTCCGACACCCCGCCGCGTCCTGCTCGCCGCTCCCCGTGGCTACTGCGCGGGCGTGGACCGTGCCGTGATCGCCGTGGAGAAGGCCCTGGAGCAGTACGGCTCCCCGGTCTACGTACGCCACGAGATCGTCCACAACAAGTACGTCGTGCAGACCCTGGAGAAGAAGGGCGCGATCTTCGTCGAGGAGACGGCGGAGGTCCCCGAGGGCTCGATCGTCATGTTCTCCGCGCACGGCGTCGCACCGACCGTGCACGAGGAGGCGGCGGAGCGGAAGCTCGCCACGATCGACGCGACCTGCCCCCTGGTCACCAAGGTCCACAAGGAGGCCGTCCGCTTCGCGCAGGACGACTTCGACATCCTCCTGATCGGCCACGAGGGTCACGAGGAGGTCATCGGCACATCCGGCGAGGCCCCCGACCACATCACCCTGGTCGACGGCCCCGACGACGTCGCGAATGTCGAGGTGCGCGACCCGTCCCGGGTCGTGTGGCTCTCCCAGACCACCCTCTCGGTGGACGAGACGATGGAGACCGTCGGGGCGCTCAAGGAGAAGTTCCCGCTCCTGATCTCGCCGCCCAGCGACGACATCTGCTACGCCACGCAGAACCGGCAGATCGCCGTGAAGCAGATGGGCGCGGACGCCGACCTGGTGATCGTCGTCGGCTCGAAGAACTCCTCGAACTCGGTCCGCCTGGTCGAGGTCGCCCTCGGCGCGGGCGCGGGCGACTCCCACCTCGTCGACTCCGCCGACGAGATCGACGAGGCCTGGCTGGAGGGCGTCTCCACGGTCGGGGTCACCTCCGGCGCCTCCGTGCCCGAGGTGCTGGTCGACGGCGTCCTGGCCTGGCTGTCCGAGCGGGGCTTCGAGGACGTGGAGATCGTGAAGGCGGCCGAGGAGTCCATCGTGTTCTCGCTGCCCAAGGAGCTCCGCCGCGACCTGCGCGCGGAGGCGGCGGCGCTGTCGGCCGAATAGGCACGGGGTCCGGTTCCCGTACCGGTTCCGTACGGGGCTTCCGCGCCCCGGTCTCCGTCTCCGTACGGGGGTTTTTGCGCCCCGGCTTCCGTATGGGGGTTTTCGCGCCCCGGCTTCCGTATGGGGTTTTCGTACCGGTTTCGGTAGTGCGGGGTTCCGGTTCCGGGAAGTGAGCGGGGCCGGGTACCCGTACCGTGGATCACATGGAGATCTTCGGCGTGGACATCGGCGGATCCGGGATCAAGGGCGCTCCCGTGGACCTGGACCGCGGAGACCTGGCGCGGGAGCGCCACAAGGTACTCACCCCGCACCCGGCCACCCCCGAGGACGTGATGGGGTGCGTGGCCGAGGTGGTCGGCCACTTCGACTGGCGGGGACCGGTGGGCATCACCTTTCCGGGCGTCGTCACCGGCGGTGTCACCCGCACCGCCGCCAATGTCGACAAGGGCTGGATCGACCTGGACGCCCGCACCCAGCTCGGCGACAGGCTCGGCCTCCCGGTCACCGTCCTGAACGACGCGGACGCGGCCGGCATCGCCGAGATGACCTTCGGCGCGGGCCGGGGCCGCAAGGGCACGGTCATCATGCTGACGCTCGGTACGGGGATCGGCAGCGCGGTCTTCATCGACGGCGGGCTCGTGCCCAACACCGAGCTCGGCCACCTGGAGGTGCACGGCCACGAGGCGGAGAAACGTGCCTCCACCAAGGCCAAGGAGGACGAGGACCTGAGCTGGGCCCACTGGGCGCACCGGGTGCAGAAGTACCTGGCCCATGTGGAGATGCTGTTCTCGCCCGAGCTGTTCATCATCGGCGGCGGGGTCAGCCGCAAGGCCGACAAGTTCCTGCCGCTCATCGAGCACGTGCGGGCCGAGATCGTGCCCGCCGAGCTGCAGAACAACGCGGGCATCGTGGGCGCGGCGATGGCGGCAGCGAGCCGCTGACGGCGTCGTCCGCCGTCAGCGCTGGGACGGGCGCCGCGGCGCCCGTCCGGTGGCCCGCGGGGGCGGTGACGGCTGCGCGGCCGGCCGCGCGGTCTGCGCGGCCAGCAGCATCCGCCGGTGCCGGGCCCGCATCAGGCGGATCTTCCGCACGGTCGCGATGAGCCCGGCGACGAGCGTGCCGCCGTACAGCCAGCCGGCGTGGACGGCGAGGGCGGTGACGACCGCCATGGTCTGCCCGCCGAAGCCGCCCCCGCCGCCGGAGATCGGGATGATGCCGACGGCGAACGCGATCGGCACGCTGATCGGCGCGGTCACCAGGTCGGCCGGCCGCACCCAGAGCGCGGTCAGTGCGCTGACCGGCAGGAACAGCACACCGAACACGGCGGACGAGCCGTCGAACAGCAGCCAGTCCGCGCAGCCGATCACGAACATGACGGCGGCCGCGAAGAGCCCGGCACCGATGCCGGTCAGCCGGGGATTGGGCAGCCGCCGCAGGGCGAGCACGACGGGCGCCACCCGGCCCCGGCCGGCCGGCGTGCTCATGACTCGGTAGGCGGTCGCGCCGCCGACGACGGACCCCTCGGCTTCCTTGGTCCCGAGCGGGGCCGGCGCGGCCGACCGTGACTGCCTGCGCTGCGGGGGACGTGTCCTGTGCTGCTCCACCGGGACAAGGTAGGTCGCCGAGCGGCCGGAACGGGGTGCGGGACACGCGCTTTGGACGAGCTTGCGACGAGTTAGATGCCACACGGCCCAACGGGAACCGATTCCGCGCACGTCCCTCACGGTTCCGGCACGGGACAGGCACGGGGTCCGAGGGGGATCCGGCGTCGGGTCCGAGGGCGATCCGGCACCGGGTCGGCGTCGGGGCCGAGGGTGATCCGGCACCGGGACCGGCATCGCGTCGGTTGTGCCGCAGCCCCGGGACCGGCCCCGATGCGGCCCCGGGACCGACCTCCGACGCAGCACCCCGTCCGGCACCGGTCCCGCACAGGTTCCGGCGCCCGGTCAGCCACCCGGCCGGACCCGTGACGGCCCACTCGCCCCCGCCCGTAAACTGGAGAATCGGCCCACCCGGGCCCGACGTCCATCCGAGCCCGTCCACCCCCTAGGGAAGTCGCCACCGTGTCGCTCACGATCGGAATCGTCGGTCTGCCGAATGTCGGCAAGTCGACCCTTTTCAACGCCCTGACCAAGAACGACGTGCTGGCGGCCAACTACCCGTTCGCCACGATCGAGCCGAACGTCGGCGTCGTCGGCGTCCCCGACCCGCGGCTGAACACGCTCGCGGAGATCTTCGGCTCCCAGAAGCTGCTCCCGGCGACGGTCGACTTCGTCGACATCGCGGGCATCGTGCGCGGCGCGAGCGAGGGCGAGGGCCTCGGCAACAAGTTCCTCGCGAACATCCGTGAGTCGGACGCCATCTGCCAGGTCATCCGCGCCTTCAAGGACGAGAACGTCGTCCACGTCGACGGCAAGGTCTCGCCCAAGGACGACATCGAGACGATCAACACCGAGTTGATCCTCGCCGACCTCCAGTCCGTCGAGAAGGCCGTCCCCCGCCTCACGAAGGAGGCGCGCCTCCAGAAGGAGAAGGTGGCGGTCCTGGCCGCGGTCGAGGAGGCCCAGAAGATCCTGGAAGCGGGCGACACCCTCTTCCACGCGGGCATCACGGCCGGCACCGAGAAGGGCCGTCTGCTCCACGAGCTGCACCTGCTCACCACCAAGCCCTTCCTCTACGTCTTCAACGTGGACGAGGACGAGCTGGTCGACGAGGACTTCAAGAACGAGCAGCGCGCCCTGGTCGCCCCCGCCGAGGCCATCTTCCTGAACGCCAAGATCGAGTCCGAGCTGATCGAGCTCGACGACGACGAGGCGCTGGAACTCCTGCAGTCGATGGGCCAGGAGGAACCCGGCCTCGCCACCCTCGGCCGCGTCGGCTTCGACACCCTGGGCCTGCAGACCTACCTCACGGCAGGTCCGAAGGAAACCCGCGCCTGGACGATCAAGAAGGGCGCCACGGCCCCCGAGGCGGCCGGTGTGATCCACACCGACTTCCAGAAGGGCTTCATCAAGGCGGAGATCATCTCCTTCGACGACCTCGTCGAAACGGGCTCGGTCGCCGAGGCCCGCGCCAAGGGCAAGGCGCGCATGGAGGGCAAGGACTACGTCATGCAGGACGGGGACGTGGTGGAGTTCCGCTTCAACGTGTAGCGGGTGACGTATCGCCACGTCGCTGATATGGCAAACGTACAGGTCAGGGGGGCCCGACACGTCGAAGTCGGGCCCTTCGTCCGTCCCCGTGGTGGGATGGTGCTGGACGGGATTTCCTCCGTCTTCCCGTAGACGGCCTCCACCACCGTCAGGGCCGACACGAGGACGGGCACGCCCACGCGCCGAGCGGCCTCGATCCGGGTCACCATCTGGCGGTCGTTGTGCAGGAGCAGCGACAGTGCCTGGGAGTCCAGGACCAGGGTCCTGGCCGCGGGCTCCTTCATGCGGCGCTGTCGTCAGACGCGTAGGGCGCTGGTGCATCACCGAACAGTTCGCTCTGCGCGGCCTGGACTTCGGCCTCGCTCAGCAGCTCGTGCTCGGCTTCGTAGGCGGCCACGATCTCGGCGAGGCCGTCCATGGCGAGCTGGTGCCGGACCGCCGCGGTCACGTACGCGGACACGCCGCGCTTGCCGGTGCGCGTGCGCAGAGCACCGAGGAGTTCCGAGGGCATCGAGACGGAGATGTTCTCCGTGCCGCCGGGGCGGGGTGACGTCATGACACGTGCTGACTTGGTGCTGACTCAGCCGCGACGGGGTGGAGCGAGCTTCTCCAGGTCGAGGTTGATCTCGAAGGGCACCGGACGGTTGAGCGAGCCCCTGAAGATGCCCACGGGTACATAGGTGGCGGTTGGCTCGTCAAGTTCGTAGACGTGGACGATGGGTGCTCCGTCCTCGTCCTCGATGCGCCAGTAGTGCGGGATGCCGGCCTCTGCGTATTTGTGGAGCTTTACCGTGCGGTCCCGGTGCGCGGACTCGGGGGAGACCACCTCGACGGCGAGTCGTACTTCCTCCGGTGCGAACCAGGTGCGGTCACCGTCGAAGTCGGCCGTCGTCACCAGTAGATCCGGCTCGGGTCGATTGCGTTGATCGAGTTTGATGGTCATCTCCCGTCCGACCCTTACGTCGGCCGGCGCCTGCTCCATGAGAGCCACCGTGAGCATCGTGACGAGATGGCCGTGCCACCACCGCTGCGGGGACATCATGAATACGAGGGCTCCGTCGATCAGCTCGGTGTGGCGCGGTGCTTCCGGGAGGCGGTCCAGGTCCTCCGCGAACCAGCCTTCCGCGCGGGGCGGGCGCATCCAGTCGGGCAGTGCGGTCATGGCTCAACCGTAGCGACTCGGCGAGGTCCGGGCCACGAGGTCGACGACGGCCGAAACCAGAACCGCCCTCGTCACCCACACGCGGGCCGTCTGCCCGCGCCTGCGCTGCACGCTCATCAGGGACTCACCTCGTCCGGGAACATCGGGAGCGGCGAGTCGGGCGGGTAGTCGACCGGCGCGGTGCTGGCCTCGGTCACGGCACTGATCATGTCGTCCCTCGGATACATCCTCACCAAGCGCTGGGGAGCCGGGACCGACGTCCTCGCCTCGACCTCCTGGCAGCTGATAGCCGGCGGCCTGCTGCTGCTGCCGCTCGCCGCGGCCGTGGAAGGCGCGCCGCCCGCGCTCGACGGACCGGCCCTCCTCGCATTCGGATACGTGACCGTGGTGGCGACCGCCCTCGCCTTCGCCGCCTGGTTCGCGGGCCTGCGCCACCTGCCGGCCGCGACCGTCGGGCTGGTGGGGCTCCTCAACCCGGTGACCGGGGTGCTGCTCGGCACCGCCCTCGCCGGGGAGTCGCTCACTCTCCGGCAGATCTGCGGGCTCGCTCTCGTGCTGAGCGGAATCCTGCTCGGCCGGCCGGCGGCGCGCCGGAGGCCGGCCGGGATACGCCGCGCGCGCCCCGGGTGTCCTGCCTCGTAAGGTCCGGCGCGGGCCGGCGGCCTCCTGGGTGTGCCGGTCACGCACAGGCCGGGCTCCGGCGCGCACCCTACGGCTGCGTGACCGTCAGTTCCCGTACGCCCACCGGCTTTGCCGCGTCCGCCGAGCGGACCGTCAGCCGCACCTCGCGGGCCACCGCCCCCGCCCGGTACGGCTCCCAGGTCCTGCCGTCGGCCGAGGTCTCCAGGAGGTGCGAGGCGGGGGGCGCGTCCGTCCACTGGGGCGCGATGCCCGTCACCGGGGCCGCACGCCCCAGGTCCACCGTCAGCGTGCCCGTCTCTCCGTCGGGCGACCAGGCCGTCGCCGGGCTGCCGTCGACCGCCGCGACCGCGTACAGGCCGGGCGTCTCGGACGTCGCCGTCGCCGGGCGGCAACGGGCCGCGTCGGTGGTCGGGGCCAGGTCCGGGCGGCGCGTGGGGAGGGTGAGGGTGGTCGACAGGGAGCGGGGACCGGACGGGGTGTGGAGGGTGAAGGGGGCGCCCGAGGTGAGGCGGACCTCCGTCGTGCGGGGGCCGATCGTGATGGCGTACGTACGCCCCTGGTAGTGCAGGCCCGTCAGGTTCACGCCCTCGCTCAGCTGCGGCGGCAGCATCGGATCCAGGCGCACCCCGTCCTCCCGCAGCCGCAGACCGGTCAGCCCGTGCGTGAACACCTGGAGGAAGCCGCCCTTGCCGGTGAGGAAGTCCTCGGCGGGGAACCCGGAGAGGGGATCCTGTGCGCCCGCCTTCGCGCCGCGCGCCTCACTGAACAGGGCGTACGGGCCGCGCATGAACGGGCGCACGGCACGCTGGAGGTAGGTGTACGTGGCACAGCCCGGCTCCCCGATCGCGGCCGCGTCGATCGCGTGGACCGAGTCCGTCATCGCCGGGCCGTCCGGATCGGTGCGCGCCGCGTAGTAGTCGAGCGTGGCGGACGCCGCGCCCGCCTCCATCGGCCACTCCAGCGGGTAGATCAGCAGGACGGTGTCGGCCTGCTTGATCGTCGAGCCGTCGTATCCGGCGTACTGGAGGTAGATCCGGCGGTCCGGGTCGTACGGGATGCGCAGGCCGTCCGCGACCTCGGACCACTCGACCGGAGCGGGGTGGCCGAGGATCCGTGCCGCGCGGGTGGCGTTGCGCAGGGCGGTGACCGCGACGGCGTTGGTGAACACCCCGTCGGTGACGCCGTTGCTGTACTCGTCCGGGCCCGCCACCTCCTTCACCGAGTAACTGCCGTCCTCGTTCCTGGTGGCGCGCGAGGCCCAGAAGTCGGCGATGCCCTGGAGCATCTGCCAACCGTGGCCGGCGAGCCAGTCACGGTCCCCGGTAGCCAGGTAGTACTGCCAGACGGCCAGCGAGACGTCGCCCTGGAGGTGGTTCTGCGTCACGCAGTGCGGCGGGTTCCAGCTCTGGCACTCGGACCACAGATTGCCCCTGCTCGCGCTCGTCCACGGGTAGAACAGCCCTTCGAACCCGAGCTTCTCCGCGTTCGTACGGGCCTCGTCACGCGTCCGGTAGCGGTACTCGACCACCGAACGGGCCAGCTCGGGGCGGGTGGCGAGCAGCCCCGGGTACATCCAGGTCTCCGCGTCCCAGAACACCATGCCCGCGTAGTTGTCGCTGGTCAGCCCGGCCGGGGCGATGCTGTCGCGGGAGCCGGTGCGGGTGGAGGCGAGGAGCCCGTACTGGGCGGACCGCAGCCACTTCTGCAGATCGGGGCTGCCCGGCACGGACACGTCGGCGCACCAGTCCCGGCGCCAGACGGCGGCGTTCTGGGCGAGGACCGCGGACCAGCCCCGCCTCGCGGCGCGCAGGGACGCCTCGCGCGCGGTGGTGCGCGGGGCGCGCGAGGTGAGCGCGGTGTCCACCCCGACGTACTTCTCGAACGTGTACGTGCGCCCCGCGCTCACCCGGGACTCGTGCCCGTCGGCGCCCGCCGGGCGCATCGTCCGGACGATCGCCCCCGCCGTACCCGTGCCCCGGGTGCGGAACGTCCCGTCGTCCTCCAGCGCGATCCGGCGTGCGCCGCGCGGGTCGAGCCGGCCGGTGACCGTCGCGGTGCCGGTCCAGTGCGGCGTCATCCGCAGCCGCACGGCGCCGGTGTGCACATCGGAGCGGTCGGCCAGCACCTCGTACGTCAGGTCGGTCGCGCGGCCGTCGGCCGTGGTCCAGCGCAGCGACGTCACCACCAGTCCGCAGCGCAGGAACAGCGTCTGGCGGTAGCGGGAGATCCGGGCGGCCGGGGTGTCGGAGCCGTACGTCTCCTCGCCGACGCGCACATCGAGGGTGGTCCAGCTCGGCAGCGCGGCGACCACCTCGCGGCCCGCCGCCAGGTCGTCCTCCCGGCCGAAGAGCCCGGAGACGAACGCCCCGTCGTAGCGCGGGGTGTACAGCGGCCAGCCGGTCTTCTCCTCCCGCGCGGCGTACCCGGCGCCCGCCGCCGGTACGCGATGTCCCAGATACCCGTTGCCGACGTAGGGGTCGTAGCCGGCGGCCTCGCCGAACGTCGTGGACGTCGGCGCCCAGGCGGGGTCCGTGTCCCGGCCGCAGGCCACGGCCGGCGCGGGGGCCGGCGGGGAGGCGGACGCCACGTGCGGCAGGGGCGCGATCAGGGCGCACGCGAGGAGTGACGTGAGGAGAGTGGTACGCGAAGGGCTCACGGTACGAACGTAGGGAAGCGGAGGCGGTGCGGCCGGGCACGGCGCGCGGGTGAACGGCTGACGAGGCGCGTGCCCGCCTTGCGGAAAGCGGGTGGGGGCACGCGCCCCGGTCCCGTCAGGCCGTGAGGACCCGTAGGGCGGTGAGGTCCGTAGGACCGTAGAGCGCGAGGTTCCTCAGGTTGTGCAGCCCCGGCCGGGGCGACACGGTCCCTCAGGCCGCGAGGCCCGTCTTGAGACCCGCGCCGCACAGCGGTACGACGACGCTGCGGTCCGTCCAGTCGCCCACCGCCGCCCAGCAGGCCACGCCCGTCGTCTCCACGTAGAAGCCGCGGGCGGCCAGGTCCCGCTGCGCGTGCCGGAGCTGCTCCTCCGTCACGGTCAGGAAGGTGCCGCCCGACGCCCGCACCGCCGCCAGGATCGCCCGGGCGCGCGGCGGGCGGGGGATGGCGATGCCCTCGGCGAGGGTGGGGGAGGGGCCGGAGCCGGCCGGGCCGTCGAGGAGGTCGTCCGCCCCCGCGTGGAAGGCCTCGGCCAGCGGGGACACGGCCTCGGCCTGGATGGCGACCAGCGCCGGACGGGTGTCGATCAGGCCCTGGGCGAGGAGTTCCTCGATGGCCAGGGCCGCGCCGAGCAGCAGCGTGCCGTTGCCCACCGGTACGGCGACGGCGTCGGGGAGCCGGCCGCCGAGGTCCTCCCAGAGTTCGTACACGTACGTCTTCGTGCCGTGCAGGAAGTACGGGTTGAAGACGTGCGAGGCGTAGAAGGCGCCGGGGGCGTCGGCTGCCGCCCGGGCCGCCCGCGCGGTCGCCTCGCGGTCGCCGGGGACGATTTCCAGCCGGGCCCCGTGCGCCCGGATCTGCTCGGTCTTCTTCTGCGAGGTGCCCTCGGGGACGTACACCGTGCAGGGCAGCCCGGCGCGGGCGCAGTACGCGGCGACGGCCGTTCCCGCGTTTCCGCTGCTGTCCGCGACGACGTGTCCGGGGGCGAGGCGGCGGGCCAGTTCGGCGAGCATCACCGCGCCGCGGTCCTTGAAGGAGAGCGTGGGCATCAGGAAGTCGAGCTTGGCCGAGACCGTGCCGGTGAGCGGCACGAGCGGGGTGCGGCCCTCGCCGAGCGTGGTCGCGGGCGAGGAGAGCGGCAGGACCTCCTCGTAGCGCCACAGGGAGTTGACCCGGCCGGGCAGCTCGCCGGTGCGCAGCGGGCCCGCGGTCTCGAAGTCCAGGTCCCACGGGCCGCGGCAGACCGGGCAGCACCAGGTGAGTGAGGTGACGTCGGCACGGGTGCCGTCCTGCGGGCAGCGGTAGGTGGTGGCCATGGCGGCCAGCATGCCAGCCGCACGGGCGGGGCGGACACCGGGGCGGCCGCGTCGTCGCGGCCGCCCCGGAAGGGCGGTTCCTACCGCCGGGACAGCCCGCGGTCGACGGCGGTCATCAGCTCGCCGTCGTCCGTGTCCCCGTCCAGCGACCAGAACATCGCGCCGCCGAGCCGGTGGTCGCGGATGTACGCGGTCTTGGTGCGCAGGACCTGCGGATCGTCGTACGTCCACAGCGTGGTGCCGTCGAACAGCCAGGCGCTGCCGTCACGGACGTTGCGGTGGACCGTGTACGCACCCGAATCGGCCAGCTTCTTGAGGGCCTTGTAGTCCTCGTATCCGGCCGCCCAGGTGGCGGGGGCGGGGGCCGTGGCCGGTTGGCCGAGGCCGTCGCCGCCACCCGTCACACCCGTCCAGCCCTGACCGTAGAACGGCATCCCCATCACGAGCTTGCGGGCCGGGGCGCCGCGCCTCAGCCAGTCGCGCACGGTCTGGTCGACGCTGAAGTCGCCCTTCGCGTACAGCGCGGACTGCTGCGCGGTGGTCTTCTCGCCCGACACGTGGAAGTCGTAGCCCTGCAGGTTCACGAAGTCGAAGTCCCGCATGATGCGCGGCACGTCGAAGCCGGCGTCGATCTTCTCGGGGGACGTGGGCACGAACGCCGAGAGGTCGTAGTGCTTGGGCTTCGTTCCGTGACGGCCGCCCCCGCGCGACGCTGAGCTCTTCGCGTACGCGTCGAGCTGCGTGCGGAACTCGTGCACCAGCGCCGTGAAGTTCCGCTTGTCCTCGGGGCGGTACACCGTGTCGGAGTCACCCGCGGACCCCGGCCATTCCCAGTCGAGGTCCACCCCGTCGAACAGACCGGCCGCCGCGCCCTCGCCGCCGCGCGTCCCGTCCACCGGCAGATTGCCCTTGATGTACAGGTCGATGCACGAGGAGACGAAGGCCTTGCGGGAGGCGGCGGTGCGGGCCGCGTCCGAGAAGTGCGTGGACCAGCTCCAGCCGCCGAGCGAGATCATCACCTTGAGGCCGGGGTGCGCGGCCTTGAGCTCACGCAGCTGGTTGAAGTTGCCCGCGAGGGCCTGGTCGTCGGTGTCGGCGACGCCGTCCACCGAGCTCGCGGCGTCCAGCGGGCGGACGTAGTCGGCCCAGGCGTCCGCCTCGCCGGGCACGTTGCCCGTGAAGCAGGTGCCGTCGGCGCTGACGTTGCCGAACGAGTAGTTGATGTGGGTGAGCTTGGCCGCTGTGCCGCTCGTCTCCAGGTCCTTGACCTGGAAGTCGCGCCCGTAGACGCCCCATTGGGTGAAGTAGCCGACGCGCTTGTAGGCGGGCGCGGAGCTGGGGTGGGTGCCGTTCGCGTGCCCTTGGCCGTGGCCTGTGGTGGCGCCGGCGGCGGGGGCGAGGGTGGCGGCCAGCGAGAAGGCGCAGGCGGCAATGGCCAGTCCGGACAGGGTTCTTCGACGCATGAGGCCCGTTCCTGTGCGTGTGCGGGGACAAGACGTGTGCGGGTCAAGACGTGCGCGGGGAGACGCGTGACCGTGCTGTGGAGCTGTGGAGCTGTGGAGCTGTGGAGCTGTGGGGCTGTGGAGCTATGGGGCTGTGGAGCTGTGGAGCTGTGGAGCCGTGGGGGGTTGGGGCTGTGTGACGGTTCGCCGTGTGGAGAGGAAGGTATTGGTCTGGACCAAAAGAGGTCAAGGGGTGGGCCGGTCGGAACGGCCGGGGGTGGTGGGGTGGCAGGGGCCGGGTATGCGCCCGCCGGCCGCGAATCATCACTTCGGGTGAAACTCTGGCCTGCGCTTGCGGTCGGGAACCGACGGTTGCGACGCTGTTGCAGTCTGTCAACCTCTTGGGGAGTGGCCTGTGACTTTCGGTGAGCAGCCCGCCTATCTGCGCGTTGCGAGCGATCTGAGAGAGAAGATCGTCAACGGTTCGCTGCCGCCGCACACGCGTCTGCCGTCGCAGGCGCGGATCCGCGAGGAGTACGGAGTCTCGGACACCGTCGCGCTGGAGGCGCGCAAGGTGCTGATGGCCGAGGGGCTGGTCGAGGGCCGTTCGGGCTCCGGCACCTACGTGCGCGAGCGCCCGGTCCCGCGCCGGATCGCCCGGTCCGGCTTCCGGTCGGAGACCGGCGCCAGTCCGTTCCGGCAGGAGCAGACGGCGGAGGGTGCGCGGGGGACCTGGGAGTCCCGGAGCGAACAGGAGGCGGCGAGCCCGGAGATCGCCGAGCGGCTCGCGGTCGAACCGGGCGACCGCGTGATGCGTACGCGGTACGTGTTCCGGGACGGCGGCGAGCCGATGATGCTCTCCACCTCCTGGGAGCCCCTCGCGGTCACCGGGCGCACGCCGGTGATGCTGCCGGAGGAGGGCCCGCTGGGCGGCTGCGGGGTGGTCGAGCGGATGGCCGCGATCGATGTCGTCGTGGACAACGTGGCCGAGCAGGTCGGTGCGCGCCCGGGGCTGGCGGAGGAGCTCCTGGCGCTCGGCGGGGTGCCGGGGCATGTGGTCATGGTGATCGAGCGGACGTACTTCGCTTCGGGCCGTCCGGTCGAGACCGCCGACGTGGTGGTGCCGGCCGATCGCTACCGGATCGCCTACCACCTTCCGGTTCGATGACCGGTAAGGCCGCGACGACCGGGGAGGCCGCGACGACCGCGATGACCGATGGGGCCGCGAAGGCCGCGACGACCGTGAAGGCCGCGACGCCCGCGACGACCGGGCGGGCCCGGGTTCCGTGACGCCGCCCGGGCGGTCGTGACGTGTGACGGCTTGTCATGTCCCGTACCCCACCGCCGTTCGGGTCCGGGCGGGGGAGGGAACGTCGGGGGCGCATCCGATGGGATGCGCCCCCGACGTGTTGGTCCACTCCTGGCCGGATCGGTATCTCTTTGTGCAATTACGCATGCGTTGAGTAAAGGTCAGGCGTACGCTCGGGCATATGCGTACTGCGGTTTCCTGGGGATCCTTAGAGACGTGCACGCCGTTCAGGGGAGGGGCGCAATGCTGGGGAGGGGCACGATGAGCGACAGCGGTGCCGTGCTCCCTTGGCTGGTGATACGGCAGGACGACAACGGCAACCGCTACCGCGTGGGCAGGTACGCCACGCAGGACGAGGCGCAGCGGACCGCCGACAAGCTGCAGGACCACGGCCACAAGCAGCTCTACTGGGTGGAGCGCATAGGGCAGACCGCGCGCCCGTAGTGCGCCGCGCCGGCCCCGCCGCGTCTCGACCACCGCTCGCGGCTCCTGGCGGGGTGGCCGCCGCCTGGCGGGGTGGTCATGACGCGGTATTACGCTCCGCTGCATGACTGATCGCGTGGTGGTGGCCGGAGCCGTCTACGACCGGGGGCGGCTGCTGGCCGCGCGTCGCAGCGCCCCGCCGGAGCTGGCCGGACGATGGGAGCTGCCCGGCGGCAAGGTGGAGCCGGGGGAGAGCGGCGAGCAGGCGCTCGTCCGTGAGCTCCGCGAGGAACTGGGCATCGAGACGGAGCCGCTGGAGCGCATCCCCGGTGAGTGGCCGCTCAAGCCCGGCTATGTGCTCCACGTGTGGACGGCCCGGCTGCTGTCCGGTGTGCCCGCGCCCCTCCAGGACCATGACGAACTGCGCTGGCTCGGGCCCGGCGAGACCGGCACGGTGGACTGGCTGGACCAGGACCTGCCCGCGGTGGCCGAAGCCGTACGCCGGCAGCCCGGCGGCGCACACCGTTGAGCGGAGCGCCCGGCCCAGGGTCTGTGCGCCCCCTCCCCCCACGCACGCCCGTTCGTGCGCGCACCCCTACACCCGTACGCCCCACGTGTCGACACCAGCGATATTTCGTCCGTGATTCCGGGTATGTGGTGTTTAGTACCCCGCAAGCAGGGCGTTCGCGTTGCTGGTCTTGGGAAGTGATCGGCGTGATCGATACCGAAGGCGACTGCGCCGAGTGGAGCTTTCCGGCTGCTCCCGGCGCCGTGCGCACGGCACGGCACGCCGTCCACGAGGCGCTGCGCGGCTGGGGTCTCGACGCGACCGTCGGTGATGTGGCGGTTCTGCTGGTCAGCGAGCTGGTGACCAACTCGATGCGGTACACGGCGGGCCCCATCGGGGTGCGGCTGGTGCGCCCCCACCCCGACGGCGAAAGCCCCGCGGCGCACGACGGCCTGCTCGTGGAAGTCTCCGATCCGCTTCCGGATCCGCCCACCGAACGTGCGGCTGGACCCGACGACGAAGGCGGCAGAGGGCTGCAGCTGGTGGCCTGCTCGGCCCGCCGCTGGGGGACCCGTCGGGGAAAGAGCGGCAAGACGGTGTGGTTCGAGCTGGCCCTGCCTGGTTAGGAGTGAGGTGGGACGAACGGCGATCACGGCCGGCCGGTCAGAATCTGGCCGAAACGGACTGAGACCGTGCTGTGATCGTGAACGCCGTGTCGGTCGGGGCCGTAGTGCTGAATACTGCGGGCAGGACCGGTCCGGTGTGTGAGCTGGAGGGGACGGTCGCGTGAGCGAAATACCGGGGACAGCGGGCGACGTCGTGTGGCAGAGCAGTCCGCCTGGCTCCATCTACGACTACATCAAGGTCGCCTCCTTCTCGATCGGCCCCGACGGCCTGATCGAACAGTGGAGCCGCCGGGCCGCCGGTCTCTTCGGCGTTGCCGCTCACGAGGCCGTGGGCAAGGACCCGGTCGAGGCCTTCATGCCCGCCGAGCTGCGCCGGGACGGCCACCGGCAGATCGGCCAGGTGCTCGACGGCAAGGAGTGGACGGGCCTCGTCCCCTTCCGGATGCCGGGCGAGGACGCCGCGCACGGGCTCGCCGAGATCTATGTGATGCCGAGCGAGACGGCGACGGGTGAACGGGCCGCTGTCTGCATCGTCGTGGACGTCCGCGCCCTGCGCCTCATCGAGACGGACCTCGCGGCCTCAGAGGCCATTTTCGGCCAATCCCCGTTCGGGTTCGTCCTGTTCGGCACCGACCTGACCGTGGTGCGGGCCAACCAGCGCTTCGCCACGGTCTTCGGCGGCCGGGCGGACGACCACCGCGGCCGCACCGTCGTCGACTACCTCGCCGGCGCGGAGGCGGACCGGCTGACCGCCACCCTCGAACGCGTCCTGGCCACCGGCGACTCCGTCACCGACCTCCAGCTCGTCGGCACCGCCCCCGGCGAGACCGAGCGCCGCCACTGGTCGATGAACCTCTACCGGGTGCACAGCGGCTCGGGCCGCCCCGTCGGCATCGCCGGACTGGCCACCGATGTGACCCGGCGCCACATCGCCGCCCGGGAAGCCGCCAGCGCCCGGCGCAACCTCGCCCTGCTCAACGAGGCGAGCGCCCGCATCGGAAACTCCCTCGACCTGGAGACCACCGCCCGCGAACTCCTCGACGTCGCCGTACCCGGCTTCTGCGACCTCGCCTCCGTCGACCTCTACCAGGCCCTGCTCACCGGCGAGGAGACGCCGCCGGGCAGCGGGGGATCCCCGCGCCGGGAAGCGGTTGGCGGCTCCGCCGAACTGCGCCGCGTCGCCTTCGCCAGCGCCGTGTCGGACGCCCTGCCCGGCGCCCTCCCCGACACCGTCCCCGACCCCGCATCCGGCGCCGCCGGACCATGGACCGGCACCCGCCCGCCCGCGATGGGCGCCGTGCACCGCTACGCCTTCGGCTCGCCCTGCGCCATCGCCCTGCGCACCGGCCACGTGGAGGACGTCCCCAGCGACGACCGGGGCCTCGTCCAGTCCACGCTCGCCGTGCCGTTGGTCGCCCACGACACCGTGGTCGGCCTCGTGCAGTTCTCCCGTACGAAGGGCAGCGAGCCCTTCGGCGAACGGGACCGCGGTCTGGCCACCGAACTCGCCGCACGCGCCGCCGTCTGCATCGACAACGCCCGCCTCTACCGTCGCGAGCACGAGCGGGCGCTGATACTCCAGCGCAGCCTGCTGCCGCCCGGCGACCCGGAGGCGGCCGGCCTAGACATCGCCTGCCGCTACCTGCCCGGCAACACGGCGACCGAGGTCGGCGGCGACTGGTTCGACGTGATCGAACTCCCCGGACACCGCACCGCCCTCGTCGTCGGGGACGTGATGGGCCGTGGGCTGCGCGCCGCCGTGGCCATGGGCGAACTGCGCACCGCCGTCCGCACCCTGGCCCTCCTCGACCTGGAGCCCGCCGAGGTCCTCTCCGCGCTCGACGAGGTCGCCCGGGGACTCGGCACTCCTGGCGCGGGCACCTCGTCCGACGCGGGCGGCGGCGCCCAGTGGCCCTCGCGGGCCGCCCACAAGTCGCGCGAGGCGGACCTCTCGGAGGTCTATCTGGCGACCTGTGTCTACGCCGTCTACGACCCGGTCACCCGGCGCTGCACCTTCGCCAACGCCGGTCACCTCCCTCCCGTCGTCGTCGAGCCGGGCGAGTCCGCGCTGCTCCTCGACGTCCCGCCGGGCATGCCGCTCGGCGTCGGCGGCGAACCCTTCGAGGAGGTCGAGGTGGAGCTCAAGGAGGGCGCCCTCCTCGCCCTCTACACCGACGGTCTCGTCGAGTCCCGCGACCATCCCCTGGATGAGGGCCTCGAAGCCCTGCGCGGCTCCCTCGTCGAACCCGACCGGCCCCTCGAGGACGTCTGCGACCACGTACTGAGCTCGCTCGACACCCGGCACGGCGAGGACGACATCGCCCTGCTGATGGCCCGCATCCAGGGGCTGCCCGCCGACGCCGTCGGCGACTGGCGGCTGCCCCGCGAGCCCCGCTCGGTCGGCCGGGCCCGCGAACTGGCCCGCGGCCAGCTGCTCGCCTGGAACCTCGACGACCTGGTGGACACCACCGAACTGCTGGTCAGCGAACTCGTCACCAACGCGCTGCGGTACGGCGAGGGCGAGATCAGGCTCAGGCTGCTGCGCGACCGCACCCTCGTGTGCGAGGTGTGGGACGCGGGTCTCGTCCAGCCGCGGCGCCGGCGCGCACGCGACACGGACGAGGGCGGCCGCGGACTCCAGCTGGTCGGGCTGCTGAGCGCGGCCTGGGGCTCGCGCCGGACGCCGCGGGGCAAGACCGTCTGGTTCGAACTCCCGCTGCCCGACGGCCGGCCGGCCGCCGAGCGCACGGTGGACGAACTGCTCAGCATGTTCTGACCCCGATCCTGAGACCGGCCCTGACCCCGGTCTCCGGCGGACTCACAAGGCGGTCTTCAGCGCGGCGAGGCGGGCCTCCACCTCGGCGCTGTCGCCCAGCGCGTCCAGCTGCTCGAACTGGGCGTCCAGCGACGACGCGGCGAGCTCCTGCTTGCCCAGCGCCTTCGCCTCCTCACGCCGCACCTTGTCCTCGAACCGGCTGAGTTCGCTCGTCGGGTCGAGGACGTCGATGTTCTTGACGGAGTCCATCATCCGGTTCTGGGCCTGGGCGGACTTGGCGCGGGCGACCAGCTCGTCCCGCTTGGCCTTCAGCTCCGACAGCTTCGCCTTCATCTGGTCCAGGCCCGACTTCAGCTTGTCCACCACCTCGGTCTGGGCGGCGATGGTGGGCTCCGCGGTCTTCGCCTCCTTCTCCGCCTGGAGCTGGCGGCCCAGCGCCACCTTGGCCAGGTTGTCGAACGTGTCGGCCTCCGGTCCCGCTCCGCCCGCCCGCAGCTCATCGGCCTTCCGGCTGGCGGCCAGCGCCTTCCGGCCCCACTCCTCGGCCGCCGCGACGTCCTCGCGGTGGTCCTGCTCCATGAGGCGCAGATTGCCGATGGTGGCGGCCACGGCCTGCTCGGCCTCCGAGATGTTGGACGTGTAGTCGCGGATCAGCTGGTCCAGCATCTTCTGCGGGTCCTCGGCCTGGTCGAGCAGAGCGTTGACGTTGGCCTTCGCCAGCTGGGTGACGCGTCCGAGAATGGTCTGCTTGGTCATGGCACCTCTCCTGTGTATCCGGTCCCGCTCCGTGGACTGAAGCGACGTGACGCGCACGCGTACGGCGGTGGGCATCGTCTAGAAGCGGCCGCCGCCGCCCCGGCGGCCGCGGGTGCCCCCGCCGCCGAAACTTCCGGGCCCGCCGAATCCCCCACCGCCCCCGAACCCCCCGCCGAATCCGCCGCCCCCGAAGCCGCGTCCCCGGCCGCCGCCGCCCAGGAGCCCGCCGAGGATGATGCCGCCGAGGACCGCACCGCCCGTGCCGCCGCCCCCCGACATCCCGCCGCCCGGGCCCCCGTACGCGCGCACGTCCCCTTCCGCCAGGCTCCGCGCCTCACCGGCCAGCGCGGTCGCCCGCCGCGCCTCGGCCAGCGCGGCGGGCGCGTCGTCCGTCCCGGCGAGCGCGCCGGCCCGCTCCAGCCGCCGCTCGGCCTCCGCCAGCCGGGTCCGGGCCTGGCTGCCGACCGCACCACGGTGGGTGGCGACGTAGTCGGCCGCGGCGGCGACGGCCGACCGTGCGGTGAGCATCGTCTGGTCGAGCAGGGCGCGGGCCCGCCGGCCGTCCCGCTCCCGCTCGCGCGCACCGGCCAGCGCCTCGTCCAGCACCGCGTCCGCCTCCTCCACCCGGCGCAGGGCGTCGATCGGGTCGTACGCGCCGGCCCCCATCTCCTCCCGCACCTCGCGGGCCACCGCCCGGGCGCGGGCGATCCTGCCGCTGAGGTCCGCGGTGGACACGCCCTCGGCCGTGCCCTCCAGCAGCCCTCCCGCGTCCGCCAGATCCGTGTCCGCCTCGGTCAGGGCGGCCGGCAGCGCGGCCGCCGCCTCGTCCAGTTCCCGCGCGCGCCGGTCGACGGCGTCGACGAGGGTGACCGCCTGGCCGACCGCGCCCTCGACGGCCCGCACGTACACCGCGGCCCCGGCGTGGTCGCCGCCGTCCACCGCCTGCCGCGCCCGGTTGAGCGACGACGTCGCGAACACGAGCCGGTCCTTGGCCTGTTCGATGCCGCTCGCCGCGGGGGCCGACGCCGACTCCTTGTAGCGGCCGCGCAAGGCGGCGAGCGTGGCCTCCGCGGCGGTGACCCGGCCGGCGAGGGAACGGAACGCGGTCTCGGCCGCCGCGAGGGCCTGCGGGGCGTCGCGTTCCAGTTCCCGCAGCCGGTCGAAGTCCTCGGAGACCTCGTCCAGCCGCTCGTTGGCGTCCGCGCAGCGGCTGATGATCTCGTCCAGCATCCGCCGGCGCGTGGCGTCGTCCTCCGGGAAGGCGTCGTCGAGCTGTTGACGCAGGCGGAAGGCGGCCGTCAGCTCGCCCTTGGCGTAACCGACCGCCTCGGCGAACGGTACGGCGGCCTCCTCGCCGAACTGGGCGGTGGCGAACCCCAGTTCCTCTTCGCTCGTGCGGACCGCGTCGTCCGTGCCGACGAGCGTCTCCTTGGTCCGGGCGTCGAGTTCGGGGAGCGGGGTGAGTGGCTCCACCGGCTCGCCCGGCCCGCCACCGGCCGGTCCCCAGCCCGTCGCGCCGGGCGTCGTACGGGTGGTGGCGCGCCGCTTGCGGCGGCTGAACGTGTACGCGGCGACCGCTCCGACGCCGACGAGGAGCACGATCGGGAGGAAGAGGTCCCAGGTGCTCGTCCCGCCGGAGCCGCCCGTACCGGGGTCGGCGGCGCCCGGGGTGATCGCCGGGGTGGGGACGGGCGCACCGGTCAGGACGGCGGAGTAGCCGTCGGCGGCGCCGATCGCGGCGCCCGCCCAGTCGTTCTCCTTGAGCGCCGGTTCGATGGCCGTGCTCGCCACGTCCTGGAGCTGCGCGTCGGTGAGGCGGGAGTCCTGGTCGACGGAGTACGCGTACTGCCGGTCGTGGGTGGCGACGGCCAGCAGCACGTCGTCGCGGCCGAGCCCGTTGCGGCTCGCCGTCTCGTCGGCCCAGTCCTGCGCGGACCGCCCGGAGAAGTCACGGACATAGGCCACGAACAGCTGGACGCGGCGCTGCTCGTACAGCCGGTCGAGCGCGGTGGCCACCTGGGTGTCGCGGTCACCGAGCGCGTCCACCCGGTCGGTGATCTGTCCGTCGCGGGACAGCGTGATCGGACCGTCGGCGCGGGCGGCCGGTGCGGGGGAGAGGGCCAGCCAGCACACCGCCAACAGCACGGCGAGCACGGCCCGCCCCGGTATGAGGATCCGGGTTCGGCTCACGGGCGGCATCACGGTTGCGAGGTTATGTCCGCCCCCGGCGCCCCGCGACCCGGCGAACGCTCCGCACGGCCCGCCCGGGAACGGCCCCCGCACCTGGTGCGTCCTGCTGTTCGTACGGGTGCGGCGCGCCGCCGGGCGCGCCCCGCCGTTCGTACAGCCGGGGTACACCGAGACATGCGGGGGGCGCGCACGTGCGTGGGCGGACGGGGCGGGCGTTCACCGCGGTACGGAGCCGGGCGGCCCGGTCGCTCCGTACCTGGCCGAGGCGGATCGCGCTGGGACTGGTCCTGGTGACCGTGGTGCCGGTCCTCACCGCGGGCGTCGCCCTGCGCCTCAACTTCACCGGCGATCCCGGGGACGGCACCCGGACCCGTGGCCGCGACGCGATCTGGCTCGGGCACGCCTGGGTCGACGGCCGGAAGAGGGACGCCGACCTCGCCGCGTTCGCCGCCCGGATCAAGGGGACGGGCATCAAGGACCTGTACGTCCACGCCGGACCGCTGGAGCACGACGGAACCCTGCCCGCCTCCCGCTACCCCCGGGCCCCTTGGCTGATCGACGCCGTGCACCGCACCCTGCCCGGCGTGCGCGTCCAGGCCTGGCTCGGGGACAGGCTCGCGGGCGAGGGATCCGACGGGCTGCGTCTGGAGCGCGACGCCTCGCGCGAGGCGGTCGTCGGATCGGCGCGGCAGATCTTGGACGCCGGGTTCGACGGGGTCCACTTCGACCTGGAACCGCTGCACTCCGGCGACGCGCACTACCTCTCGCTCCTGGACGGCCTGCACGCCCTCACCCGGGCCCGCGCGGCGCCGCTCTCCGTCGCCGCCCACCAGATCGACCCGCTGCCCGCCGCGCAGACCGTCCTCGGCGCGGTCACCGGCCGGGGCAAGTGGTGGTCGCAGGAGTACTTCGGGCAGGTGGCCCGCAAGGTCGACCAGATCGCCGTCATGTCGTACGACACCTGGATGCCGACGGAAGGGCTGTACGGCGGATACGTGGCCGAACAGACCGCGCTGGCCCTCGAAGTGACGCCCCGCGGCACCGATCTGCTGATGGGGCTGCCGTTCTTCCACGAGAACGACCTGGGGCACCACGCGTCGGCGGAGACGGTCGCGGCCGCGGTCCGTGGCACCAGACTGGGGCTGGGGCGCACGGACCGCGGCCGGGAACGGTTCGGGGTGGCGCTCTACGTCGACTTCGCCGCGCGGGAGGGCGACTGGACGGCGTACCGGGAGGGCTGGCACTGACCCCGGCACGGGTGCGGTACGGGAGCCGGCGGATGTCAGGTTCCGCCGGCTCCCGCACGGGCGGGAGCCGTCAGGAGCTCCCGGTCCTGGGGCCGGTCTCTCAGCCGGCGGCGCGGGGCAGGGCGCGGGTGCGGCCCATCTCGCCCAGCCAGACGGCGGACGGCTTCGGCAGCCGCTCGAACGTCTCCGGATTCCAGCCGATGAGGCCGAAGGCGGGCTTGTAGGAGCCCCACTCGTAGTTGTCCAGCGCGCTCCACGCCAGGTAGCCCTGGATGTTGAGGCCGTCCTCCAGTGCGGAGGCGACCTCGTTCAGCGCGCCGGTGTAGTAGTCGACGCGCCGGCTGTCGTCCTCGGTGGCGATGCCGTTCTCGGTGACGATCAGCGGCATGTCGCGGCCCACGACGTCGGCGGTGTGGCGCAGCGCGTATCCGACGGCCGAGGGGTAGTACTCCCACTGCGTCAGGGTGCGCTCGGCGTCGTCCGCGGTGGGGACCGGGCCGTCCGTGCCGATCAGGGTCCGGGTGTAGGACTGCACACCGATCCAGTCGTCGCCGCGGGCGGCCTCGATGAAGACGTCCTCGCGGGGGTGGCGGTAGGCGGCGGTGACCTCTTCGGCGCCGGGGAGGGCCTGGTAGACCTGGTTGGCGACGGTCCAGCCGACCTGGATCGCGGGGTTGATCGCCTTGACCTCCTTGACGGCCGCGTGGTGGGCGGCGATCACGGCCACGGTGGTCTCGTCGTCCGGGGTCGGCAGGCCGGCGGGCGGGAAGCCGATGTCGCCGCGCTTGGCCTGGCCCGCCATGACGGCGATCATGTTCGGCTCGTTGATGGTGCAGACGTGGCTGACGCCTTCGCCGATGACCGGCGCGCAGGCCGCGACGTAGCGGGCGAACAGCTCGGTCGCGCCCTCGGAGGTGAAGCCGCCGCGGGCTTCGAACCACTGGGGGACCGTGAAGTGGTGCAGGGTGACCATGGGGCGCAGCCCGCGTTCGAGGGCGCCCTCGACCATCCGGCGGTAGTGGGCGAGCTCCGCCCGTGAGAACCGTCCCTCGACCGGCTCGATGCGGGCCCACTCGATGGAGAACCGGTAGTCGGTGAAGCCCAGTCCGGCGAGCACGTCCATGTCCTCGTGCCAGCGGTGGTAGCTGTCGCAGGCGTCCAGGCTGGGTTCCTGGATGTGGGTGCCCGCGGTGTGCTCCTTGACCCACCAGTCGCTGTTGGTGTTGTTGCCCTCGATCTGGTGGGCGGCCGTGGAGGCGCCCCACAGGAAGCCTTCGGGGAACGGGACCTGGGTGTGCGTCATCGCAGACTGTCTTTCTGGTGCGTGAGGGGTGCGGCCGGCGCGGTGGGGTGCGGGGTGCGCGGCCTCGTACGAGTCGGTGGGGCGGCGGGCCGCCCCGGGGCGGGCTACTTCATGCCCGCCGTGGCGATGCCCTGGGTGAAGTGCCGCTGGAGCGCGATGAACACGACCAGGACCGGCAGCACGATCAGGAAGGACCCGGCCATCAGCATGCCGTTGGAGCCGCCCGACTTGTTCGGGTCGGTGGCGAACGTCGCCAGGGCGACCGGGAGGGTGTACTTGTCGGGGTCGTTGGTCGCGATGAGCGGCCAGACGAAGTTGTTCCAGGACCCCAGGAACGTGAAGATCGACAGCGTCGCCAGCGCGGGCTTCACCAGCGGCATCACGATCCGCCAGAAGATGTACCACTCGCCGGCGCCGTCCATCCGGGCCGCTTCCAGCAGTTCGTCCGGGATCGACTGCATGAACTGCCGCATGAGGAAGACCCCGAAGGCGCCTGCCGCGAACGGCAGCACCAGACCGGCGTACGAGTCGATCAGGCCCATCTTGCTCATCAGGACGAACAGCGGCAGCAGCATCAGGTTGCCGGGCACCATGAGGGCGCCGAGCACCAGCCCGAAGATCTTGTTGCGGCCGGCGAAGTTCAGCTTGGCCAGGGCGTACCCTAGCATCGAGCAGAACACCAGGTTCGAGACGGTGACCAGCACCGCCACGATCACCGAGTTCATGAAGTACAGCGGCAGATCGAGCTTGTCGAGCAGGTCCCGGAAGTTGTCCAGGGTCCACTCGGTCGGGATCCAGACCGGCGGGCTCGCGGTCAGCTCGCTCGTCGTCTTGAACGCGGACAGGGCCATCCACAGGAACGGCGCCGACATGATCAGCAGGCCGAACGAGAGCAGGACGTGGACGAGGATCCGCTTCAGCGACCGCGGCCGCTTCTCCCCGCCCGTCCGTTCGGCGTCCCCGGGCTTCTTGGACGGCGCCGTCGAGACGGCGCCCGGTGCACTGGTGGCGCTCATTTCGTGTTGTCCTTCAGCAGTCGGAGCTGCAGCACCGTGATGCCCATGATCACTACGAAGAGGACATACGCCATGGCGCTCGCATAGCCCATGTGGAAGAAGTTGAAGCCCTCGCGGTACATGTTCAGCGACACGGTGAGCGTCGAGTCCGAGGGCCCGCCCTGCGTCATCACGAACGGTTCCTCGAACACGTTGAGGTAACCGATGGTGGTGATCACCGTGGCGTAGAGCAGCGTGGGCCGCAGGAGCGGGACCGTGATCCCCTTGAACTCCTGCCAGACGTTCGCGCCGTCCAGCCGCGCCGCCTCGCGCACCTCGGTGGGGATGGCCTGCAGACCGGCGATGAAGAGCACCATGACGGTGCCCAGGTTCCGCCAGACCGCCATCGCGATCATCGAGGGCATGGCGAGCTTCTCGGAGCCGAGGAAGTCCGGCGCGGTGAGGCCCACTTCGGAGAAGAGGCCCGCGACGAGGCCGTCGCTCGGATCGAGGACGAACCGCCAGACGACGGCGACCGCGACGATGGTGGTGACGACCGGGGCGTAGAAGCCGACGCGGAAGAAGGTCCGGGCCCGGTCGATGCCGTTGTTCAGCAGGACGGCGACGACCAGCCCGAGGAAGATGGTCAGCGGCACGCCGATGACCACGAAGTACGCCGTGTTGAACAGCGACGTGAGGAACTTCTCGTCGCCGAACAGCTTGGTGTAGTTCTCGAACCCGATGAAGTTCGCGTCCATCGGATGCGTCACGTTGCGCAGTCCGAAGTCCGTGAAGCTCATCACCAGCGTGGCGATGATCGGGACGGCCATGAAGACGAGGAAGAGCACGAGGAAGGGAGTGGAGAACAGCCAGCCGGCCACGTTCTGCACGCCCATCGCGGGCTTCCTGCGACTTCTCGAACCCTTCGGCCCGGCGGCCGGGGACGCCGCGGTCCCCCGCCCGCCCTGCACCTTGGCCGGCTGCGCGGCCTTTCCGGTCGTGGTGCTCATGGCTCCTACTTCACGAGGCCTTCGATCTCGGACTGCGCGGTCTTCAGCGCGTCCTCGGCGGACGCCTTGCCCTGGGTCACCTTCGCGATGGCCTGGTCGACCTTGTCGGTGATCTCGGTCCAGTTGGGCAGCGAGGGGGAGGACTTGGCGGTGTCCATCTGCTTCTTGAAGATCTGCAGGCCGGCGTCGTCGGCGAGGGCACCGGAGGTCCAGGCGGCGGTGTTCGCCGGCAGGTCCTTGGTGCGCTCGTACCAGTCGGCCTGGCCCTTGGTGTCCGTCAGGTACTTGATGAACTCGGCGGCCGCGGCCTTGTGCTCGCTGTCCTTGGAGATCACCAGGGAGGAGCCGCCCGCCATCGAGACGGAGCCCTTGTCGGCGGGCACGTCGGCCACCGCCCACTTGCCCTTGAGCTGCGGCTGGCCCTCGTTCAGGAGGGTGACGTGCCAGGGGCCGCCGAAGAACATCGGGACGCGGCCGTTGCCGAAGTCCTTCACGACGTCGTAGCCGGGCTGCACGGACTTGTTGGAGAGCCCCTTGTCGAAGTACGAGCCGTACTCCTTGAGCGCCTTGACGGCCTCGGGACTGTCGATGACGGCCTCTCCCCTGTCGTTGACGATCTCGCCGCCGGCCGAGTACAGGAAGGAGTAGAAGTTCTGCACCGTGTCCAGGCCGCTGGGCTGGATGGACAGGCCCCACTTGGTACCGGCCTTCTTCTGGTAAGCGGTCGCGAGGTCCCGCATCTCCTTCCAGTCGGCCGGAGGCTTGGTGACACCGGCCTTCTCGGCCAGGTCGGTGCGGTAGTAGAGGACGCGGGTGTCGACGTACCACGGGACGCCGTACGCCTGGCCGTCCACCTCGCCCTGCTGCCAGCCGGCCGGGAAGAAGTCCTTCTCCTGGAAGGTCTTGGTGTCGACCGGCTCCAGAACGCCGAGCTCGGAGAACTCGCCCATGTAGCTCCCGCCCATCTGCGCCACGTCCGGCATGGTGCCGGCGGCGGCCGCGGAGACGAGCTTCTGGTGGGCGACGTCCCAGCCGACCGGGGTCACCTTGACGGTGATGTTCGGGTGGGCCTTCTCGTAGACCTTGGCGACGTCCGCGAGCTTCTCGCCCTCGGCCCCCATGGCCCAGACGGTGAGCGTCTGCTTGCCGTCCGCGGCGACGTCCTCGCCACCCGAGCTGCCGCACGCGGTGAGGCCCAGGGAGAGCACGACAGCGATACCGATGCCGGTGGAGGCGGTTCTGGCGGTGCGGGACATGGAGGGCTCCTCCTTGAGCAATCCGGATGTATGCGCTGCCTGTAAGCGCATACATCACTCTGCGGCAGAGCTCCGGGAATCCGCAAGAGGGTGCTAGGTCACACTCCCGCAACGTGGTGGACGCCGGAATGTCCACTCGGAACCGTAGGGGGCGGATGTACGGGAAAGGTGAGGGTGTGACTGATTCCGCACCATTGATTCCACGGTGGAAAACGGGTCCCACCGCGAAACGAGCGGGGATAGTGTCGTGATCATGACCTCGTTCGTGCATGACTTCCCCTTCGACCCGGCCTACGGGCGCACCCTCGACGAGCTGGAGGCCGTGCCCGCGCCGCCCGCCCCCGACGGCTTCGAGGACTTCTGGCGAGCCCGGTACGCGGCGGCACGCGCGGTCGCGACGGATCCGGAGATGGGGCCGCTGGAGGACGAACGCGACGGCGTGCGGATCCACGGCGTGACCTATACCTCGGTCGGCGGCGTGCGCCTGGGCGGCTGGCTGGCGCTGCCGGCCGCGGGGGAGCCCGCGCGCCACGGCTTCGTCATCGGGCACGGGTACGGGGGCCGGGAGGAGCCGGGCCCCGACGTGCCGCTGCCCCTGCCGTCGGCGGCCGCGATCCTGCCGTGCGTACGGGGCATGGGGGCGCGCGGTCTCGTCGCGGGCATCCCCGACGTCTCCTCCGGCCATGTGCTGCACGGCATCGAGTCGCGCGACACGTACGTCATCGGCGACTGCGTGGCGGACCTGTGGTGCGCGGCATCCGCGCTGGGGGAGCTGGTGCCGGAGCTCGTGGGGCCGGGCCGGCTGGGCTACCTCGGGGAGAGCTTCGGCGGGGGGCTCGGCGCGCTGGCCCTGCCGTGGGACGAGCGGTTCGCCGCGGGGCAGTTGACGGTGCCCACGTTCGGGAACCACCCGCTGCGGCTCACGCTGCCGTGTGCGGGGAGCGGGGAGGCGGTGCGCGGGTACCACCGCGAGCACCCCGAGGTCGTGGAGGTGCTGCGGTACTTCGACGCGGCGACGGCCGCGGGGTTCGTGGAGCTGCCGACGCTGGTGGCGGCCGCGCTGTTCGACCCGTCCGTGCCGCCGCCCGGCCAGTTCGCCGTGCACAACGCGCTGGCGGGGGAGCGTGAGCTGCTGGTGCTGCCGGCGGGGCACTTCGAGTACGAGGGGCTGGAGCGGGACGCGGCCGGGCTGGTGGCGGCGCGACGGGAGTTCTTCGGGAAGCGGCTGATTCGGCGGACGGAAGCGTGAGCGGGGGCGGGCACGGACGCGGGCGGCGAGCGCGGACGCGGTGGGTAACTTTGGTTGTCGAATGCTCGCTCGGTAACTAAAGTTGTCAGCATGACGCAGCCGGAGATCACCCCTGAGGAACAGATCGCCCTCGACAAGGCCCTCTATGAAGCGCTCGAACCGCTCGCCGCAGCCCTGCGCGCCCGGGCGAGCGGGCTCCCCGAGGAACGCATGTGGGACGCCGACCCCGTCGAGGTGAGCCTGTCGGTCCTCGCCACCTGGAAGGCGGTCGACGTGGAGGTCAAGCGCCTGACGGCGATCGCGGCGAGGACCGCCGGCTCCTACGGGGCGAACTACGAGCAACTTGGCGCCGCCTGGGGGATCACCCGGCAGGGCGCCCGCAAGAAGTGGCCCGAGGCCGTCGACAGGCCCGCCCCCGCGGAAGCGGGGGACGGCGTCGGCGGCCGGGCCTGAAGCGGCCGGGCGGGCCGTCGTTCAGCCGCAGCCGCAGCTGGCCCGGCGGATCACGGAGACCGGAAGGGTGAGCGACACCGGTTCGCGGCCGGTGTCGCTCAGCCGCTGGACCAGCAGCTCGACCGCCTGCTCGCCCAGCCGGCGGATCGGCTGGCGCACCGTCGTCAGCGGCGGCTGCACGATCCGGCCGAGCGGAATCCCGTCGAAGCCGGTCACCGCCATGTCCTGCGGCACCCGCACCCCGCGCCGGGCCAGGGCGCGCAGGGCGCCCACCGCCATCTGGTCGTTGGCGAACAGCATCGCCTCGGGCCGCTCCCCGCCCCGGTCCAGCAGGGTCTCGGCCGCCCGCGCGCCCTCGGCCTGCTTCATCATCGTCGTCCGCAGGGCCGGCTCGTCCGGCGCCGGGAGGCCGGCCTCCCGGCACGCCTCCTGGAAACCGAGGAACCGGGCCTCCGCGTCCGGTGAATCGGTGTCGCCCCCGACGAAGACGAGCCGGCGCAGGCCGTGGTCCTCGATCAGGTGGCGGGTCAGCTCGCGTTGACCGTCGGCGTTGGCGACGACGATGTGGTCGAGGTGGTCGATCTCGCGGGGCCCGGCGAGCATCACCACCGGCAGCCGGCGCGAGATCACTTCCAGGTCCTCGGTCGGCACGGTCTGCGCGAGGACCGCGAATCCGTCCACCCGCCCCGCGACCTTCGCGACCAGGCTCTCCGGGCCGCCCTCCAGCGACGCCGCGATCAGCAGCGCGTACCCGTGCCGCCGCGCCGCGCGCTCCATGCCCCGGATGATCTGGTCGGAGTAGAGCATCACCGCGTCGTCGGCGTCGCTGTCCGCCTCGGCGTCGGCCTCGGCGTCCGGGTCGGCGTAGTCGGGGAAGCACAGGCCGAGCACGCCGGTGGTGCGGCTCGCGAGCCCGCGCGCGTTGCCGCTCGGTACGTAACCGAGCTCGCGGGCCGCGTCGAGCACCCGCTCGCGGGTCTGGGCGCGCACGGATTCCGGGGTGCGGTAGACCCGCGAAACCGTGGCGATGGAGACGCCCGACCGCTCCGCGACGTCGTACACCGTTGGGGCGCTCACTCGACCGACCGTCCGCTTCTTCTTCCGTGCCGACGCGTACCGGCACAACCCTGACGTACACGTTTTGAAAGCGCATTCACCCTAGATCGCGGGCCGGGCGCGGGCAAGGCCATCCAGAGTTCGACAGGCAACCTTGCAAGATGGCTTGTACATCTTTTACGGTGAAGGCATGACGCGACCGCCCACGACTCCGCCCGCCGACCCGACCGCCCAGGAGGTGGCCGACCGGCTCGCCCCGGTCGTCGGCAGGCTGCTGCGACGGCTGCGGTCCTCGTCGTCGGAGAGCCTGCTGACACCCACCCAGCGCTCGGTGCTCGCCCGGCTGGCGGACGGGGGTCCGGCCACCACGGCCGATCTGGCCCGCGCCGAGTTCGTGCGCCCGCAGTCCATGCGGCTGACGCTGGGGGCTCTGGAGGAGCAGGGGTTCGTCGAGCGGGCACCGGATCCCGTCGACGGCCGCAAGTCGGTCATGTCGATCACGGACCCCGGCCGCACGACCCTCGCCCGGGTCAGGGCCGCCAAGCGCGACTGGCTCGCCGAGGCCGTCGCCGCCGAGCTGGACGGGCCGCAGCGGCGCACCGTCGTCGAAGCCGTCACGCTCATCGAGCGCCTGGTCGGTTCATGACCGGACGGCATCCGCTTCCCCGGGCGACAGCCGAGAAGGCGCACCCGCACGAGGCGGCGCCCGCCCCCGGGTTCAGCGCCCGGCTCACCGCCCCGCTGCTGCTCGGCTCGCTGCTCAACCCGCTCAACACCACCATGATCTCCACCGCGCTGGTGGCGATCGGGCACCACTTCGGCATCGGCGCCGCCGACACGGCCTGGCTGATCTCGGTCCTCTACCTCGCGAGCGCCGTCGCCCAGCCCGTCCTCGGGAAACTCGCCGACGTCCTCGGCCCCCGCCGCGTCTTCCTCGCCGGCCTGGTCGTCGTCATCGCCTCCGGACTGGTCGGGGCTCTCGCCGAGAGCTTCGGCCAGCTGATCGTGTCCCGGCTGCTGCTCGGCATCGGGACGTCGGCCGCCTACCCGGCCGCCATGGCCGTACTGCGCGACGAGTCGGCGCGGGTCGGCCGGGCCACCCCGCGCCCCGTACTGGCCCGGCTCTCCTTCGCCGCGCTCGGCAGCGCGGCCGTCGGTCCCACGCTCGGCGGGCTCCTCGTCATGGTCGTCGGCTGGCGCGGCATCTTCGCCGTCAACGTGCCCGTGGCACTCGTCGCGTGCGGCGCCGCGCTGCTGTGGATCCCCGCCGACCCGCCCCGGCGGCTGAACGCCGACGGGAGCACGCCCCGCCTCGCTCTGGACCCGCTCGGCATCGGCCTCTTCGCCGCGGCCCTGACCGTCCTGGTCTTCTTCCTGCTCGACCTCGCCCACCCGATGTGGTGGCTGCTCGCGCCGTTCGCCGTGCTGGCCGCAGCGCTCGTGCGGTGGCAGCTGCGCTGTCCCGAGCCCTTCATCGACCTGCGGACGCTGGCGACGAACGCCGCGCTCTCGCGGACGTACCTCCGGCACGGCGTCAGCTACCTGCTGATCTACGTCGTGATGTACGGGTACACCCAGTGGCTGGAGGAAGCCCGGGGCTACTCGTCCGGGCACACCGGCCTGCTGATGCTGCCGATGTCCGTCGCCGCGCTGGTCTGTTCGCTGCTCGGCGCCCGCACGAGAGGCATCCGCGGGCCCCTCACCCTGGCCTGTGTCCTGCTCACCGCCGGGTCGGGACTGCTGTTCCTCCTCACCGGCGACACCCCGGTCGCCGTCCTGCTGCTGGCGGGCGCCTGCTTCGGCATCCCGCAGGGGCTGATCGGTACGAGCAACCAGGCGGCCGTCCAGGCCTACGCCCCGCCCGAGTCCATCGGCTCCGCCGCCGGCCTCCAGCGCACCGCCCAGTACATAGGGGCCATCACCGCGTCCAGCCTCATCGCGCTCGCGTACGGGCAGTCGGCCGGTGACCACGGGCTGCACCTGATGGCCGGGGTGGCCGCCGTACTCGGCGTGCTGCTCATCGTCCTCACCGTCACCGACCGCGCCCTGCGCGGCCGTACCTGAACCCACCGGGCACCACCCAGGCAAGGAGCACCACCATGAGCGCCACCACCCTCGACCCGAACACCGCGCTGGTCGTCGTCGACCTCCAGAAGGGCATCGTCGGGCTGCCGACCGCCCACCCCGCCGCCGAGGTCGTCGCCCGTGCCGCGACCCTCGCCGACGCCTTCCGGGCCAAGGGCCTCCCGGTCGTCCTGGTCCGCGTCACCGGCGGCGCCCCCGGCCGCACGGAGGGCCCCGCCCGGTCCGGGCAGCCGGCCGCCGACTGGGCCGAGATCGTCCCCGAACTCGGCCCGCACGACGGCGACGTCATCGTCACCAAGCAGCAGTGGGGCGCCTTCTACGGCACCGACCTCGACCTCCAGCTGCGCCGCCGCGGCGTCACGCAGGTCGTGGTGGCCGGGATCGCGACCAGCATCGGCGTCGAGTCGACCGCCCGCTCGGCGCACGAGCACGGCTACCACGTCACCGTCGCGACGGACGCGGTGACGGACATGAGCGCCGAGGCCCACGACCACAGCGTCGAGCGGATCTTCCCCCGCCTCGGCGAGACGGACACCACCGACGCGATCGTCAAGCTGCTCGGCTGACCGCCGGCCCTACCGCGCGTCCCGCCGCCGGATCTTGTCGCCCAGCCACACCAGCGGGTCGTACTTGCGGTCCACGGCCCGCTCCTTCAGCGGGATCAGCGCGTTGTCGGTGATCTTGATGTGCTCGGGGCAGACCTCCGTACAGCACTTCGTGATGTTGCAGAGGCCGAGTCCGTGCTCCTCCTGGGCCGTCGCCTTCCGGTCGAGACCGGACTCGGCGGCGGCGTCCAGGGGGTGCATGTCCAGCTCGGCGACGCGCATCAGGAAGCGCGGTCCGGCGAAGGCCGCCTTGTTCTCCTCGTGGTCGCGCACCACATGACAGGTGTCCTGGCACAGGAAGCACTCGATGCACTTGCGGAACTCCTGCGAGCGGTCCACATCGACCTGCTGCATCCGGTAGTCGCCCGCCTTCACCCCCTCCGGGGGGACGAACGCCGGGACCTCCCTCGCCTTCGTGTAGTTGAACGACACGTCCGTCACCAGGTCCCGCACCACGGGGAAGGCCCGCAGCGGAGTGACCGTGATGGTCTCCTCACGGCCGAAGACCGACATCCGCGTCATGCACAGCAGCCGCGGCCGCCCGTTGATCTCCGCGCTGCACGAACCGCACTTGCCCGCCTTGCAGTTCCACCGCACCGCCAGATCGCCCGCCTGCGTGGCCTGGATGCGGTGGATGATGTCGAGGACGACCTCGCCGTCGTTGACCTCGACCTCGAAGTCCTCCAGACCGCCGCCGTCGGTGTCCCCGCGCCACACCCTGAACCGTGCGTCGTAGCTGCTCACTCGTGAAGCTCCTCATCGGCGAGGTACTTGACCAGCTCCTCCTTCTCGAAGAGGGAGAGCAGATCCGGACGGATGGGTTCGGTCACCTTGCGTACGAGAGCGATCCGGCCGCCCGCGGCATCCCGCTCGTCCGCCGGCCGGCACAGCAGATTGACCGGGCGCCAGGAGCGCTCCATCCCCGGACAGTCCTCGCGGGTGTGGCCCCCGCGGCTCTCGGTGCGCTCCAGGGCCGCCCGCGCGATGCACTCGCTGACCAGCAGCATGTTGCGCAGATCCAGGGAGAGGTGCCAGCCGGGATTGAACTGCCGGTGCCCCTCGACGCCGGCGCGCCGCGCCCGCTCGCGCAGCCCGGCCAGCTTGTGCAGGGCCTGTTCCATCTCGGGGGCCCGCCGGATGATGCCGACCAGGTCGTTCATCGTCTGCTGGAGCTCCTGGTGCAGGGTGTACGGATTCTCCGCCGGCTCTCCCCCGGCGGGGTCCTCCGCGCTGAACGGCCGCAGGGCCTCCGCGGCCGCCGCGTCGATCTGGGCCTGGTCCACGACGGGCGGGGTGCCGGCCGCCGCGGCGTACCCGGCGGCGTGCAGTCCGGCCCGCCGGCCGAAGACCAGCAGGTCGGAGAGGCTGTTCCCGCCGAGCCGGTTGGAGCCGTGCATGCCGCCCGCGACCTCGCCCGCCGCGTACAGGCCGGGTACGTCGAGGGCGGCGGCGGTGTCGGAGTCGACGGCTATGCCGCCCATCACGTAGTGGCAGGTCGGGCCGACCTCCATCGCCTCGGCGGTGATGTCGACGTCCGCCAGCTCCTTGAACTGGTGGTACATCGACGGCAGCCGGCGCCGGATCCGTTCCGCGTCCATCCGGGTCGACACGTCCAGGAACACCCCGCCGTGCGGCGATCCGCGCCCGGCCTTCACCTCGGAGTTGATGGCGCGGGCGACCTCGTCGCGCGGCAGCAGCTCGGGCGGGCGGCGGTTGTGGTCCGGGTCCTCGTACCAGCGGTCGCCCTCCTCCTCCGACTGCGCGTACTTCTCCTTGAACACGTCGGGGACGTAGTCGAACATGAACCGCTTGCCCTCGGAGTTGCGCAGCACCCCGCCGTCGCCGCGCACCGACTCGGTGACGAGGATGCCCTTGACCGAGGGCGGCCAGACCATGCCGGTCGGGTGGAACTGCACGAACTCCATGTTCAGCAGGGGCGCGCCCGCGAGCAGGGCCAGCGCGTGGCCGTCGCCGGTGTACTCCCAGGAGTTCGACGTCACCTTGAAGGACTTGCCGATACCGCCGGTGGCGAGGACGACCGCGGGTGCCTCCAGCACGAAGAAGCGGCCGCTCTCGCGCTCGTAGCAGAAGGTGCCCGAGACCCTCTCGCCGTCCTTGAGCACGCGGGTGACCGTGCACTCCTGGAAGACCTTCAGCCGCGCCTCGTAGTCGCCGGTCTCGCGCTCGTCCTCCTGCTGGAGGGAGACGATCTTCTGCTGGAGGGTGCGGATCAGTTCGAGGCCGGTACGGTCCCCGACGTGTGCCAGGCGCGGATACTCGTGCCCGCCGAAGTTGCGCTGGGAGATCTTCCCCTCGGGGGTGCGGTCGAACAGCGCGCCCCAGGTCTCCAGCTCCCAGACCCGGTCGGGCGCCTCCTTGGCGTGCAGTTCCGCCATCCGCCACTGGTTGAGGAACTTCCCGCCGCGCATGGTGTCGCGGAAGTGCACCTGCCAGTTGTCCCCGGAGTTCACATTGCCCATGGAGGCGGCGATCCCGCCCTCCGCCATGACCGTGTGCGCCTTGCCGAAGAGCGATTTGCAGATGACGGCGGTACGGGCGCCGCGCTCGCGGGCCTCGATCGCGGCGCGCAGCCCGGCGCCCCCGGCACCGACCACGACGACGTCCCACTGCTGCCGTTCGAGCTCAGTCATTCAGAAAAACCTCGGATCGTCGAAGGCGCCGGAGGCGACCAGGTACACGTAGAAGTCGCACGCCGCCACGCTGATCAGTGAGGCCCAGGCCAGCAGCATGTGACGGGCGTTGAGCCGCCCCACCCAGCCCCACAGCCGGTAGCGCACGGGGTGCTTGGAGAAGTGCCGCAGCCGGCCGCCGATGATGTGCCGGCAGGAATGGCAGGACAGGGTGTACGCCCAGATCAGGGCGATGTTGACCAGGAAGATCAGCGAACCGAGACCCATGTGGCCCCAGGCGTAGTGCTCGTCGCGGAAGGAGAGCACGGTGTCGTACGTGAGGATGCCGGCGACCGGCACCGCCGCGTAGAAGAAGTACCGGTGGATGTTCTGCATGATCAGCGGGAATCGGGTCTCCCCGCTGTACGACCGGTGCGGTTCGGCGACCGCGCAGGCGGGCGGCGAGGCCCAGAAGCCCCGGTAGTAGGCCTTGCGGTAGTAGTAGCAGGTCAGCCGGAAGCCGAGCGGGAAGATCAGGATCAGCAGGGCGGGGGACAGGCCCCACCAGCTTCCGAAGAGCTCCCAGTTCGGGCCGCCGCGCATGGGGGCGCAGTTGTCCGCCAGGCAGGGCGAGTAGAAGGGGGAGACGTAGGGCGCGGCGTAGTAGTCCGCGTTCGAGAACGCCCGCCAGGTCGAGTAGACGATGAAGGCGAGCAGGCCGCCCGCCGTCACCGCGGGCGCCAGCCACCAGCGGTCGGTCCGCAGGTGGCGGGCGGCGATGGCGGCCCGTGCGGGATGGTGCACGCCTCTCGTCCGGGCGGCCGCGCCGTCCGGTGGGCGGGGGTCCGTGCCCGGGACGCTGCCCGGGTCCTTGCCTGAATCCGTTCCTGTTTCCGTACCGGTGGCCAAGGAACTCTCCTAGGGGGCGTGCCTGCCGCGGACGCCCAGACCCTCGTCGTCCGAGTCCGTCCACAGAGCGGTGTCGTACGGCGCCTCGGTGATCGTGATGACGCCGTCGACGGATGCGGCGTGGCCGGCCGGGTCGAGCGGGTCCGGGGCGATGTCCGCCGCACGCAGCTGCGCGAGGCTCCGCTCCAGCCGTCCGACAGTGCGGACGAGGTCGTCGAGACAGTGCTGAACAGCCGTCAACTCATCGTGCAGTGACATGACTTGATCTCACTTCCGCGGTCGCGGGCGGCCATGCTCATGCGCATGCGAGTGTCGCGCGTCACATCCCCGTTGGGAAGGGAGCGGGCCGTGCTGTCTTGCGAACGGCGCGGCCGCTGCCCCTGGGAGCGAACGATTCCGGCCCCGGCGCTCCGCCGCACGGGTGAGGTTTCGCGCGGTCGCGCCGTGTCTGCGCGGCCTCCCGCGCGTGGGCGCTTTCAGTGGACGGGCGGAACCAGTGTGATCAGCTGCAAATGCCACCAAACACGCATCATCCGGTCCATCCGGGTCAGGGTGGGCCGGGCCGTCCCCGGAGGTCTCAGTCATGTCCCACGTCGGCGTCCCGCGCGGGACATCCCGAAAGCGCCGCTCGCTCGCGCTGCTCACCACCGGGGTGCTCACCCTCCCCGTACTCGCCGGCTGCGACTCGGCCCACGACGATGCCGTCGCCGCCACCGTCGTCCCGCAGGACGTCGCGCCGGCGGCCCGCGCCCAGGTGGCGGACGGCGGCACGGTCAACTGGGCGATCGAGGCGATGCCCGCCACCCTCAACGCCTTCCAGGCCGACTCCGACAGCGCCACCACCCGGATCACCGGCGCCCTGCTGCCCACCCTCTTCCCGCTGGACGCCAAGGGCCGGCCGCAGCTGAACCCGGACTACCTGGAATCGGCGAAGGTGGTCGAGCGCGAACCCAGGCAGGTCGTGCTCTACCGGCTCAACCAGCAGGCGGTCTGGAGCGACGGCCGGGAGATCGGCGCACCCGACTTCGTCGCCCAGTGGCGCGCGCTGAGCGGCAAGGACTCCGCCTTCTGGACGGCCCGCAACGCCGGGTACGAACGCATCGAGAAGATCGAGCGCGGCGCCGACGACTTGGAGGTCAGGGTCACCTTCGCCAAGCCGTACGCGGACTGGCGCTCCCTCTTCTCCCCCCTGTACCCCAAGCAGGTGACGGGCTCCCCCGACGCCTTCAACGACGGCGCCCGGTCCACGCTCAAGGCGACGGCGGGGCCCTTCCGGCTGCGCGGCGTGGACAAGGAGACCGGATCCGTCACGCTGGCCCGCGACCCGCGCTGGTGGGGGAGTCCCGCCAAGCTCGACTCCCTGGTCTTCAAGGCGGTCGGGCCGCAGGACCGCACCCGGGCGCTGGCCGAGGGGAAGATCGACGTCGCCGACATCGACGCGGCGGCCGCCCGCCGGATCACCCAGGCCGCCCGGGACACCGGCGGCGACGGCGCACCGCCCGCCCACGGCCCCGGCTCCGGCGTCTCCCCGGCCCAGGCGCTGCGGTCCTGGGCCCTGGCGCACGGCTCCGACGAGGAGGCGGCCCAGGAGGCGCAGGAGGCCCGGGACGAGAAGGCCAGGGCCGCCGACGCGTACGCCGCCGAGCAGAGCGACCTGCGCGGCTACGTGGTCCGCAAGTCCCTGGAGCCCGCCTACACCCAGCTCGCGCTGAACGGCGAGAGGGGGCCGCTCGCGGACGACCGGGTACGCCGGGCCGTGGCCCGCGCCCTGGACCGCCAGGAACTCGTCGACGCCGTGCTGCGGCCGCTCGGCCTGCCCGCCGAACCGCTCGGCAGCCACCTGGCCCTCGCCGGACAGCCCGCGTACAAGGACGGCAGCGACGCCCTCGGCAGCCAGGACACCGAGGAGGCGCAGGCGCTGCTGGCCGACGCGGGCTGGACCCGTGAGGGCGCCACCAAGAGGACGGACGGGACCAAGGCGGGCAGCGAGGGCGAGAAGCGGAAGGGCGCGGCGGAGAAGAAGGAGGCCGGCGAGGCCGGGAGGGCGGAGGACTCCGGCAGCGCCGAGGACGACGGCAAGACCGACGACGCCGCCCGGCGCGAGCCCGCGGCGGACGACGGCCTCTACATCGTCGGCGACGACGACAAGGCCGGCGAGGCCGAGGGCGCGGCCACCCGCGTGATCGCACCCGCCCTCGGCGCCGCCGCCCAGAGCGCCGCGCTGCTGCGCCAGGCCGGCCACCTCGGCGGGACGGGCACCTCCGAGGACGCCCCCGCCCGGATCACCGCCCAGGACCGGCAGCCGGGCGGGCCGGCCGGCGCCTACGCCCCGGCCGGCACCGCCGCCCCCGCCCAGCCCCGGGCCCAGGCCCCCGACTCGGCCCGCGGCCCCCTCGGCAAGGACGGCAAGCCGCTGACGCTGCGCTTCGTCCTGCCGTCCGGCCCCGGCTCCGAGTCCCTGCGCGGCGTCGGCGAGAAGATCGCGGCGATGCTCGACACGATCGGGATCCGCACCGTCATCACCAAGGTCTCCGACGACAGCTACTTCCGGGACCACGTCGCGTCCGGCGACTACGACCTGGCGCTGTACTCCTGGCCCGCCACCGCCTACCCGGCCACGGACGACCGCCCGATCTTCGCCAAACCGGTGCCCGCCACCGACGGCTCGCTGCTCGTCGAGCAGAACTACACCCGCGTCGGTTCCGACCACATCGACCAGCTCTTCGACCAGGCGGTCTCGGAGCTGGACGAGAAGGCGGCCAGGGACCTGATGAAGAAGGCCGACGCCCGGATCTGGGCCGCCGCGGGATCGATTCCGCTCTACCAGCGCCCGCAGCTCGTCGCCACGGACAAGAAGCTCGTGAACGTCGGCGCCTTCGGCTTCGGGGCGCCGCACTACCAGGACATCGGTTTCAAGAAGCCGAAGTCCGCCGGAGCCCCGGCCACCCGGAAGAAGTAGCAGGTCAGGGGCCGGGCCGAAAGCTCAGAACTGGCTCAATTCCCTTGCCCGCCGGGCGGCCGGCGGGCAAGGCTGTGCGCACCCGTTGACCCGGGTGTCCGCTCCACCATCCGGTCTCCGGGGCCCCAACCCCGGAGATCCCGCCGCGGCGGCCCGGCTCCGAGCCCCACCTCGCAGCCGCAGTTCCGGAGCCCCACCTCCGGGCCTGCCGAGGCCCCGCGTCCGTGTTGTCCGCCCGAAGGGGCCGTGCTCACGGCCCTCGGTGAATTCCCCCGGAAGAAGTGAGCACGGGGGCGGAAACACGGAGCGGACGCGGGCCGGGCGGCCCGCGTCCGACGAGCCGTGCGGCTCGCCGCTCGAACACGAGGCGGCGTTCCGCGCCGCCGCAGGAGCTCCGTCACAGGAGGTCCGAGGGCCCATCTGACCCGCCGCGACGCCCGCCCCGGCGGCCGTGACGCACCCGGCCGCGCCCCTCGGCGGCGTCGCCGCGGCAGCCGTCGCGCACGCCCGGGAGGCCCCGGCCGTGGCCGCCCCGTGGCCGGTAAGACTTGCCCGGGAAGCCGCAGGCGCGCCCGCCCCGTACCATGGGAGTAGCCGTGGCGCGTCCGCCCGGCGGGCGTACGAGGACTCAAGACCGACTAAGACGCCTGAATCCCCGATCCGAGAGAAGCGCAAGCCACCCATGCCCACGCGCCACGACATCCGTAACGTAGCCATCGTCGCCCACGTCGACCACGGCAAGACCACGCTGGTCGACGCCATGCTCAGGCAGGCCGGCGCGTTCGCCGCGCACGCCGCCGAGAACCTCGACGAACGCATGATGGACTCGAACGACCTGGAGCGTGAGAAGGGCATCACGATCCTGGCCAAGAACACGGCCGTGAAGTACCACCCCAAGGATGGCGGCGACGTCATCACGATCAACATCATCGACACCCCCGGCCACGCCGACTTCGGCGGTGAGGTCGAGCGCGGTCTGTCGATGGTGGACGCGGTCGTGCTGCTGGTCGACGCCTCCGAGGGCCCGCTGCCGCAGACCCGCTTCGTGCTCCGCAAGGCGCTGACGGCCAAGCTCCCCGTCATCCTCTGCATCAACAAGACGGACCGGCCGGACTCCCGGATCGCCGAGGTCATCGACGAGACGTACGACCTCTTCCTGGACCTGGACGCCGACGAGGACCAGATCGAGTTCCCGATCGTCTACGCCTGCGCCCGTGACGGCGTCGCCTCGCTGACCAAGCCGGAGGACGGCACCGTCCCCGCGGACAGCGACAGCCTGGAGCCGTTCTTCAGCACGATCCTCTCCGCGGTCCCGGCCCCGGAGTACGACGAGGACGCCCCGCTCCAGGCGCACGTCACCAACCTGGACGCCGACAACTTCCTCGGCCGTATCGCGCTGTGCCGCGTCGAGCAGGGCGAGCTGCGCAAGGGCCAGACGGTCACCTGGATCAAGCGCGACGGTTCGCAGTCCAACGTCCGCATCACCGAGCTGCTGATGACCGAGGCGCTCACCCGCAAGCCCGCCGAGAAGGCCGGCCCGGGCGACATCTGCGCGATCGCCGGTATCCCGGACATCATGATCGGCGAGACCCTGGCCGACCCCGAGAACCCGATCGCGCTGCCGCTGATCACGGTCGACGAGCCCGCCATCTCGATGACCATCGGTGCGAACACCTCGCCGCTCGTCGGCAAGGGCGGCAAGGGCCACAAGGTCACCGCCCGCCAGATCAAGGACCGTCTGGACCGCGAGCTGATCGGTAACGTCTCGCTGCGCGTGCTGGACACCGAGCGGCCGGACGCCTGGGAGGTCCAGGGCCGTGGTGAGCTCGCGCTCGCCATCCTGGTCGAGACCATGCGCCGTGAGGGCTTCGAGCTCACGGTCGGCAAGCCCGAGGTCGTCACCAAGCAGGTCGACGGCAAGACGCACGAGCCGATCGAGCGCATGACGATCGACTCGCCGGAGGAGCACCTCGGCGCCATCACGCAGCTCATGGCGACCCGCAAGGGGCGCATGGAGACGATGACGAACCACGGTTCGGGCTGGGTCCGCATGGAGTGGATCGTCCCGTCCCGCGGCCTCATCGGCTTCCGTACGGAGTTCCTGACCCAGACCCGCGGCACGGGCATCGCGCACTCCCTGTTCGAGGGCCACGAGCCGTGGTTCGGCGAGCTGCGGACCCGTCACAACGGCTCGCTGGTCGCCGACCGCGCGGGCACGGTGACGCCGTTCGCCATGGTCAACCTCCAGGAGCGCGGTGTCATCTTCACCGAGGCCGGCACCGAGGTCTACGAGGGCATGATCATCGGCGAGAACTCGCGCGCCGACGACATGGACGTGAACATCACCAAGGAGAAGAAGCTCACCAACATGCGTGCGGCTTCCGCGGACACCACGGAGAACGTGGTGCCCGCCCGCAAGCTCTCTCTGGAGCAGTCGCTGGAGTTCTGCCGCGACGACGAGTGCATCGAGGTCACCCCGGAGACGGTCCGGATCCGCAAGGTGGTCCTGGACCAGAAGCAGCGCGGCCGCACCGCCTCGCGCGCGAAGAACAACTGACGAACCGTCCGTAGGCCGGTTTTCGGCCGACGATCCGTCAGCACCAGGCATTGCAGAAGCCCAGGGCCCTCGCAGACACTGTGGGGGCCCTGGGCGTTGGTCAAACGGTTTTCACCGCGCACTGTCCACGATATGAGACAAGAGTGTCCGGTTATCGGGCGTCGCTCTCCGAAACATGTGTTAACAGTCCGTTTCGGGGGTGTCTGTCTGGGATCAGTTTGTCCGGATTTTGGTCCACGCGAGGGTCGGATGTTGTCAAACCGAGACCCTTTAAGTGTGGTTTACAGCCCAGTCGTACTTAATAGTTGGCTCCATTGAGCTCGGGTCAATGGGTCACGCACTGTGGGGAGTGCCGACTCACGAGCACACTAAGGGCACTGAAACGATCACCGTCAGGGGTGTCGGTGTATCGACCCAGTGCCCTTCTTGTAGTCAAAAGTGGACTCATGAGGAGGAAACCCATGCGTGGTGCCAAGAGCGCCAAGTGGGTCGCGGGAGCGGCCATCATCGCCCTGGCTGCGACTGCCTGTGGCGGCGGCGACAGTGACGCCGACAAGGGCAAGGACAGCGCCAAGGGTGCTGTCAATGCTGACGGCATCTTCTCCGTCGAGGTCGGTGAGCCGCAGAACCCGCTGCAGCCGGCCAACACGATGGAGTCGAACGGCAGCATCGTCACCGACGCGATCTTCTCGCAGCTGGTCGACTACGACCCGGCCGGCAAGCTTGAGATGATCAACGCGGAGTCTGTCGACACCAAGGACAGCAAGCTCTGGACGGTCAAGCTCAAGAAGGACTGGAAGTTCCACGACGGCACGCCCGTTACGGCCGAGTCCTACATCAAGGCCTGGAACTGGGCCGCCAACATCAAGAACAACCAGACCAACGCGTCCTGGTTCGGCGACATCAAGGGCTTTGCGGACGTCCACCCCGAGGACGCCAAGGCCAAGCCGAAGTCGGACGTCATGTCCGGTCTGAAGAAGGTGGACGACTACACGTTCACCATCGAGCTCAACGCCCCGCTCCCGTACTTCTCGTACAAGCTCGGCTACACGGTCTTCTCCCCGCTGCCCGAGTCCTTCTACGCCGACCCGAAGGCCGCCGGTGAGAAGCCGGTCGGCAACGGCGCGTACAAGTTCGTCAGCTGGGACCACAAGAAGCAGATCAAGGTCGTCCGCAACGACGACTACAAGGGTGCCGACAAGGCGAAGAACGGCGGTGTGGTCTTCAAGAACTACACCACCCTCGAGACCGCCTACGAGGACCTGAAGTCCGGCAACGTCGACGTGCTGCGCCAGATCGGCCCGAAGGACCTCCCGGTCTACCGGTCCGACCTCGGTGACCGCGCGGTGGACAAGGCGTACTCCGCCATCCAGACGATCGCCGTCGCGTTCTACACCGATCAGTTCAAGGGCATCAACCCCAAGGTCATCCAGGGTCTGTCCATGGGCATCGACCGCGCCACGATCACGAAGACCGTGCTCCAGGGCACGCGTGAGCCGGCGACCGGCTGGGTCGCGCAGGGCGTGCTCGGCTTCCAGAAGGACGCCGCGGGCGACGTCACCAAGTACGACCCGGCGAAGGCCAAGGCCCTCATCAAGGAGGGTGGCGGCGTCCCGGGCAACAAGATCTCGATCCAGTTCAACGCCGACGGCGGCCACAAGGAATGGGTCGAGGCGGTCTGCAACAGCATCACGCAGTCGACCGGCGTCAAGTGCGCCACCGACTCGAAGGCCGACTTCCAGGCCGACACGAACGCGCGTGACGACAAGCAGGTCAAGTCCCTGTACCGCTCCGGCTGGGTGCTCGACTACCCGGTGAACGCGAACTTCATCTCGGACCTGTTCCGGACCGGTGCCGCGGGTAACCAGGGTGACTTCTCGAACAAGGCGCTGGACGCGGAGATCAAGAAGGCCGACTCCGCCGCCTCCCTCGACGAGTCCGTCGCCGCGTACCAGAAGATCGAGAAGGAGCTGGTGAACTACATGCCCTCCATCCCGCTCTGGTACTACAAGGTCAACGCCGGTTACTCGGAGAAGGTCCAGAACGTGGACTACGCCCAGGACGGCGACCCGATCCTGACCCAGATCGAAGTCAAGAAGTAACCACACCGACGTAGTCCGCGCGCAGGCGCGGGACCGGCATCGAAAGACGGTCCGCGCCTGCCCGCACGCGGTGGCCGGGGGGCCCTTCCACGCGACCGACGAACCCACTGGGGGAGTCGGCGCGGGGGAGGGCCTGTCCGCTGCCGCTTGCCTATTACATGGAGGCATGATGGGGCGCTATGTCGCACGACGACTGCTCCAGATGATCCCGGTCTTCCTCGGGACAACGCTGCTGATCTTCCTGATGGTCTACACGCTGCCCGGCGACCCCGTGCGCGGGCTCTTCGGGGACAAGGGCGTCGACCCCGCCACGCTGGCCCAGTTGCGCCACCAGCACGGGCTCGATCAGCCGATCCTGCAGCAGTACTGGAATTACATGTCAGGCATCGTCCTGCATTTCGATTTCGGTGATCAGATAGCCAGCGGACGTCCCGTCACGGACGTCCTCGGCGACGCGTTCCCCGTCACCCTCCGGCTGGCCGGCATGGCGTTCGTCATCGAGATCGTCATCGGTATCGGTCTCGGGATGATCGCCGGTCTGCGCGCCGGCCGGCTCACCGACAACGTGATCCTGGTCTTCACCCTGCTGATCATCTCGATCCCGGTGTTCGTCCTCGGCTTCATCATCAAGACGGTGTTCGCCTTCCAGCTCGGCTGGATCCAGCCGAACGTCTCCGGCGAAGCCAAGTGGGGCGAACTCCTGGCCCCCGCCATCGTGCTGGGGTCGTTGTCACTCGCCTATGTGGCAAGACTTACGCGCACGACGATGGCCGAGAACCTGCGCTCGGACTACATGCGCACCGCCATCGCCAAGGGGCTTCCCAAGCGGCGCATCGTCGGTGTGCACCTGATGCGCAACTCGCTGATCCCCGTCATCACCTTCCTCGGCACCGACCTGGGCGCCCTGATGGGCGGCGCGGTCGTCACCGAGGGCCTGTTCAACGTCAAGGGCGTCGGCGGCACGATCTACGAGTCGATCGTCAAGCGTGAGGGCACGACGCTCGTCGGCCTCGTCACCATCCTCGTGCTCGTCTACCTCCTCATGAGCCTCATCGTCGACCTGCTGTACGCGGTCCTGGACCCGAGGATCCGTTATGCCTGACGCGACCAAGACCGCACCCGCCCCCGAGGACGCCAAGGCGCCCATCGCGGACCCCGCGGCGACCGTGAAGGCCGACAAGGCCCGCAGCCTGTGGGGCGACGCCTGGCGGGACCTGCGTTCCAACTGGTACTTCATCGTCTCGTCGGTCCTGATCGTCATCCTTCTCGTGATGGCGGTCTTCCCCGGCCTGTTCACCAACGCCTCCCCGACGTCGGCCGACCTGGTGCACCACTACCTGGGCAAGCCGGAGCTGAGCAAGATCGGCTCGGAGGGCTGGCTCGGCTACGACGGCCAGGGCCACAGTGTCTACGCGCGTGTCATCTACGGCACCCGTGCATCGATCACCGTCGGTGTCTGCGTGACGCTCCTGGTGACGTTGTTCGGCGGACTGATCGGCATGCTCGCCGGCTACTTCGGCGGCTGGGTCGACGCGCTTCTCTCCGGCTTCTTCACCAACGTCTTCCTCGGCATCCCCTTCCTGCTGGGTGCCATGGTCGTCCTCCAGGCGTTCACCGACCGGACGGTCTGGGTGGTCATCTTCGCCCTGGCGTTCCTCGGCTGGACCCAGATCGCGCGTGTCATGCGCGGTGCGGTGATCGTGATCAAGCAGTCGGACTACGTGCAGGCCGCCAGAGCGCTGGGCGCGGGAACCAACCGGATCCTCTTCCGGCACATCCTGCCCAACGCCATGGCCCCGGTGATCGTGGTCGCCACCATCTCGCTCGGCGTCTACATCTCCGCCGAGGCGACCCTGTCCTACCTCGGTCTGGGTCTCGCCGACCCGACGATCTCGTGGGGCATGGACATCTCCGGTGGCGCCGCGCAGATCCGCGTCGCGCAGCACATCCTGCTGTACCCGTCGATCATGCTCAGCATCACCGTTCTGGCGTTCATCATGCTCGGCGAAGCCGTCCGCAACGCCCTCGATCCGAAGTCGCGATAAGGAGGGCGAACGTGGCCACCATCAACAAGACCGCCGAAGTCCCGTCCGCACGCTCGGGTGACGACTACGTCGGCCCCCTGCTCGATGTCCGTGACCTGCACGTGGAGTTCCACACCCGCGATGGTGTGGCCAAGGCGGTCAACGGTGTCAACTACAGCGTGAACGCCGGTGAGACCCTTGCCGTTCTCGGCGAGTCCGGCTCCGGCAAGTCCGTGACGGCGCAGGCCATCATGGGCATCCTCGACATGCCGCCGGGCAGGATCCCGCAGGGCGAGATCCTGTTCCGCGGCCAGGACATGCTCAAGATGTCCTACGAGGAGCGCCGGAAGATCCGCGGCCAGAAGATCGCCATGATCTTCCAGGACGCGCTCTCCTCGCTGAACCCGGTCCTCACCGTCGGCTACCAGCTCGGCGAGATGTTCCGGGTCCACCAGGGACTGTCCAAGAAGGAAGCCCGCGCCAAGGCCATCGAGCTGATGGACCAGGTGAAGATCCCGGCCGCGGCGGCCCGGGTCTCGGACTACCCGCACCAGTTCTCCGGCGGCATGCGCCAGCGCATCATGATCGCCATGGCGCTGGCCCTGGAGCCGGACCTGATCATCGCGGACGAGCCGACCACCGCGCTCGACGTGACGGTGCAGGCACAGGTCATGGACCTGCTCGCGGAGCTCCAGCGCGAGTACCACATGGGCCTGATCCTGATCACGCACGACCTCGGTGTCGTCGCGGACGTCGCCGACAAGATCGCGGTGATGTACGCGGGCCGGATCGTCGAGACCGCCCCGGTGCACGAGATCTACAAGCGCCCGGCGCACCCCTACACCAAGGGGCTGCTGGAGTCGATCCCGCGCCTGGACCAGAAGGGCCAGGAGCTCTTCGCGATCAAGGGCCTGCCGCCCAACCTGCTCCACGTGCCGTCGGGTTGTGCCTTCAACCCGCGCTGCACGATGGCGCAGGACATCTGCCGTACGGACATCCCGGCGCTGAGCCCGGTGACCGAGCAGGACGGCGCCGAGCTGGTCGGACGCGGCAGCGCCTGCCACTTCTGGAAGGAGACGATCCATGGCTGACATCGACAAGGAGCCCGTGGACGCCACCCCGAACGTCTCCGACGTGGAGACGGTCGACCCGGCCGACGAGGCGGAGGCCGTAGCCGCCATCGACGCGCCCGTGTCGAAGGGCGAGCCGATCCTCCAGGTCCGCAACCTGGTCAAGCACTTCCCGCTGACCCAGGGCATCCTGTTCAAGAAGCAGGTCGGTGCGGTCAAGGCCGTGGACGGGGTCTCGTTCGACCTTTACGCGGGCGAGACGCTCGGCATCGTGGGCGAGTCCGGCTGTGGCAAATCCACCGTCGCCAAGCTCCTGATGACGCTGGAGCGGGCCACGGCCGGCGAGGTCTTCTACAAGGGCCAGGACATCACCAAGCTGTCCGGCCGCGCGCTGAAGGCCGTGCGCCGCAACATCCAGATGGTGTTCCAGGACCCGTACACCTCGCTGAACCCGCGCATGACGGTCGGCGACATCATCGGCGAGCCCTACGACATCCACCCCGAGGTCGCCCCGAAGGGCGACCGGCGCCGCAAGGTGCAGGAACTCCTGGACGTCGTGGGTCTCAACCCGGAGTACATCAACCGGTACCCGCACCAGTTCTCCGGCGGCCAGCGCCAGCGCATCGGCATCGCCCGCGGCCTCGCGCTCAACCCGGAGATCATCATCTGCGACGAGCCGGTCTCCGCGCTCGACGTGTCGGTGCAGGCCCAGGTCATCAACCTGATGGGCAAGCTCCAGGACGAGTTCAACCTGTCCTACCTCTTCATCGCGCACGACCTCTCGATCGTCCGGCACATCTCGGACCGGGTCGGCGTCATGTACCTCGGCAAGCTGGCCGAGATCGGTACGGACGAGGAGATCTACGACCACCCGACGCACCCCTACACCCAGGCGCTGCTGTCGGCGGTCCCCGTCCCCGACCCGGAGGCCCGTGAGGGCCGCGAGCGGATCATCCTCACCGGCGACGTCCCGTCGCCGGCCAACCCGCCGTCGGGCTGCCGCTTCCGCACCCGCTGCTGGAAGGCCGAGGACAAGTGCGCCCAGGAGGAGCCGCTGCTGGCGATCCCCGAGCGCTTCAAGACGTCGACGACGCCGGCCGCGCACGAGTCGGCGTGCCACTTCGCCGAGGAGAAGGACGTGGTCGGCGCGGCCTCGTAACCGCCGCCCCGCCCGCCCGCACGACGGAAGGCGCCCGGAACCGATCGGTTCCGGGCGCCTTCCGTCGTCCTGTCCGCGCGTCGGGCGGACCGTCACCCTCCGCTGTTCATGACGGTCCGTTCCGCACGGTCCGGATCACTTGTACTGGATGCCCCAGAGGTTGCTGCTCTTGCGCACGGGCGCCACGTTGTTGCTCTTCTTCCAGACCTTGCTCTTCTTGCAGCCGCCGGTGCTCTTGGGCACCATGCGGTACTTCGTGACGCTGAAGCCCTTGGCCTCGTGATACATCATCAGGCGTCCCCGGGTCTTGCCCTTCTTCTTCTCCACCTTGGCGCTGTAGGTCCAGGTGTCGGACTTGGACCAGGTCTTGCCGACGGAGACGCTGAACGACGCCGAGGCCTTCGCGAATATGGCGCCCGCCTCGGTGCCCACGGTCGCCGTACCGGTGGCGGTCCAGGAGCCCGTCTTGTTCTTGGCGTACGTGATGGTGACGCCCGGCCTCGCCCAGTCGCTGTGCACCTGGGTGGCGCGCCAGACGGTCTTCTTGTCCCCGATCGAATAGATCGGGCTGCTGTCGCACGCGGCGCCCGCCGACGCGGGCGCTGCCGCTCCGGCCACGACTCCGGCGCCGAGCAGTGCGGCGGAGACAACGGTGCTGATGACACGCTTCACGCAGGTCCTCCTGTTATGGGGCCTTCTTGTGCGGTACGCGTCATACGTTAGGGGTGTGCGTCAGTACCGAAAGGAAACTTGAGGGACTATTGAGGTTGTTTATGAGGAAGTGTCGATTCCGTCCTGCCGGTCCGCGGCGGGAGCGCGAAGGCGCCCGGAACCGATCGGTTCCGGGCGCCTTTCCCGTGTACCCGGGGACCGGGCGCGCAGGTGGCTCGGGTCAATGGGCCGACGTGCTCGGTTCCTCGGGCCGGGGAGGCTCCGCGTGCCCCGGGCCGGTGGGCCCGTCGCCGCTGGAATCCCCGGGGCGGGGGAGGGGTGTCAGCCCCCTGCCTCCAGGTCTTCGGCGGCCTTGCCGAGCAGCGGCCCGCCGGACGCCGTACGCGCCTTGGGGACGGCCGCCACGACGCCCGGCTCCTCCGGGTAGTGGCAGGCCGTCAGGTGGCCGTCCCGGCCGTCCTGGACCTGCACCAGCGGGGGCGTCTCACTCGCGCACCTGTCCGTCGCCTTCCAGCAGCGGGTGCGGAAGCGGCAGCCCGACGGCGGGTTGACCGGCGACGGCACGTCCCCGGTCAGCCGCACGCGCTCGACGACCGGCTCGTCGTCGGCGGTGGGCTCGGGCACGGCGGAGAGCAGCGCCCGTGTGTACGGGTGGCGGGGGCTGCCGTACAGGTCCTCGCGATCGGCGATCTCCACGATCCGGCCGAGGTACATGACGGCCACGCGCTGCGAGAAGTGCCGCACGATGGCGAGGTCGTGGGCGATGAACAGGAACGCGATGCCCAGTTCCTTCTGGAGCTTCTGCAGCAGGTTCACCACCTGCGCCTGGATCGACACGTCCAGGGCGGACACCGGCTCGTCGGCCACGATCAGCTTGGGCTCCAGGGCGAGGGCGCGCGCCACCCCGATGCGCTGGCGCTGCCCGCCGGAGAACTCGTGCGGGAAGCGGTTGTAGTGCTCCGGGTTGAGGCCGACCGTCTCCAGCAGCTCCCGTACCCGCGCCTCCCGCCCGCCGGCCGGGTCGATGCCGTTGATCTCCATCGGCGCGGCGACGATCTTGCCGACGGTCTGCCGCGGGTTCAGCGAGGCGTACGGGTCCTGGAAGATCATCTGGATCTCGGAGCGGACCGGTGTCAGCGCCTTGCGCGAGGCATGGCTGATGTCCTGCCCGCGGTAGGAGATCCGGCCGCCGGTCGGCTCCAGGAGGCGGGTGACCAGCCGGCCCGTCGTCGACTTGCCGCAGCCGGACTCGCCGACCAGGCCGAGGCTCTCGCCCGCGCCGATCGTGAAGTCGAGGCCGTCCACGGCCTGGACCGCGCCGATCGTCCGCCGGATCGGGAATCCGCCCTTGACCGGGAAGTGCTTGGTGAGCCCGGAGACTTCCAGGAGGGGATCGGTGCTGCTCATGGTGGGGAAATCCCGTCTCTTGTCGGTCAGTTGGGCCGGATGGCGGCGAAGTCGGCGAAGAACTCGACGCGCTGGGCCGCGGTCAGGTGGCAGGCGGCCCCGCGCCCCGCGGCCAGTTCGAGCGGCGGCTGCTCGGTCGCGCAGCGCGTGCCGCCCACCTGCTCGGTGAAGGTGCACCGGGGGTGGAAGCGGCAGCCGGCCGGCGGGTTCAGGAGGCTCGGGGGGCTGCCGGGGATCGGCGAGAGCGGCACGTCGAGCGGGCCCTTGAGGCTCGGCATGGACCCCAGCAGACCCCAGGTGTACGGGTGCTGGGGCGCGCGCAGCACCTCCTTCTTCGTGCCGCGCTCCACGCACCGGCCGCCGTACATGACCAGCACGTCGTCCGCGATGTCGGCGATGACACCGAGGTCGTGCGTGATGAAGACGATCGCCGTGCCGAACTCCTGCTGGAGGTCCTTGAGCAGGTCCATGATCTGGGCCTGCACGGTGACGTCGAGCGCGGTGGTGGGCTCGTCGGCGATCAGCAGGGCCGGGTCGCAGACGAGCGACATGGCGATCATCGCGCGCTGGCGCATGCCGCCGGAGAACTGGTGCGGGTAGTCGTCGACCCGCAGGTCCGGCTGCGGGATGCCCACCTTGGTGAGCATCTCCACGGACCTGGCCCGTGCCTCGCGTTTGGACGCCCCGGTGTGCTTGCGGTACGTCTCGCCGATCTGCCGGCCGATGGTGTGGTACGGCGACAGCGAGGCGAGGGCGTCCTGGAAGATCATGGCCATCTTGTTGCCGCGGAGCCGCTCCAGCTCCCGCTCCGAGGCGGCGAGCAGGTCCTGTCCGTCGAGCAGGATCTCGCCCTCGATCTCGGTGTGGCCGGGATCGTGCAGGCCCAGGACCGACAGGTTGGTGACCGACTTGCCCGAACCGGACTCGCCGACGATGCCGAGGGTCTTGCCCTTCTCCACGTCGAAGGAGAGGCCGTCGACGGCCTTGACGACGCCGTCCTCGGTCGAGAAGTGGACGTGCAGGTCCTTGACGGACAGAAGAGGAGGCTGATCGGTGCTCGTCACGGGGACGCTCCAGGAGGATGGTGCGGGAGGCAGGGGGTGGGACCGGAACGGGGGAGCGGGGTCAGGCGAGGCGGATGCGCGGGTCGATGAGGCCGTAGACGGCGTCCACGATGATGTTGGCGAAGACGATCGCGCCCGCGGCGACCACCGTGACGCCGAGCAGCATGGGCAGGTCGCTGGTGTCCACGGAGTGCACGGAGAGCTGGCCCAGGCCCTGGAGGCTGAAGGTCGCCTCGGTGATGATGGCGCCCCCGATCAGGGTGCCCAGGTCGATGCCGAAGATCGTGACGATGGGACCCATCGCGCCGCGCCAGGCGAAGCGGAAGAAGACCGAGCTCCGCGACAGGCCCTTGGCGCGCGCGGTGCGGACGTAGTCCTCGCTGAGCTGCTCGACCAGCTGCGAGCGGGTCATACGGGTGTAGTTGGCGGTGAAGATGATCGACAGCACCAGCCAGGGCAGCAGCAGCCCCGAGGCCCACTTCGCCGGGTTCTCGGTGAACGGGGTGTACGAGGGCTGGCTCAGCAGGTGCATCTGCTGGACCAGCAGGAACATGGCGATGTAGCCGACGAAGTAGATCTGCAGCGAGGACCCGAGCAGCGAGACCGAGCTGGCGATCTTGTCGAGCGGCTTGCCGTGCTTGACCGCGGCCAGCATGCCGGCACCGATGCCGAAGATCACGAAGAAGACGGCCGCGCCGAGCGAGAGCGAGAGGGTCAGCGGCAGCCGGTCCATGATCGTGCCGAAGACGGGCTGGCGGTTGGTGAACGAGTAGCCGAGGCAGGGGGCCGGGCAGTGGCCGTAGTTGCCGTAGTCGCGGCCGGTGAAGATGCCGATCAGCCAGTGCCAGTACTGGACGGGCAGCGGGTCGGCGATCCCCAGGTTCTCCTTGATCTGGGTGATCAGCTCCGGGGTGCAGACCTTGCCGCAGGCGAGTCTCGCGGGGTCACGGGGGATCGCGTAGAAGAGGTAGAAGGTGATGGCGCTGATGATCAGCAGAATGACGAGAGCGCCGGTCACGCGGCGGAGCAGGAAACGAAGCATGGGTCGTGACTTTCCGGGTGGGGCGCCGTCGCCGGGGTGTAGGGAGCGGGGGAGGGGCCGGGCGCGGGGGAGGGCGGTCCGTGCGGCCGCCCTCCCCCGCGAGCCGTGCTACTTCATGGCGAAGAGCTTGGTGATGGCGATGCCGGTGTTGCCCGAGTCGTAGACCATGCCGCCGACCTTGGAGCCGTGGAACCAGTTGCGGATCGGCCAGTAGTCCGGCACGCAGGCGGCCAGCTCCATGATCTGCCGGTCGATCGCGCCCCAGGCCTTGTTGGCCTCGTCGATGTCGGTGATCTTGGCTGCCGCGTCGATGGCCTTGTTGACGCCCGTGTCGTTCAGCTGCGGCCAGTTGGACGCGCCGTTGGCGATGACCCGGCCGTCGAAGGTCGGCTGGAGGGCGGTGTAGCCGCCCGGCCAGTCGGCGGACCAGCCGGCCGCGAACATGTCGAAGTGGTTGTCGATCTGGGCGATCTGGCTGTAGAAGGAGGTCTTGTCGACCTGCTTCGTGACCACGTCGAAGCCCGCCTTGGTCAGCGCGCTCTTGATGGCGACGGCCTGCTTGACCTGGTTGTCGGACTGCTGGAAGGCGATGACGATCTTCTGGCCCTCCGCACCGGCCTCCTTCAGCAGCGCCTTGGCCTTGACGGGGTCGCCCGCGGGCTTGGCCTTCTTGCCGTAGATGTCGAAGTCCGCGTGGCCCGGGGTGAGCGGGCTGATGATCGTGGTCGCGATCTCCGAGGAGGAGGCGCCGCCGCGGATCAGCTGCGTCTGCTGGGCGGGCCAGGCGTAGTTGAGCGCCTGACGGACCTTGACGTCCTTGATGCGCGTCGTGTTGATCGCGTAGTAGTACGTCGCCGCGTCGAGGTGGGTGAGGACGCGCTTCTTCAGCGCCGGGTCGTCGAGGACCTTCTGGACGCGCTCGGGGGCGACCTCGTTCAGCATCGACACCGTGTGCTGGTCGTTGCCCTGGTCGGCGATGTAGCGGTCCGTGGACGCCAGGGACTGGAAGCCGAACTGCAGCTCGAACTTGTCGGGGTAGGCGTTGCGGATCGGGTCCGTCGCGGGGTCCCAGTGCTCGTTGCGCGACAGCGACATCGACTTGCCGATCTTACGGTTGTCGATCTTGTACGGGCCGCAGGAGAACGGCTGCTTGTCGTAGTCCTCCTTGGTGTCCTTCTTCTTGGGCACCAGGGAGAAGGCACGCATGCCCAGGGTGAAGTTGAAGTCGCCGCGGGCCTCGGTGAGACGGAAGGTGACGGTCCGGCCGTCGATCTCGATCGAGTCGAGGTGCTTGCCCTCGTACGGGCCCTGGTACTTGTCCCCGCCGATCAGCCACTGCTGCGGGTAGCGCGGCCCGAAGGTGACGAACTTGGCGAAGAGGCGCTCGAAGGTGTGGCGGACGTCCTCCATGGTGATGTCGGAGCCGTCCTGCCACTTCACGCCCTCCTTCAGCGTGAACGACCAGGTCTTGCCGCCGTCCTTGGCCGTGCCGGCGTCGGTGGCGAGGTCGCCCACCAGTGTGGTCCTGCCGTCCATGGCGACCTTGTAGCCGACGAGACCGCGCATGAAGAGCGGGGTGAGGTAGCCCTCGTACGACGACCAGATCTGCGCGGGGTCCAGGTGGTCGCAGTCGATCTGGTCCATCGTGTAGATGGTGCCGCCCTTGACCGCGTTCGGGACCTCGGGGGCCGGGCCCGTGGAGTCGGCCTTGGTGCCCACCAGGATCGCGTCCGCCTTGGTGCCGCTGACCTTGGGGGCGTCCGTCTTGCCGCCCTTGCTGCCGCCGCCCCCCGCGTCACCGCTGCTGCACGCGCTCAGGACGGTGGTGCTCGCGGCCGCCACGCCGGTGGCGATGAGGAAGTTTCTGCGGGAGAAAGACATGGGGTACCGGTCCTTGGGATCGAGGGACGGAGCACGTACGCGGGCCGGGCCATGGCGGCCGGACCGGAAGGGCGCGGGATCAGCCCTTGGACTTGGGGTCGAGGGCGTCGCGCACCGAATCACCGAGCAGGTTGAAGGCGAGCACGAACACGATCATGGAGATGCCCGGGAAGAGCATGAAGGTGATGTCGTCCGTGTAGAAGGACGCGCCGCGCTGGATCATCACGCCCCAGTCGGGGGTCGGGTCGATGATGCCGACGCCGAGGAAGGCCAGCCCCGCTTCCGCCGTCACGTAGGCCGGCAGGGCGAGGGTCGCCTGGATCAGGATCGGCGTCCAGAGGTTGGGCAGCAGTTCCTTGAAGATGATCCGGGTGGGCGAGGCGCCGGTCACCTTCGCGGCCTCGATGAACTCCCGTTCGCGCAGGGCGAGTACCTGGCCCCGCAGCAGGCGGGCCATCGAGGCCCAGCCGAAGGCGGTGAGCACCAGGATCAGTGAGGTGGCCCGCAGCGAGGTCGGGATCTCGTCCTCCGGCGCCACGAAGAGGCTGTAGACGACGGGCATGAAGGCGATGAAGAACAGCGTCGAGGGGAACGACAGCAGGATGTCGATGACCCGGCCGATGAAGTAGTCCGTCCGGCCGCCCAGATAGCCGGCCGTGATGCCGACGATGACGCCGACGACGGTCACCAGGATCGTCGTCGCCGCCGCGATCAGCAGGGACGTGCGGATCCCGTACAGCAGGAACGTGAAGACGTCGCGGCCCAGTTGCGGCTCGATGCCGAACCAGTACTCACCGCTGATGCCGCCGTTGGGCTTGATCGGGTAGGCGAAACCGTTGAGCAGGCCGGGTATGTCCTGGCCGTACGTCGTGTACGGGTTCTTGCCGTACACCTTCGCGATCAGGGGCGCGCCCAGCGCGATCACGAAGAAGAACACGACGATGCAGGCGGACACCACGCCGGTCTTGTCGCGCTTGAAGCGGATCCAGGCCAGGCGGCCCGGACTCCTGGCGGCGGCTCCCTTGTTGGTGCTGTCGGGCAGCCGGGACTCCCCGGTCACTTCGGTGAGCGTCATGTCCACCGAAAGACTGGGGGCCGGGGATGGCGTGGTCATCGTGCTCCTGTCCCCGTACGGAACGGCGTCCTCCGGGTGGGAGGAGTGCGAAGAAGAGGTTGGGATGGACCCAATCAATCGAGTTGACAGGGGTCAATCGGCTGTGGAAGTCCGTACGGGGTCTTTAGGTTCTTGAACTGAACTTGGCATGTACGGGGTGAAAATAGGGTGGACGGCCGGTGCGCGGAGCGGATCTTCCGGGTGATCTCGGGCGACCGTGTCCGATCACGCACGTGTCCTTCTCGTTATCCGGATGACCCGGTCGGCTCGTCTGCCCTTCGAGTGGCGGGCTGACACATTCGGCCGTAGCGCGGGTGCAGTGATCCTCTTATGAGGTGATATTTGACCTCACGTAAGACGGAGCACTACGAGGAGGCACTCCATGCGCGGAGCCACACACGCCAAGTGGGCCGCATGTGCGGTGGCCGTCGTCCTGACGGCGACGGCTTGCGGCGGAGGGGACAGTGGTGGTGGCGGCGGTGGTGCCGACGGGATCGTGAGCTCCTCCTGGGGCGACCCGCAGAACCCGCTGGAGCCCGCCAACACCAACGAGGTGCAGGGCGGCAAGGTCCTCGACATGGTCTTCCGGGGGCTCAAGCGGTACAACCCGAAGACGGGTGCGGCCGAGGACATGCTGGCGGAGAAGATCGAGACCTCCGACTCGATGAACTTCACCGTGACCGTGAAGGACGGATGGACCTTCTCCAACGGGCAGAAGGTCACCGCCAAGTCCTTCGTGGACGCGTGGAACTACGGTGCGAGCCTGAAGAACAACCAGAAGAACGCCTACTTCTTCGGTCAGATCGCCGGGTACGACAAGGTGCACCCGGCGTCCGGTTCGCAGAGCGCCCAGACCCTGTCGGGGCTGAAGGTCACCGGCCCCCAGACGTTCACCGTCAAGCTCGACCAGAAGTTCTCCACCTGGCCCGACACGCTGGGCTACGCGGCGTTCGCCCCGCTGCCGCAGAGCTTCTTCGACGACCACGCGGCCTGGCTGAAGAAGCCGGTCGGCAACGGCCCGTACACCATCAAGTCCTACACCAAGGGCTCGCAGATGTCCCTGCGCAAGTGGGACGGGTACCCGGGTGACGACAAGGCGCAGAACGGCGGGATCGACCTCAAGGTCTACACCGACAACAACACCGCCTACACCGACCTGGTGGCCGGCAACCTCGACCTGGTCGACGACATCCCCGCCTCGCAGTTGAAGAACGTCAAGGCGGACCTCGGTGACCGCTACATCAACACCCCGGCCGGCATCATCCAGACGCTCGCCTTCCCGTTCTACGACGACGCGTGGAACAAGCCGGACAGCGACAAGGTCCGCAAGGGGCTGTCCATGGCCATCAACCGCAAGCAGATCACCGAGACGATCTTCAACAACACGCGGACCCCGGCGACGGACTGGACCTCGCCCGTGCTGGGGGTGAAGGGCGGCTACAAGTCGGGATTCTGCGGCAGCCTGTGCGACTACGACCCGGCAGAGGCCAAGAAGATGATCGCGGAGGGCGGCGGGATCCCCGGCGGGCAGGTGAAGATCGGCTACAACGCCGACACCGGCAGCCACAAGGACTGGGTGGACGCGGTCTGCAACAGCATCAACAACGCCCTCGGCAACGACAAGGCCTGTGTGGGCAGCCCGACCGGCACGTTCGCCGACTTCCGCAACAAGATCGGCCAGCAGAAGATGACCGGCCCCTTCCGGGCCGGGTGGCAGATGGACTACCCGCTCATCCAGAACTTCCTGCAGCCGCTGTACTACACCGACGCGTCGTCCAACGACGGCAAGTGGTCGAACGAGCAGTTCGACAAGCTGGTCAACCAGGCGAACGCCGAGTCCGACACCGCGAAGGCGGTCAAGACCTTCCAGGACGCCCAGGCGGTGGTCCGCGACAACATGGCGGCCATTCCGCTCTGGTACCAGAACGGGAGCGCCGGCTACTCCCAGAACGTCTCGAACGTCGCGCTGAACCCGTTCAGCGTGCCGGTCTACAACGAGATCAAGGTCAACTGACCTCGCGCTCCCAGCGGCCCGGCGCCTCGTGAGGGCGCCGGGCCGCAGCGCCTGCGTGCTGGGCGTGGGCTGCGGGCCCCGGCCCGGGCCCGGCCGCGCGCGGCGCGCGGCGCCCAGGGGTGAGGGCTCCGCGCCGGGCCGGTCGCACGGCCGCTGTCACGCGTTCGGCGTGCGGCGGGTGCACGGGGAGCGGTACAGAAGGTGCGTGGTGTCGGGAAATACGATGAAATTTGGTCCACATCGGCCGAAACCGGCCGCGGCCTCGACGGTCTCGCTCGCCCCGGACGGGATCCGGCACACGAAACAACGGCCGCTCGCGCGGCCGGCGGTAACAGGGAGGTGAGGGCGCGATGCAGACGTCCATCCGGCCCGGCCCGGCCGGCCGGCGAGCCCCGGCCGAGCGCGTCGTCCCACCGCAGGGGGCCGCACCGGCGACCGTCGCCCTCTGCCCGACCGACTTCCGGAGGGTGACATGGGCCGTTATGTGATCCGTCGTCTGCTCCAGATGATCCCGGTGTTCATCGGCGCCACGCTGCTGCTCTTCCTGATGGTGAACGTGATGGGCGACCCCATCGCCGGCCTGTGCGGAGACCGGCAGTGCGACCCCGCGACGGCGGCCCAGCTGGAGAAGGAATTCGGCCTGGACAAGCCCGTCTGGCAGCAATACCTGACCTACATGGGCAACGTGTTCACCGGCGACTTCGGCACCGCCTTCAACGGCCAGAAGGTCACCGAGCTGATGGCGACGGCCTACCCGGTCACCCTGCGGCTCACCATCGTCGCCATCCTCTTCGAGATCATCGTGGGCGTGACGCTGGGGGTCCTCAGCGGACTCCGGCGCGGCCGCGTCGTCGACAACTCGGTCCTGGTGGCGACGCTCGTCGTCATCGCGATCCCCACCTTCGTCACCGGATACGTGCTCCAGTACCTGCTCGGTGTGAAGTGGTCGGTCATCTCCCCGACGGTGTCCACGGAGGCGCCGTTCGACGAACTCATCCTGCCCGGGCTGGTGCTCGCCTCGGTCTCCCTCGCGTACGTCACGCGCCTCACCCGGACGTCCATCGCCGAGAACTCCCGGGCCGACTACGTCCGTACGGCCGTGGCCAAGGGGCTCCCCAGACGCCGGGTCATCGTCCGCCACCTCCTGCGCAACTCGCTGATCCCCGTCGTCACCTTCATCGGCACGGACATCGGAGCCCTGATGGGCGGCGCGATCGTCACCGAGCGGATCTTCAACATCCATGGCGTCGGATACCAGATCTACCAGGGCATTCTCCGGCAGAACACCCAGACCGTGGTCGGCTTCGCCACCATCCTGGTGCTGGTCTTCCTGGTGGCCAACCTGGTCGTCGACCTCCTGTACTCCGTACTCGACCCGAGGATTCGTTATGCCTGAACCTCAGCCCGAGCAGCAGGGCGCCATCGCCGGGACCGGCGCCGGCGGTGCGATGGACCTGGCCATGAGTGAGGGCACCACGCTGGAGAAGGTGCCGGACGGGCCGGAGGGGGGCGGTGCCGGGGACCGGGCGCGCAGCCTGTGGGCCGACGCCTGGCGGGACCTGCGACGGAACCCGGTCTTCATCATCTCGGCGCTGATCATCGTGTTCCTCGTCGTCATCTCGATCTGGCCCTCCCTCATCGCGTCCGGCAACCCGCTCTCCTGCGACCTCGCCAAGGCCCAGCAGGGCTCCCAGGCGGGTCACCCCATGGGCTTCAACGCGCAGGGCTGCGACGTCTACACCCGGGTCGTCTACGGGGCGAGGGCCTCGGTGACCGTGGGCGTCTGCGCCACCCTGGGGGTGGCCCTGCTCGGCGGCCTGCTCGGCGCACTCGCGGGCTTCTTCGGGGGGCCCTCGGACGCCGTCCTCTCCCGCCTCACCGACATCTTCTTCGCCATCCCCGTGGTGCTGGGCGGTCTGGTCCTGCTGTCGGTGGTCACCAGCAACACCGTCTGGCCGGTCATCGGCTTCATGGTGCTCCTCGGCTGGCCGCAGATCTCCAGGATCGCCCGCGGCGCGGTCATCACGGCCAAGCAGCACGACTACGTCCAGGCCGCCCGCGCACTCGGCGCGTCCAACTCCCGCATGATGCTGCGCCACGTCGCCCCCAACGCCGTGGCGCCCGTCATCGTCGTCGCCACCATCGCGCTGGGCACCTACATCGCACTGGAGGCGACGCTCTCGTACCTGGGAGTCGGCCTGAAGCCCCCCACGGTCAGCTGGGGCATCGACATCTCCTCGGCCTCGCAGAACATCCGCAACGCCCCGCACATGCTCCTCTGGCCCGCCGGCGCGCTGGCGGTCACCGTGCTCGCGTTCATCATGCTCGGCGACGCGGTGCGCGACGCCCTCGACCCCAAGCTGCGCTGAGGAGTCCGCTGCCATGTTGCTCGAAGTGCGCGATCTGCACGTGGAGTTCCACACCCGCGACGGGGTCGCCCAGGCCGTCAACGGGGTCGACTACTCGGTGGCCGAGGGCGAGACGCTCGCCGTGCTCGGCGAGTCCGGCTCCGGCAAGTCGGTCACCGCGCAGGCGATCATGGGCATCCTCGACATGCCGCCCGGCAAGATCAGCGCCGGCGAGATCATCTTCAAGGACCGCGACCTCCTCACGCTCAAGAAGGAGGAGCGCCGGAAGATCCGCGGCCAGGAGATGGCCATGATCTTCCAGGACGCGCTGTCCTCCCTCAACCCCGTGCTGACCGTGGGGGAGCAGCTCGGCGAGATGTTCGTCGTGCACCGCGGGCTGTCCCGCAAGGACGCCAAGGCCAAGGCCGTCGAGCTGATGGACCGGGTGCGCATCCCGGCGGCGAAGGAGCGGGTCGGCAACTACCCGCACCAGTTCTCCGGCGGGATGCGCCAGCGCATCATGATCGCCATGGCGCTGGCCCTGGAGCCCTCCCTGATCATCGCCGACGAACCCACCACCGCGCTCGACGTCACCGTCCAGGCCCAGGTGATGGACCTGCTCGCGGAGCTCCAGCGTGAGCTGAACATGGGACTGATCCTGATCACCCACGACCTCGGCGTCGTCGCCGACGTCGCCGACAAGATCGCCGTGATGTACGCGGGCCGGATCGTCGAGACCTCCCCCGTCCACGAGATCTACCAGGCGCCCGCACACCCGTACACCAAGGGACTGCTCCGCTCGATCCCGCGACTGGACCAGAAGGGCCGGGAGCTGTACGCGATCCGGGGCCTGCCGCCCAACCTGCTGCACATCCCGCCCGGGTGCGCCTTCAACCCGCGCTGCCCGATGGCCCAGGACGTCTGCCGCACCGACGTGCCGCCGCTGTACGACGTGGCCGAGCACCGACAGAGCGCCTGCCACTTCTGGAAGGAGACGCTCGATGCACGCTGACCACTCGGGGCGCAGAGGAGCGCGCGAAGAGGGTGAGGCGGCGCGCACCCTCCTGTCCAAGTCGCGGCAGCAGAGCGCGTACGCGGGCGGCGAACCGATCCTGGAGGTCCGCGACCTCACGAAGCACTACCCGCTGACCCGGGGCATCCTGATCAAGAAGCAGATCGGCGCCGTCAAGGCGGTCGACGGGGTCTCCTTCGACCTGGCGGCCGGCGAGACGCTCGGCATCGTCGGGGAGTCGGGGTGCGGGAAGTCGACCGTCGCCCGGATGCTGGTGCACCTGGAACAGCCCACGGCCGGCGCGATCCGGTACAAGGGCGAGGACGTCACCAAGCTGTCCCCACGGGCGCTGAAGGCGGTGCGCCGCAACATCCAGATGGTGTTCCAGGACCCGTACACCTCCCTCAACCCGCGCATGACGGTGGGCGACATCATCGGGGAGCCGTACGAGATCCACCCCGAGGTCGCCCCGAAGGGTGAGCGGCGGCGCAAGGTCCAGGACCTGCTGGACGTCGTCGGCCTCAACCCGGAGTACATCAACCGCTATCCGCACCAGTTCTCCGGCGGCCAGCGCCAGCGCATCGGCATCGCCCGCGGTCTCGCTCTCAACCCCGAGATCATCGTCGCCGACGAACCCGTCTCGGCCCTCGACGTCTCCGTCCAGGCCCAGGTCGTCAACCTGCTGGACCGGCTGCAGGCGGAGTTCGGCCTCAGCTACGTGTTCATCGCGCATGACCTCTCCATCGTCCGGCACATCTCCGACCGGGTCGGCGTGATGTACCTCGGCCGGTTCATCGAGATCGGCACGGACGAGGAGATCTACGACCACCCCACGCACCCGTACACCCAGGCGCTGCTCTCCGCCGTGCCGGTGCCGGACCCGATGGCGCGCGAGTACCGCGAGCGGATCATCCTGCACGGCGACGTGCCCTCGCCCGCCAACCCGCCGTCCGGCTGCCGCTTTCGCACCCGCTGCTGGAAGGCGCAGGAACGGTGCGAACTGGAGGTGCCGCTGCTGGCGGTCCCGGCGGCCTTCCGGATGACACAGACACCGGCCCGGCACGACTCCGCCTGTCACTTCGCCGAGGAGAAGCGGGTGGTGCCCCCGGAGGGGACGCTGGAGCAGACCGGCCAGGACGGCACGGGAACCGGACCGGAGACGGGGGAGGCGGGCCTGGAGCCGCCGGGGACGGACCCGTCGCAGTCCTTCCCGGAGGCCGGGGACGACCGGGACGAGGGCACGCCGCCCTCCGGCAGCAGCCGGGCCGACTGACCCGCCGGCCCGTTAACGCGCGGGCAACTCGCCCGTCTCACGTCCGATATACGGACCCGTCAGCATGGATGGCGTACGGCCGTGCGGGTGCCGTGGACCGGCCGGAAGGACTCACGTCCCTCCGGCCGGTCGCCCGACGGGACCGTGCCGGCGGCCCTCTTGTCGGGAGGCCGGGTGCGGGGGAGTATCGCTGGGGTGATACTCACCCGTGGAGCAAGAGTGACCGGCGCCGCTCTCTGCGCGGTGCTCGCCGTGATCGTCGCCGGCTGGCTCGTGCGGGACATCAGGGCCGTGGACGCCGGCGAGTTGTGGCGCTACTGGGCCGGCTACCGGGAGGCACGCCCGCGGGCGATGGCCGCGACCGCGCCCCTGGATGCCGGCCTCCTCGTGGTGTACGTCGTCGCCACCGTCGCCGCGCTGCGTTCCTCGGTCGCCGCAACCGCGCTCGTCGCCACCGGAGTGATCACCCTGGCCGTACGGCTGCCGGGGCTCTGGGGCATCGGCAGCAGCCGGATGGAGACGTTGTTCTCCGACGACCTGCGCTCCCGGGCGCTGATCTGCGTGTTCGTCGCCCTCGCCGCGGGCATCGCCCTGCTCATCACCGCCGGGGCGGGCCGTCGTCCGCCGGCCGGCTCCTACGAGCGGCTGCCCTCCCGGCCCGGGCCGGGCGCCTCCGTCACCGCGTTCCTGATGCTGGGCGCGGCCGGAGCGGTGCTGATCGCCTGGGAGATCCGCCAGGCCGTGAGGTACCCCGAGATCTATCCCGAGTGGTACGTGGGCGGCGACCGGGTCCCGCAGGGTGTGATCGACCCGCCGCCGGGCTGGGGCACCGCGGCGCTGGCCCTGCTCTGTCTGGTCGCCGCGGCGAGCGCCCTCTTCCACGCCGTGCACGCGCGGCCGTTCGGACTGGTGGCCGCCGCGCTGCTGCTTCCCGGCGGGGCGGCGGGCGTGGCCCGGATCGTGCACTACGACCTGCTCGACGACTTCGGTTCGCTGCCGACCGAGACCCAGCTCATGCTGCTGAGCTGGATCTTCGAGCTGGTCGCCGGGCTGGTGGTGCTGATCGCGCTGGCGCCCGGCGGTCTCGCCGACGTCCCCGGCCCGTACGGACCGGGCCAGGGCCCCGGCTACGGCCCCCCGGATTCCGGCCCGCCCGGCTACGGCCCCACCCCTTACCCGGGACAGCGGCCGCCCGCCCCGGGTTACGGATACCCGCAGGGCGGTGGCGGCTTCGGGCCGCCCCCGCCACCCTCGCAGCCGCCGCCGGGCTGGTAGGAGACACCCCTAGAGGGCCAGCGACCTCTTCAGGAAGTCCACCTGGAGCAGCAGGAGGTTTTCGGCCACCTTCTCCTGCGGGGTCATGTGGGTCACCCCGCTCAGCGGCAGCACCTCGTGCGGACGGCCCGCCGCGAGCAGCGCCGACGACAGCCGCAGGGTGTGCGCGACCACCACGTTGTCGTCCGCGAGACCGTGGATGATCATCATCGGCCGGACCTGGTCGGCGGCGTGCGAGAGCCCCTCGTCGGTGAGCAGCGAGTTGTACGCGTACACCTCGGGCTGCTTCGCCGGGTCGCCGAGATAGCGCTCCGTGTAGTGGGTGTCGTACAGCCGCTGGTCGGTCACCGGGGCGCCCACGACCGCCGCGTGGAAGACGTCGGGCCGCCGCAGCACCGCCATCCCGGCCAGGAAACCGCCGTACGACCAGCCCCTGATGCCCACCCTGCCCAGGTCCAGCGGGAACCGCTCCGCGAGCGCGTGCAGCGCCTCGACCTGGTCCTCCAGGGTGAGGGCGAGATCGTGCTTGACGGCCTTCTCCCAGCCGGGAGAGCGGCCGGGGGTGCCCCGGCCGTCCGCGACGACCACGGCGAAGCCCTGATCCGCGAACCACTGCGAGGTGAGGTGCGGATTGTGGGCTGCCAGCACCCGGCGGCCGTGCGGCCCACCGTAGGGATCCATCAGGACCGGAAGCGGACCATCCGATTCCTTGTAGCCGGTGGGGAGCATCACGGCGCACGGAATCCGCCGTGCGCCCCCTTCGGTGAGCTGCGGGCGGGCCGTCAGGACGGGCCGCTCCGCGTGGTTCGCGACGGTGGCGACCTGCTTCCCGTCCCGGAACACCCGTACGGTCGATCCGGGCACGTCCAGCGACGTGGAGACCAGGACCGTCACCCCGCCGGACCGCACCGCCGCGTGCACGCCCACGCCCTCGGAGAGCCGCTCCACACCCAGTTCGTTGACCCGGTAGACATGGCTCTCGCCGATCTCCGGCTCCACGGCCCGCTCGCCCGCCGACGCCGTCACCAGGATGTCGGACCCGCCGATGTCCAGCACCGCCTGGATCTGCAACTGCGCCCCGGTCAGCGGCCGGTCGCCGACCGCGAGGACCCGCGCCCCGCCCTCGTCCGCGATCCGCACCAGCCGCCCGTCCGGCGCCCACGCGGGCGCCCCGGGGAACAGCTCCAGCCACACCGGGTCCTCGTCCGCGTGCACCGTCCGGGTCGCCCCGGACTCCGGGTCCACCGCCAGGTAGAGCTGAGTCTGCTGGTCACGGGCCTGCACCAGCAGGAGCGGCGCCCCGTCCGACGACCAGTGCACCCGCGCCAGATACGGGAACCGGGCCCGGTCCCAGACCACTTCGGTGCGCTCCCCGGCCAGCCCCACGACGAAGAGCCGCACCTCGGCGTTGGGCGTACCGGCCGCCGGGTACGCGACCTTGGCGGGCTCGCGGTCCGGATGGGCGGGATCGGCGATCCACCACCGCCGCACCGGGCTGTCGTCGGCCCGGGCCACCAGCAGCCGGTCCGAGTCCGGCGACCACCAGAAGCCGCGCGAGCGCCCCATCTCCTCGGCCGCGACGAACTCCGCGAGCCCGTACGAGACAGTCGCCTCCTCCGGCTCCGCCAGCGCCCTGTCCTCCTCGCCCCCGGCGCCCACGACGCGGAGCGCCCCCTTGGACACGTATGCGATGTGTCGCCCGTCGGGGGAGGGGCGCGGGTCGATCACCGGGCCCGGCACGGGCAGGGCGCGCGCCGTTCCGGCCCGCAGCTCGGCGACGTACACCTTCCCCGAGAGCGCGAACGCCGCCAACTCGGCCGCCGCGTCGACCGCGTAGCCGACGATCCCCGACGAACCCTCGCGACTGCGCTCGCGCCGGGCCCGCTCCTGGGCCGAGAGCCGCTCCGCGGAGCCGCCCAGCAGGGCCGCCGGATCGGCCACGACCCGCTCCCGCGGGGCCGCGCCGTCGCTCAGGTCCAGCACCCAGAGCCGGCCCGCGCGGTCGGTGCCCGACCCCGAGCGCAGGAAGACCACCCGTTCACCGTCGGGTGAAACCGTGAACGCCCGCGGCGCACCGAGGGTGAAGCGCATGGTCCGCGCCAACTGCAGCGGGAAGGTGATCTCTGGCGAAGTCATGGGCCGAACCTATCGGCCGTCCCGCCCTCCGTGCGCCCCTCGTGCTGCCGTGCCCCGATCAATGCCCTGCCACGGATAGTTATGATCCGTAGCGCTCGGTGGGTAAGAACCTGCTGGCTCCGTGCGCGCTGCCCGTCCCGACCGTACAGATGGAGGTGAACCGCCGTGGCGCTCTCGATTTCGGCGGTGGTGCTGCTGGCGATCATCGTCTTCCTGCTGATCCGGAAATCCGGACTGAAGGGCGGACACGCGGTCGTCTGCATGCTGCTCGGTTTCTATCTCGCCAGCTCGTCCATAGCGCCCACCATCTCCGAGCTGACCACGAACGTGGCCGGCATGATCGGGGGCATCAAGTTCTGACGCCCGGGGCCGCCCGGGGTTCTCCGGCGCCCGGAGCGTGGCCGCCGTCGGCTCCGGGGGCCGGCGGCTCGTAGGGTGGTCCCCATGACGGACCTTCCCGCCCGGCGTCTGCTCCTGGTGCACGCGCACCCCGACGACGAGTCGATCAACAATGGCGCCACCATGGCCAGGTACGCGGCCGACGGCGCCCTGGTCACGCTGGTGACCTGCACGCTCGGCGAGGAGGGCGAGGTCATCCCGCCCGCTCTCGCCCATCTCGCCGCGGACCGGGACGACACCCTGGGCCCCTACCGCCAGGGTGAACTCGCGGCGGCGATGAAGGAGCTGGGGGTCACCGACCACCGCTTCCTCGGCGGCGCCGGCCGGTACCGCGACTCCGGGATGATGGGCGCCGAGCAGAACCACCGCCCCGGCGCCTTCTGGTCCGCCGACGTCGACGAAGCCGCCGGACACCTCGTGGACGTGATCCGCGAGGTGCGCCCCCAGGTCCTGGTGACGTACGACCCCGACGGCGGCTACGGGCACCCCGACCACATCCAGGCGCACCGGGTCGCGACGCGCGCCGCCGAACTGGCCGCGGACCCCGCGTACCGGCCCGGCTCAGGCCCCCCGCACACCGTCGCCAAGACCTACTGGAACCGGGTGCCGCGCTCGGTCGCCGAGGACGGATTCGCCCGGCTGCGGGCCACCGCCCCCGACGCGTTCCCGGGCATCGCCGCGATCGACGACGTACCGGGTGTGGTGGACGACGCCCTGGTCACCACCGAGATCGACGGCACCGGACACGGCGAGGCGAAGGCCGCGGCGATGCGGGCGCACGCCACCCAGATCGCGCTCGACGGCCCCTTCTTCGCCCTGTCGAACAACCTGGGCCAGCCCGTCCTCACCACCGAGTACTACGAGTTGGTGGGCGGTGGCGGCGCGCCCCGGGAGCACGATCTCTTCGCGGGCGTGTCCGAGGAGGACCGGTGAGCGACAGCAGGCCGCGGGCCGCGCGGACCAACGCACCTCCGAGGGACATTCCGGCCACCGGTCTGGCCGCTCCCCTCGACCCGCGCCGGCTCGCCGCCCTGGTGGGCCTGGCAGTCGTCGGCGCACTCGTCGGCATCGCCGGAACACTCGTCCAATCCGCCTGGTTCCCCGGGGGGTTGCTGCTGGCCCTGCTGGCGGCCGCCGGCCTCTTCTACGGCGGCCGCTGCCTCACGGGAACCCAGCCGGGGGCCATGGCCCCCGCCGCGGGATGGCTGATTTCAGTCATTTTTCTGCTGGGTGGAAGACCCGAGGGAGACTACGTCTTCGGGGACGAAATCGGCCTCGCCCTCTTCATGCTCGGCGGCATGGCCGTCGCTGTGATCTGTGCCACCATGTCGCGGTCGCCCCAACTGGGGGCCGACAGCGGCCGACCGGGCAAGTAATGTGCCACGTCCGACCCCGTGATGCCCCCTGTCCGTCCGGGGGGTGCGCAGTCGTTTCCCCCGGTCGCGGGGTGTCTGTCGGCCGCGGCCAGTATGGTGGTTCGCGCGCCGAGCCGTCCCCTGGCCTGCGGCACGGGGGAAGTACGGGCGGCGGAGCCAATCGGGAGAACCTGCTTTGAGTCGTGAAACTGACAGTTCGTCCTCCGGACCCCAGGGTCGCGGGGGAGCCGCGTACCCCTCGGGCACGCCGCCGTACGGATCACGCCAGTATCCGTCGCTGCACCCTTCGCAGGACGCCCCGGAGGAGTCCCCGGAGCCTGCGGACCCGCCTCAGCCCGACGAGCCGAGGACCGAGACGACGCTGACGACGCGTATCCGGATCAACATTCCGGGCTCGCGCCCCATCCCGCCGGTCGTCATGCGTACGCCGATGAGCGACGTCGACGGCTCCGGCGGCGAGCGCACCGGCTCCACCCCGCGCCCGGGCGCCCCCGCGTCCAACGGCGTGCAGGCGGTGCCGGCCGCGCCGGGGCCCGAGTCCCGGGAGCCCGCGGGCGCTGCGGAGCCCGCACCCGAGAAGCCGGCCAGGGAGAAGAGCGGCAGCGACTGGTTCGCGCCGCGCAAGGCCCCGGCCGCCGCCCCGGCGGGCGCGTCCGCGAGCACGTCGCCCGGCGGCCCGTCGGGCGACGGTACGGACGGGGCCGGCTTCCGGGCCGACGGTACGGACGGGGCCGGGTTCCCGGCCGGCGGTCCGGGTACCGGTGGTTCCGGCGGTACGAACGGCGCAGGGTTCGCGGCCGGTGGCCCCGGCGGCCGGCCGGACGGCCAGGGCTCCGGCCCGGCCACTCCGCCCGCCGGCGTCCCCCGAGCCGACCTGCCCTACTTCTCCGACGGCCCGCAGCACGGCGGTGATCCGGGCGCGCCCGGTCCCGACGGTTTCGGCGGCGACGGACCCCGTTCCACGCCGAACCTCGGCGTCCGTACACCGGGACCGGCCGGCCCCACCACGGGACCGGCCACCGGCACCTCGGCCCTCACCCCGGACCTCGACGGCCGGGCGCCGTTCGGCCCGGGGCCGGGCGGACCGGCGGGCCCCGGCGGCGCGCAGGGCCCCGGCGCCCCCGGCGGCGTACCGCCGCGGATGTCGGACGACACCGCCGTGCTCACCCCGCAGTTCCCGCCCGGCTTCTCCGGCCCGGGGGACAACGTCTCGGGGGACACGCTGACCAGCGGCATCCCCGTCGTTCCCCCGGAGCACCGCTCCTCGGGCGCGCCCTCGCCCTTCCCGGGTCCCGAGGCGGGCCCGCGGAAGCCGGCGGGCCCCATGGGCACCGGACCGGCCGGGTTCGACGGCCAGGCGCCCAAGCCCGCCGCCCGCACCGCCCCGGAACCCGCGGCGCCGAGCGCCCCGGCGAGGAAGGGCCGCTCCAAGCTGGTCATGCTCTGCGTGGCGGCCGTCTGTCTGCTCGGGGTCGCCTACGGCGCCGGACTGCTGATGAACCACTCCGACGTCCCCAAGGGCACCACCGTCCTCGGCGTCGACATCGGTGGCGGGACCAGGGACGACGCGGTGCAGAAGCTGGACGCCGCGCTCGGTGAGCGGTCCACAGCGCCGCTCCAGTTGTCCGTGGACGGCAAGAAGACGCAGCTCGCGCCCGACAAGGCCGGACTCACCCTGGACAGCCAGGCGACCGTGCGGGCCGCGGCGGGCAGCGACTACAACCCCGTCTCCGTCATCGGCTCCCTCTTCGGCAGCGAGCGCGTCGTCGACCCGGTGATCCCGGTCGACGAGGAGAAGCTCGGGGTCGCGCTGAAGGACCTGGCCGGCGCATCCGGCTCGGCCAGCGACGGCACGATCAAGTTCCTGCCGGGCAAGGCCGTCGCCGTCCCCGGCAAGAAGGGCAAGGCGCTCGACGTCAACCAGTCGATGGTGTCGGTGCGCGACGCCTACCGCGCCCAGGTCGAGACGGGCAAGGCGAACACCGTCCAGCTGCCCGTCACCACCAGCGAACCCACCATCAGCCAGGCCGAACTGGACCGGGCGATGAAGGAGTTCGCGAAGCCCGCGATGTCCGGCCTGATCGTCATCAAGGCGGGCTCGAAGCAGATCCCCTTCGGCCCGGCCAAGTCGCTGCCGAAGATCCTTTCGATGGTGCCGGTCGACGGCAAGCTCGTCGACCACTACGACAAGAAGGCCATCGAAGAGCTCTGCGGAAGCGTCTTCGACGGGATCATGGTCACCAAGGGCGACGGTACGAAGCACCAGGTCGGCCCCGACGACGTGGCCTTCGCCATGAAGGGCGCGCTGCTCGGCAAGACCGAGGCGGAGCGCACCGTCACGATCGACCTCGACGGCAACGGCTGACGCCACCAGCGCCGCACACCACCGCACACCACCGCCCCCGACCGGACTTCCGGCCGGGGGCGGTGGCGTGATCCCCTGTCTGTCTGCCCGCCTGTCTGTCTGCCTGTCTGTCTGCCTGTCTGTCTGCTTGTCCGGTTGTCCGCCTGCCCCTGCCTCTCCGCCCGCCGCCGTCACGCGTACCGCATGACATCTGTCATCCCGGATCCACGACCCGTGACCCTGCCGGGCGCGCCCCCCGTTGCGCCAGGCTGGTCGCATGACAACGACAGCCCCCGAAGTCACCGCGGCGAAGACGGCCGTGGTCAGCTTCGACCAGGTCAGCAAGGCCTACGGAGACGTACGTGCCGTCGACGGGCTCACCCTCGACCTGCACCCCGGCGAGACCGTGGCACTCCTCGGCCCCAACGGAGCCGGCAAGTCCTCCACCCTCGACCTCCTCCTCGGCCTGCGCACCGCCGACTCCGGGACGGTCCGCCTCTTCGGCACGACCCCGCAGGCGGCCATCGCCGCCGGCCGTGTCGGCGCCATGCTGCAGTCCGGTGGTCTGATGGAGGACGTCACCATCGGGGAGCTGGTCGGGCTCGTCTGCGCTCTGCACCCCCGGCCCTACCCGGTGAGCGAGGTGCTGGCCCGCGCCGGCATCGCACCGATCGCCGACCGCATGGTCAACAAGCTCTCCGGCGGCCAGGAACAGCGCGTACGGTTCGCGCTCGCCACCGCCGGGGCCAACGACCTCATCGTGCTCGACGAGCCCACCACCGGGATGGACGTCAGCGCCCGCCAGGCCTTCTGGGCCACCATGCGCGAGCAGGCCGACCAGGGCCGTACCGTGCTGTTCGCCACGCACTACCTCGAAGAGGCCGACGCCATCGCCGACCGCGTCCTGGTCCTGCACAAGGGCCGGATCCTCGCCGACGGCACCGCCGCCGAGATCAAGGCGAGGGCCGGGGCCCGCCGGATCTCCTTCGAGCTGGAGGGCCCGGTCGACGAAGAGGCCCTGCGCGCCCTTCCGTTCCTCTCCAGGCTCGACATCACCGGCCACCGCGTCCGAATCCAGTCGCACGACGCCGACGCCACCGTGCACGCCGTCTACGGCCTGGGTCTCTACCCGCGCGAGCTCGAAGTCGCCGGACTCGGCCTGGAGCAGGCCTTCGTCGCCATCACCGAGGCCGAGGAGGCCAGGACCGCATGCTGAATTTCTTCTCGTGGGCGCTCATCAGGCTCGAAGTGACCCGCACCCTGCGGAACAAGAAGTTCATGTTCTTCTCGGTCATCTACCCGTCGGTGATCTACCTGCTGATCTCCGGCACCCAGAACACCACCGACAAGGTGCCGCACACCGATCTGACCCTGCAGTCCTTCTTCATGGTCTCCATGGCGTCCTTCGGCGCGCTCACCGCCGTCCTGATGGGCAACAGCGAACGCATCGCCAAGGAGCGCGAGAAGGGCTGGGTCCGCCAGCTGAGGCTGACCGCCCTGCCCAGCCGCGGTTACGTGCTGGCGAAGATCGCCGGCGCGGCCATCGTCACGCTGCCCTGCATCGTGGTGGTCTTCCTCGTCGCGGCCTCGGCGAAGCACGTACGGTTCGACCTCTGGCAGTGGTTCGCCCTCACCGGCGTCATCTGGGCCGGCTCGCTGGTGTTCGCCGCGCTCGGGGTCGCCATCGGATACATCGCCAGCGGGGACGCGGTCCGCCCCCTCACGATGATCATCTACTTCGTGCTCTCGATCCTCGGTGGTCTGTGGATGCCGAGCGCGACCTTCCCGCAGTGGCTCCAGAACATCTCCGAGTGGCTGCCCACGCACGCGTACGCTGCACTCGGCCAGGCCGTCGAAATGGGCGGCGCCCCGGACGCCAAGGACGTCGCCATCCTCTGTGTCTACTTCCTGCTCTTCGCGGGCGGCGCCGCCTGGCTCTACCGGAAGGACACCCTGAAAGCGTGAACGAGGACGAGATGCCCGTGGGCATAGGACGCCCGCCCACGGGCGCGAAACAGGCCGGGATCAAGCTCCTGTGGATCGGCATCTGGCTCGCCTTCATGAGTGCGCCGGTCAAGGACCTCGCGGACGGCAACCACACCCCGTGGGCGACCGTGCTCGGCGCGCTCGGCCTGCTGGTCTTCGTCGGCAGCTATCTCGTCCTGGTCTACCGCCACACCTCCAAGGCGCTGGACCCCTTCCGGGTCCGCGCGGCCCTCGTCTTCCTCGGGGCCCTCGCCGTCCTGCTCTCCCTGACGTTCGGCACGTCCTGGCTCGTCCTGTTCGTGTACGTGTCGGTCTCCGTCGGCGCCACCCTGCCGATGCGGACCGCCCGTTGGCTGATCCCCGCCGTCACCGCCGTACTGGTGGGCATCGGGCTGACCGGCGACCACCCCCGCGAGATCATCACGGCCCTGGTCTTCCCCGCGCTCCTCGGCGGTTTCGCGATGTCCGGAGTACGGCAGATGATCCGCACCACGATTCAGCTCCGGGAGGCCCGCGCCACCGTCGCCCAACTCGCCGCCAACGAGGAGCGGCTGCGCCTCGCCCGCGATCTGCACGATCTGCTCGGCCACTCCCTCTCCCTCATCACCCTCAAGAGCGAACTGGCCGGACGGATGCTCCCCGGCCATCCGGAACAGGCGGCCGCGCAGGTCGCCGACATCGAACAGGTCAGCCGCCAGGCCCTCGTGGACGTACGCAGCGCCGTCACCGGATACCGCCGGCCGACCCTCCCCGGCGAACTGGCCGGGGCCAGGACGGCCCTCGCCGCCGCCGGGGTCACCGCCGACATCCCGGCCGAGGCCCCCGAGGACCTGCCGGAGAAGGCGGAGGAGGTGCTCGCGTGGGCGCTGCGGGAAGCCGTCACCAACGTCGTGCGCCACAGCGGCGCCGGGCGCTGCGCGGTCACCCTCGCCCCGCGCCAGACCCTCGACGGACGCGTCCTCGAACTGACCGTCGCCGACGACGGCCGCGGCGCAGCCGGGACGACGCGGGGCAACGGGCTCACGGGCATCACCGAGCGCCTCGCCACGGTCGACGGGACGCTCACCACCCGGGCCACCGACTCCCTCTCGGGCAAGGGCTTCACCGCCGTCCTCAGCGTTCCGCTCGGATCCGGCCTAGGATCCCCGGAATGAGCATGATCAGACTTCTTCTCGCCGAGGACCAGTCCATGGTGCGCGAGGCACTCGCGGCGCTCCTGGGCCTGGAACCCGACATCGAGGTGGTCGCCCAGGTGGCCCGCGGTGACGAGGTGCTGGCCGCGGCCACGGAGCACCAGGTCGACGTGGCCCTCCTCGACATCGAGATGCCCGGCATGACGGGTATCGAGGCGACGGCGGAACTGCGCCGCGCCCTCCCCGGCGTCAAGGTCGTCGTCGTCACCACCTTCGGCCGCCCCGGATATCTGCGCCGCGCGATGGAGTCGGGCGCCGACGCCTTCCTGGTCAAGGACGCGCCGGCCTCCCAACTCGCCGAAGCCGTACGCAAGGTGCTCGCCGGGGAACGCGTCATCGACCCCACCCTCGCGGCCGCCGCCCTCGCCGACGGCGCCAGCCCGCTGACCGAGCGCGAGCGCGATGTGCTGCGCACCGCCGCGGACGGCTCGACCAACGCGGAGATCGCCGCGGCGCTGCACCTGTCCCAGGGCACGGTCCGCAACTACCTCTCCATGGCTATCCAGAAGATGGCGGCGCGCAACCGCGCGGAGGCGGTCCGGATGGCCCGGGAGAAGGGCTGGCTGTAGGGCGACGCGGTCCGCCACGGGAGAAGGGCTGGAGGGCGCCGCGGCCCGCGCGGGCCCCCGCCACGTCTCCGGGTGACAGATCCGCGCGGGCCCCCCGCCGCGTCTCCGAACCCCGAAGCCCGAACCCCGAACCCCGAAGCGCGAACCCCGTACCGCGTCACCGGGTAGCTGACACCAGCCCCGCCTCGTACGCGAGGATGACGAGCTGCACCCGGTCCCGGGCGCCGAGCTTGGCGAGCAGCCGGGTCAGATACGTCTTGGCCGTGGCGACGCTGATCACGAGCCGCTCGGCGATCTCCGTGTTGGACAGTCCGCTGCCGACCAGGACCAGCACCTCGCGCTCCCGGTCGGTGATCGCGGCGAGCGGGCGCCTCGGGGACGCCGAGGCGGGGCGGCCCGCGAACTCCTTGATCAGCCGCCGCGTGACGCCCGGCGCGATCAGCGCGTCACCGGCCGCCACCACCCGGACCGCCGCCAGGATGTCGTCCAGCGCCATGTCCTTCACCAGGAAACCGGCCGCACCGGCGCGCAGCGCGCCGTACACGTAGTCGTCGTCGTCGAACGTGGTCAGGACCACCACATGGGCGGTGACTGGGCCTGCGGCGATCCGTTCGGTGGCCTCGATGCCGTTCAGGCCCGGCATCCGGATGTCCATCACGACGACATCGGGCGCCAGTTCGGCGGTCAGCCGTACCGCCTCGTCGCCCGTCCCCGCCTCGCCGACGACCTCGATGTCGGTGGTCTCGGCCATGACCATGCGCAGCGCCGTGCGCACCAGCGGCTGGTCGTCGGCGAGCACGACGCGGATCGGCCCCGCGACTCCGGGCGGTTGTTCAGTCATGCTGTGCTCCCCGCTGGCGCCGCGAGGGGCACCGGCAGTCGGACCGTCACCCTGAAGCCGCCCTCGGGCTGCGGGGCGGCGCTGAACTCGCCGTGCAGCAGGGCGACCCGCTCCCGTATGCCGACGAGGCGGAACCCCGGCTCCGTGGCGAGGCCCGCGCCCCGGCCCCGGTCGGCGACCTCGATGGCGAGCTCCTCGGAGCCGTACGCGACGGACACCTGACAGGAACCGGTCGCCGCGTGACGGACCACGTTGGTCACCGACTCCTGGATGATGCGGAAGGCCGACAGGTCGATGTCCGGTGGCAGCGGGCGCCGTTCGCCCTGCCAGCGCACCTCGACCCGGACCCCGGCGGCCGTCGTCGCCCGCGCCAGCCGCTCCACGTCCGCGAGGCCCTCCGCGGGACGCAGCGAGGCCGCCCCCCGCTCGGCCCCTTCATGCTCCGGATCCGTCTGACGCAGCGCCCCGAGCATCCGGCGCAGCCCCGACAACGTCTCCCGGCCCGCGGCCTCCACCGCGCTCATCGCCTCCCGCGCGGCGTCCGGCCGGGTGTGCACGACGCGGGCCGCCGCACCCGCCTGGAGGGCGATGATGCCGACACTGTGCGCGACCATGTCGTGCATCTCGCGGGCGATCCGCAACCGCTCCTCGATCACCGCCTGTTCGGCGGCCCGCGCCGCCATGCTCTCGTCGTGCCGGCGCGCCTCGTACGCCGAGCCGCCCACCAGCCAGGCGACGACGGCGGTGAGGGCGACGACCAGCTCCGCCGACGTACCGACGACCCACCCGGCCAGCAACCGCAAGGCCAGGAAGGCCGCGAGGGTTCCGAGAGCCATCAGGAGAGCGAGGAGACCGGTCCGGCGCGACCGGGTGGCGGTGATGAGGTACAGCGCCACATCGGCGGCCAGGAACTGGGCGAGGGGAATCTCCGCCACGCTCAGCGACGTGGTGGCGAGGGCGGCGGCGCCCAGCACCAGCGCCAGGCCTTTCAACGGACGCCGCCCCAACACCACGCAGCCGCCCGCGGCCAGGGCCGTGGCGAGCAGTTGGGTCAGCACACCGTCCCACCGGTAGAACAGGACCCCGGCCCGGACGGACGGCTCGTACTCGCCGGGCAGCCGCGCCCGCACGAGGAAGGTGAGCAGCACGCCCGCGTACCAGGCCAGCGCCACCCACCAGCCCGGCGGCACGCGTTTGAGTCGGGGCAGCGAGGGCGTTGGGGACATGCGCCGATCGTAGCCAGCGCGCCCCGGCCCGGCATCGGGCCACGGTTGTACACCCTCGGTCGACACCGGGCCCCGACAGCTGTCACCGCTGGTCCGACGACACACGGGGGGTGCGGGCAGGAATGTTGAGGGCGTGATCGAAGTCAACGGACTGACCAAGCGATACGGCGCCGCCACCGCCGTCAAGGACCTCACGTTCACCGTACGGCCGGGCGAGGTCACCGGCTTCCTCGGACCCAACGGGGCAGGCAAGACCACCACCCTGCGCATGCTGCTCGGCCTGGTCGAACCGACCGCCGGAACGGCCACCCTGCAGGGCCGGGCGTTCCGCGACCACCCGCGCGGACTGCGGCACGTAGGCGCCCTCCTCGACGCGGGCGACGTCCACGGCGGCCGCACCGCCCGTGCCCACCTCGGGATGCTGGCCCGCAGCAACGACATCCCCCGCGCCCGGGTCGACCGACTGCTGCAGGACGTGGGCCTCGCCGGGGCGGCCCGCCGCCGCATCGGCGGCTTCTCCCTCGGGATGCGCCAACGCCTGGGCATAGCGACCGCGTTGCTCGGGGACCCGCCGGTGCTGCTCTTCGACGAACCGCTCAACGGCCTCGACCCGGAGGGCGTGCTGTGGGTGCGCGGGCTGTTCCGCCGGCTCGCCGCGGAGGGCCGCACCGTGTTCGTCTCCAGCCACCTGATGACCGAGATGGAGCACACCGCCGACCGGCTCGTCGTCATCGGCCGCGGCGAACTCATCGCGGCCGAGAGCCTGACCGCGTTCGCCGCCCGGGGCTCCCGTCTCAGCGTGACCGTACGCACCCCCGACACCACCGCCCTGACCCCGCTGCTCACCGCCGAGGGCGCCGAGGTGGTCCCGGACGGGGACCGGCTCACGGTCACCGGGCTCACCGCCGCCCGCATCGGTGAACTCGCCCTGCACCACCGCGTCCTGCTCCACGAACTCACCACGCTCGGAGCCTCGCTGGAGGAGGCGTTCATGGAACTCACCGCGGACAGCGTCGAATACCTCGCAGGAGACCCCCGATGACCCCCCGGACGACCACGCCCTCGGCCACGCCCACGCCCTCGGCCACGCCCACGCCCTCGGCCACGCCCACGCCCACGCCCTCGGCCACGACCGCGCCCCCCGCCCGGGTGACGGACGACGGACCCCGCGCCCGCTTCGGCGACCTTGTGGCCGCCGAGTGGCTCAAGACGCGGTCGCTGCGCTCCACCCCCTGGATGTACGCGCTCACCGCGTTGGCCGTCATCGCGTTCAACGCCGGCACGGCCTACGACCACTACAAGTACTGGTACCAGTACGACGAGCACGGCCGCGAGTCCTTCATCGCCAACGGCTCGCCGCTCATGGACGCCTTCACGGGGAACGCCGCCATGGTGATGGTGCTGGCCGTCGCCGCGATCGGTGCCGTGTCGATCACCGGCGAGTACGGCACCGGTCTGATCCGCACCATGTTCAGCGCCGTGCCGGCCCGCCGCTCGCTGATGGCCGCCAAGGCCCTCGTCCTCACCGTGGTCACCACCGTCTTCGGCGCCTTCGTCGCACTGGCCTCGTTCGCCTCGACGCAGGCGATCCTCTCCGGCCGGGACGCCTCCATATCCCTCGCGTACCCCGGAGCCGTGCGCCTCGTCGTGGCCTCCGCACTCCTGGCGCCGGTGGCCGCCCTCGCGGGCCTGGCGATCGGCTCGGTGATCCGCCACACCGGGGGCTCCGTCATCGGGTGCGTGGTGGTGCTGCTCCTGCTCCCGATGGTCCTCAGCGACCGCCGTCACCTGACGGCGGTGCTCCAGCACACGCTGCCCTTCAGCGCGTGGGAGCGGCTGTCGGCCTCGGATCTCCATGCGGCCGTCCTCTTCCCGTGGACGGTCTCCGGAGCCTGGACGGTCTACGCGCTCTGGGCGCTGCTGGCGAGCACGGTCGCGGTGTTCGCGGTGCACCGCCGCGACCAGTGACGCCCAGGCCGAGGCACGCCGGGCGCCGAGGCCTCCAGGGCCCCCTCGGGTGCGTCGGGCGAGTCGGGTGCGTCGGAAGAGTCGGGCGAGTCGGGTGAGTCGGGGGCCGTACGTACGAGCGGATGTGAGGCGGGGCCGACGGTCTAGGGTCGTGCGGTGTGACGGACATCGCCAAGCTGACAGCGACCAGGGCCTACTACGACACCGTGGCCGACGGCTATGCCGAGCGGGTGCCGGGCGCCTTCGCGCGGGACGTGTGGGGACGCGCCATGCTCGGCGCGTTCGCCGAGGAGGTGCGGGCCGACGGCGGGCTGCCCGTCGTCGACCTCGGGTGCGGACCGGGGCATGTGACGGCTCATCTGGCCGCGCTCGGCCTCTCCGTGTCCGGCGTGGACCTGTCGCCGCGCATGGTGGACATCGCCCGGCGGAGCCACCCGGAGCTGCGGTTCGACGTGGGATCGATGAGTGCTCTGGATCTGCCGGACGGGGGGCTGGGAGGAGCCGTCGCCTGGTGGTCGGTCATGCATACGCCGCCGGACCTGCTGCCCGTCCTGTTCGCCGAGTTCCACCGGGTGCTGGCCCCCGGAGGGCGGCTGCTGCTCGGATTCCACGCCGGCGACGATCAGCCCCACACGGGCCGCACACGCGACGACGGCGTGTCCTACGACATCCACCTGCTCTCGCCCGACCGGGTCGGCGAGCTGATGGAAGGGGCCGGGTTCACCGTCACCGCCCGGATGTCCGGCGAGGGCGACACCTGGCCATGGGCCTGTCTGGCGGGCCGGCGGGCCGCCGCCGTCACCGCTCCCCGCGCGGCCGCCGCCGGTTCCTGACCGCCTCGGACAGGTCCGCTCCCGCTGCGTGAGCCGTGTGAGCGGGCGGATCTCGGGAGTGACCTGGCCGGCACCTCCGTCAGGTGGGGTGCCGGCCAGGGGTTGCGGGGGCGCGTCAGGAACGCGCGTCGTGGGCCCGGGTGATGCGGGCGATCGCCTCGACGGTCAGGGCCCGGTCGTGGGGCTCCGTCTCCAGGGCACGGTGGATGGACAGGCCTTCGATCAGCGCGTCCAGCTGGCGGGCCGTCGCCGGGTCGAAGTGCCACTCCAGGGCGACGCGGCTGCGGCGCATCCACTCCCGGGTCAGCTCCCGGTAGGCGGGCTTGCGGGCGGCGAGGGTGTACAGCTCGTGGGTGAGGACGAGCTCGCGCTGGTTGCCGCCGGACAGGTGGTGGACCAGGTCGGCGACCGCCTCCCGGGCCTCGTCGGGCGTGCCGGCGGCGCCGAGACGCTCCTCGAACACGGCGACGATGCTGCTGGAGAAGCGGATGAACGCCTCCCGCAGCAGCTCGTCCATGCCGCCGAAGTGGTACGTCATCGAGCCGAGCGGCACACCGGCCCGGGCGGCGACCTTACGGTGCGACGTCCCGGCGACCCCCTCCTCCGCGATCAGGTCGAGCGCGGCGGTGATGATGCGCTCCCGCCGCTCGGGGTCGTTCTGTCCGGTCGCCACGGTGTTTCCCTCTCTGCGGCCTAGATGGAGCGGATCACCCGGGCCGGGTTGCCGACCGCGACCACGTTGGCGGGCACGTCCTTGGTGACGACGGCGCCCGCGCCGATGACGCTGTTGTCCCCGATGGTCACCCCGGCCAGCACGATCGCGCCGCCGCCCAGCCAGACATTGTCGCCGATCGTGATCGGCATCGCCGCCTCCAGCTTGTCCCGGCGCGGCTCCGGATCCACCGGGTGGGTGGGGGTGAGCAACTGGACGTTCGGCCCGATCTGGCAGTCGCGGCCGATGGTGATCGGGGCCACGTCCAGCGCGGTGAGGTTGTAGTTGATGAACGTGTCCTCGCCGACCGTGATGTACGTGCCGTAGTCGACGTACAGCGGCGGCCGGATGTGCGCACCGGCGCCGACACCGCCCAGGAGCTCGGCGACGACCGGCTGTGCGGCGTCGGGGTCCTCGGCATAGGCCGCCAGATAGCGGGCGGCGAGCCGCACGGCGCGCCGCTGGGCCTCCACGATCGTGGGGTCGTCGGCGATGTAGAGGTCCCCGGCGAGCATCCGCTCGTGGTTCGTACGCGGGTCTCCCGCGAAGTGGTCCGTCATGAGTACGATCGTACACTCCAGGGCGTACGATCGTACGCTCCTGTGCGTTTCCTTCTCCGATCCGTCTGCTGAGGCCCCGCTGTCATGGATGCCGCTACGCGCCGCTGGCGCGCCGCCCTGTTCCTCTTCATGCTCGCCGCCGGCACCGGTATGGCCTCGTGGGTGGCCCGCACCCCGGCCGTCCGGGACGGTCTCGACGTGTCCACCGGCACGATGGGCCTGGTGCTCTTCGGGGTGTCCACCGGTTCGATGGCCGGGGTCACGGCCTCCGGCCCGTTCGTGCGCCGCTACGGGGGCCGCACGACGATCAGTGTCGGTGCGACGCTGATCGTCGCGGGGCTGCTGGTCGTCGCCGCCGGCACGAGCCTGTCGCTGGCGGTCGTGGTCTTCTGCGGACTGGCCCTGTTCGGCGGCGGGATGGGTCTGGCCGAAGTCGCCTTCAACATCGAGGGCGCGGCCGTCGAAAGCGTCATCGGGCGGCCCGTCCTGCCCGTGCTGCACGGCTGCTTCAGTCTGGGCACCGTCGTCGGGGCGCTGCTGGGCATGGTGCTGACCGCCGCCGCGTTCCCCGTCGGCTGGCACCTGGCGGCCGTCGCGGTGCTCATAGCCGCCGCCGGTCTGCGGGCGGTCCTGTCCCTCCCGCACGGCACGGGGAAGGAGGCGGCCTCGGACCACTCCTCGGGGCAGGGCGGATGGCGGGGGCAGCTGCGGGTGTGGCGGGACCGGCGACTCGCCCTCATCGGGGTGATCGTGCTGGCCATGGCCTTCGCGGAGGGCGCCGCCAACGACTGGCTGCCGCTGCTCATGGTGGACGGGTACGACGTGAGCGCCACCGCGGGGTCGCTGACCTTCCTGGTCTTCGCCTCCTCGATGACGCTCGGCCGTTTCGCCGGCGGACCGTTCCTGAAGCGCTTCGGCAGTGTTCAGGTCGTCCGGATCAGCGCGGTCCTCGCCGCGCTGGGCCTGGCCGTGGTGATCGTCGCGCCGAGCCCGGTGATGGCGGGCGCCGCCACGGTGCTGTGGGGGCTGGGCGCGTCACTCGGTTTCCCGGTCACCGTGTCCGCGGCGGGAGACCACCCGCACGACGCGGTGGCCCGGGTCGCCGCGGTCTCCACCGCGGGGTACGTCGCCTTCCTCGTCGGCCCGCCGGCGCTCGGTTTCCTCGCCGACCACATCGGCCTCCGGCTCACGATGACCGTCGTCCTCGCCCTGCTGATCGTCGCGTCCACGCTGGCCGGCGCGCTCGGCGCCGGCCGCCGCACCGACGCGGATCCGGTGCCGGTCACGCCGTAGACCGCGCGCCCGGGACGCAGGCCGCGACGACGTACGTGCCGACGGCGGCCGGCGCGCGGCGGCCCAGCGTTCACGCCGGAGGGGCCGCCTCGTCCCACAGCCCGGTGCTGTGAGCGGAGACCAGCGCCCCGATCCGCGCGAGAACCTCCGCGACCGGCAGCGGATCGAGACGGCGGCCGTCCCGCAGGCGCAGCGCCACCCGGCCGTCCACCGCCTCCGCCGCGCCGATGACCGCCTGGTACGGCACCAGGCGGGCCTCACGGATCCTGGCCCCCAGACTGCCGCGCTCCCGGCCGCTGACCTCCGCACGCAGCCCGAGGGCGGCGCACCGCCCGGCCAGGACCTCGGCGTCCGGCAGTTCGGCGTCCGAGACGGGCAGGATCACCATCTGGACCGGGGAGAGCCAGGCGGGGAACGCGCCGCCGTGCTGCTCGACGAGATGGGCGACGGCCCGCTCCACGCTGCCGATGATGCTGCGGTGCACCATGACCGGCCGGTGCTTCGCCCCGTCCGCGCCGATGTAGTGCAGACCGAACCGCTCCGGCTGGTGGAAGTCGACCTGGACGGTCGACAGGGTCGACTCGCGGCCCGCGGCGTCGGCGACCTGGACGTCGACCTTCGGTCCGTAGAACGCCGCTTCCCCCTCGACCGCCTCGTACGGCAGGCCGGACGCGTCGAGGACCTCGGTCAGCAGGGCGGTCGAGCGGCGCCACATCTCCGGCGCGGCGACGTACTTCCCGCCCGGCCCCGGCAACGAGAGCCGGAAGCGGGCCGGGCGGATGCCGAGTGCCCCGTACGCCCGGCGGATCATGTCCAGGGCGGCCCGCGCCTCCCCGGCGACCTGGTCCAGGGTGCAGAAGACATGGGCGTCGTTCAGCTGGATGGCGCGTACCCGGGTCAGGCCGCCGAGCACCCCGGACAGCTCGGAGCGGTACATGCCGCCCAGCTCGGCCATCCGCAGCGGCAGCTCACGGTAACTGTGCGCACGGGAGCGGTAGATGACCGCGTGGTGCGGGCACAGGCTGGGCCGCAGCACGACCTGTTCGCCGCCCAGGTCCATCGGCGGGAACATGTCGTCGCTGTAGTGCGACCAGTGCCCCGAGACCTCGTACAGCTCCCGCTTGCCTAGCACCGGCGAGTACACGTGCCGGTAGCCCGCCAGCCGCTCGGCGGTGCGGATGTACTCCTCCAGGGTGTGCCGCAGCACGGCGCCGTCCGGCAGCCAGTACGGAAGGCCCGCACCGATCAGCGGGTCGGTGTCGAACAGTTCCAGCTCGCGGCCGAGCCTGCGGTGGTCGTGCATGGCGGTCTCCTCGCGTACGAAGGGCGAGTGACCGCAGGCGAAAGCCCCGGGGCACTCGCCCCGGGGCTTTTCGGACTGGTCGGCAGTCAGCGCGCCGGGACACTCTCCGGCGTCGTCGTCATGTCAGCGCGCTTCATGCGGGGGACGCTAGCAGCGGCCCGGACCCCGGCGCACGGGGATTTCCACCGGGCGGGCGCGGCGGCTCATTCCGTCCGGGCCGATGTGAGGTGCGCGAACGCGACGACGTTGTCCTCGTAGTCCTTGGCCTTCTTGTCGTAGTTGCCCCCGCACGTGATCAGACGCAACTGGGCGTCCGGGGTGTCGGCGTAGACCCGCTTGTCCGGGAACTGCGCCTTGCTGAACGTCTCGACGGTGTCGACCTCGAACCTGGCCACCGTGCCGTCCGTACGCGTGATGTCGACCGTCGCTCCGGGGCGCAGGAACTGCAGCTGGAGGAAGACGGCCGGCCCGGTCGTCGTGTCCACGTGGCCCGCCACGATCGCCGCGCCGCGCTCGCCGGGTGTCGCGCCGCCCTGGAACCAGCCGACCAGGTTCATGTCGTTCGGAGGAGGGGCGTCCAGGCGGCCGGAGGACCCGATCGACAGCGGGACGAAGGGGGCGTCCACCGCGATCGAAGGGATCTTGAGCCGGGTCGGGACGGAACGGGACAGCAGCGGCGCCTGGCTGGAGCTGGGCGAGGCCTGCCGTGGGACGGCGGCGCCCGGCGAGGAGGCGGAGGCCGCGGGCGGGGCGGGCGGTTTGTCGTCGGCCGAGGACCCGATGGAGTTGTAGATGAGGAGCATGCCGAGCCCGGCCACCGCGGCGGGCCAGAGCAGTGCGCGGCCGAGCGTGACGGTGTCGGAGGCAGTCCGGGAGGAGGTGGAACCGGGCGACTGCGGGGCGGCCATGGAAGCGTGCCTTTCATCCGTGAGGCGGGACGGGGCGGGTCCTCCCCGTCCGGACCGGCCCGGGCCGCGCGACCCGGCCCGGCCCGATCCGGACGGGGACCCAGGGGGAAAACGAAGGCGCCGCGGCCGCCGTCCGGAGGGACGGCGGCCGCGACAGTGGTGCGGCCTGGTCAGGCAGCCGCGCCACCCGACGCCTGACGGCGGCGCACCTTGTACGCGCCGACACCGACACCACCGAGGAGCAGCAGCGAACCGGCCGCCAGACCGCCACCGGTCACGGCCATCGCGCCGCCGCCGGTGTGCATGCCGCCACTGGGCTTGTCCTTCTGCCAGCCCTCGCTGCTCTCCTTCTCGGAGCTGTCGCTCTTCCCGCCCTTCTCGCTCTTCTCGCCCTTCTCGGACTTGTCGGTCTTGCCGCCCTCGTCGTCGGGCTGCCATTCCTTGTTGACGGTCAGCGACATTGCGCCGCCACCGGTGTGCATGCCGCCGCTGGGCCTGTCCTCGTCCTCGTCCTTGCCCTTGCCACCCTCGTCGTCGGGCTGCCATTCCTTGTTGACGGTCAGCGACATGGCACCGCCGCCGGTGTGCATGCCGCCGTTGGGCTTGTCCTTCTTCCAGTCCTCGTCGTCCGACGTGCCGTGCTCGTCCTCGTAGCCGGTGACCGTCCTGGCCAGGGCGCCGCCGCCGGTGTGGACGCCGCCGTTGGGCTTGTCCTTCTCCCAGCCGCCGTCCTCGCTGCTGGAGGACGAACCGCTGTCCTTCTTCCAGCCGCCGTCCTCGCTGCTGGAGGACGAGCCGCTGTCGTGCTCCCGGTCGCCGGCCGTCATGGCGTAGGCGGAGGGAGCGGTGATCGTGAGGACCGCTGTGACGGCGGCCGTTGCGAACAGGGTGCGGGCAGAGCGCATCTGAACACGTTTCCTTTCGTCGCGACTGCGACGGGTGACGGGCTGTCGACCCGGAGTGGCGCAGTGGCTACGTGCACCACCGTCAGCCGGGAGCCCGGAGCGCGCCATCGGAGAGACCCGCACGGGAGCGACGGCATGGGCTCATCGAGTGGCGAAGAGGGGAAAACCACCCGTTGGACGGTATGGCGCGCCGGGGCGAGGTTTGGCCGCCGCGTCCCTCGTTCGCTGACGGATCCTCACCGTGCGCCTCGGCGCACGGCGTCCCCGTAAATGCGTTGCACCGCCGGCCGGCCCGCTGCTGTACTCGTCGCATCAGCCGACAGGACCAGGAGACATCGATGCGCCGATCTCACATGTTCGTTCAGCCGGGAATTCACCCCACCCCTGAGAACATGGAGTTCTGTGCACACGCTCAATCTAGGCATTCTGGCGCATGTCGATGCCGGTAAGACGAGCCTGACCGAGCGGCTGCTTTACACCGCCGGAATCATCGACGAGATCGGCCGCGTCGACGACGGGAACACGCAGACCGATTCCCTCGCGCTCGAACGGCAGCGCGGCATCACGATCAAGTCCGCAGTCGTCTCGTTCGCCCTCGACGACGTCACCGTCAACCTGATCGACACGCCCGGTCACCCCGACTTCATCGCCGAGGTGGAACGGGTGCTGAACGTGCTCGACGGCGCGGTGCTGGTCGTCTCCGCCGTGGAGGGCGTGCAGGCCCAGACCCGCGTGCTGATGCGGACCCTCCAGCGCCTGCGCATCCCCACGCTCATCTTCGTGAACAAGACCGACCGGGCGGGCGCCCGGTACGCGCAGGTGCTGCGCGACATCACGGAGAGGCTCACGCCGCACGCCGTCACGATGGGGCCGGCCGTCACCGGACTCGGGACCCGAGACGCCCTGAGCGGGGCGTACGCCGACGGCGACCCCCGGCTGACGAGCCGGCTGACGGACCTGCTCACCGAGCACGACGACGCCCTGCTGGCCGCGTACGTCGACGACGGCGGGGCACTCGACCCCGCCCGCCTCCTTGCGGAACTCGCCGCGCAGACCGAGCGGGCCCTCGTCCACCCCGTGTACTTCGGCTCGGCCGTCACGGGCGACGGCATCACCGCCCTGACCGGCGGGATCAAGGAGTTGCTGCCCGCGGCCGGGGACGACGCGGACGGGCCGGTCTCCGGCACCGTCTTCAAGGTCGAACGCGGCCGGGCCGGCGAGAAGCTCGCCTGGGTCCGGATGTTCTCGGGGACCGTGCGCACCCGCGACCGGCTGGAGTTCGGGCAGGGCCCCGGCGCCGCCTCCGAGGGCAAGGTGACCGGCATCCGGGTCTTCGCCGGCGGGACGGACGTCGACGTCCCTTCGGCGGGTCCGGGGCAGATCGTGAAGCTCCGAGGGCTCGGCGACATCCGGATCGGCGACGCGGTCGGCGACACCCGTGCGGTGGGCACCGGGCACCACTTCGCCCCGCCGACGCTGGAATCCGTGGTGGTGCCCGTCCCGCCCGCCTCCCGGGGGGAACTGCACGGCGCGCTCGCCCAGCTCGCCGAGCAGGATCCCCTGATCAATCTGCGGCAGGACGACATGCGCAAGGAAATCTCCGTATCGCTCTACGGCGAAGTGCAGAAAGAAGTCATCCAGGCGACGCTCGCGGACGCGTTCGGAATCGGCGTCACTTTCCGCGAGAGCACGACCATCTGCCTGGAGAGGCCGTCCGGGACGGGGTCCGCTCTGGAAATCATCGACAAGGACGACAACCCGTTTCTCGCGACGGTCGGGCTGCGCGTCGATCCCGCCCCGCCCGGCAGCGGCGTGGCCTACCGGCTGGAGGTGGAGCTCGGCTCGATGCCGTACTCCCTGATGAGGGCGGTCGAGGAGACCGTCGTCGCCACGCTCGGACAGGGCCTGTACGGCTGGCGCGTCACCGACTGCACGGTCACGATGACGCACTCCGGCTACTGGCCCCGCCAGAGCCACTCGCACGCCGTGTTCGACAAGTCGATGTCGAGCACCGCCGGGGACTTCCGCAACCTGACCCCGCTGGTCCTGATGGCCGCGCTCCGACAGGCCGGCACCACCGTCCACGAGCCGATGCACCGCTTCCGGGCGGAGCTCCCCGCCGACACGCTCGGACCGCTCCTGCCGGCCCTCGCCCACCTGCGGGCCGTCCCGGGCCCCCCGTCCGTCGACGGCTCCCGCTGCGTGCTCGAGGGCGAGATCCCGGCAGCCGGGGTGCACGCACTCCAGCAGCGCCTGCCGGGGCTGACCCGGGGCGAAGGAGTGCTGGAGACCGCCTTCGCCTCCCACCGCCCCGTCAGCGGCCCCGTCCCGCAGCGCTCCCGCACCGACCACAACCCCCTCGACCGGAAGGAGTACCTGCTGCACACGGTGAGGCGGACCGGCAGCGGCGGGGGCCTGGCATGACCGCGTCCCGCCGGCGCGTGCCCCGCGCCGGCGGGACGTCAGTTCAGCATCGCCCTGGCCGCCCGCGCGCTCCCGCGCACCGTCTCCGCGGCGGCCGGGTCGACGTCCGCGATCACCCGCGCGTACTCCTCCATCTCCGCCGCCCCGCGCAGGAACTCCCCGCCTCGGACCAGCAGCTGGGCCCGCTCGTAGCGCAGCCGGGCCGGGTGCGACGGCAGGAGCAGGGACAGCTCCACCGCCCACAGCGCCACGTCGTTGCGTTCCGGGCGGGCCGCCGCCCACGCCCGGATGTTGTTCAGGATCCGCAGCACGATCTCCAGCGGCCGGGCCGGTACCAGCATCGACGGTTCGAGCGGTTCCCCGGTCGCGCCCGCCACCAGCAGTTCCGCGTCCTGGTCCGTCAGGGGCCGGCCGCCGGCGAACGGGTCGGCCAGCACCCGCTCCGCCGGATCCCCGAAACCGACCACGAAGTGGCCCGGCAGCGCCACCCCGTACACCGGGGCGCCCGCCCGCCGCGCCACCTCGATCCACACCACCGACAGCAGGATCGGCAGCCCGCGCCGCCGCCGCAGCACCTCGTGCAGCAGCGACGACTCCAGCCGCTGGTAGTCCGCCGACGTGCCCATGAATCCGCACCGCTCGCCGAGCAGTCCGGCCAGCGCCGACGCCCAGGCACGGCCGCCGCGCAGACCGTACGGCAGGAGACCCGCGAGCCGGTCCAGTTCGATCTGCGCGGCGTCGGTCCCGTCCCCGTCCAGCGCGGGATCGGCCTCCGCGCCCAGCAGCAGGCACAGCAGCGCGAGATCCGGCCGCTCCGCCCGCGCCTCCTCGGCGAACCGGCGGCGCAGCTCGTCCTCGCCGGGCCTTCCCGGGGCCATCGCGCTACGCCGCCCGGAAGTGGTGGTACAGGTGATGGGTCGCGAAGCCCACACCGTCGTACAGTCCACGGGCCCCGTCGTTGTCCGCCTCCACCTGGAGCCACGCGGCCGACGCGCCCTCGTCCATCGCCTGCCGGGCCAGCGCGGTCATCACGGTGGTGGCGAGCCCCTTCCTGCGGTGCTCCGGAGCCACCTCGACGGCCATGAAGCCGGCCCAGCGTCCGTCCACGACACAGCGCCCGATCGCGGCGGGAGCCTCGTCCCCGGCGTCGCCCGGCACGGTCGCGAACCACACCGACGGGCCCCTGCCCAGCACCGCGGCCACGTGCGGGCCGGGCGTCTCGAAGCGCTGGTACCGGGCGAGCCATGAGTCGTCCACCGTGCGGCTCAGCCGGACCCGCGACACCTCGGCCGCCAGATCACCGATCGGGGCCAGCGACGCGATCCGCACCTCCGCCGTCACCTCGCGCCGCCACCCGTGACCCTCCAGCGCCGCGCACAGCTCCTCCTGCGTGCCCTCGGCGCCGGTCGCGGTCTGGATGTAGGCCGGCAGCCCCCGGTCGGCGTACCACTGCCTGACCCGCCCGAGCGCCGCGTCGAGCGGCACGCCCGGGTCGCCGAGCGGAAGGACGGAGTTGGCCCGCCGGGTGAAACCCCCGGCGGCGCGCAGCAGCCAGTCGCCGAGCGGTTCGCTCTCCACGGGCTGCCAGGCGCGCGCGCACACCGGGGCGAGCTCGCCGAAGGACGCCGCGGGGCCGTGTCGGCGGGCCGGGGCGGCCGGTACGACCTTGCCCGCCACCAGGGCGGATTCCGCGATCCGCACGGACTCGCCGCTCTTGGGTGTGACCGACAGCACACCCATGTTCCAGGATGTGAGAACACCGACCGTGTCGGTGAATTTCGGACCCTGGGGACCGTCCTCGGTCAGCCGCCGGACCGATACCCGTTTACCCACGTCAGCCGGTGCAATTCGGACCTCCAGCCGTCCGCCCATGGTGAATTCCACAGCTCTGTCCGCCCCTCCTGTTCGGATCGTGCCCCGGAACGGAGATACTAGGTGCGGGCATCGACGACGCCGCGCTCCCGCGCGAGAGCCAACGCCCTACCGAGGAGGAACGACAGCGTGACCTACGTCATCGCGCAGCCTTGTGTCGACGTAAAGGACAAGGCCTGCATCGAAGAGTGCCCCGTCGACTGTATCTACGAGGGCCAGCGGTCCTTGTACATCCACCCGGACGAATGCGTCGACTGTGGAGCCTGTGAGCCGGTCTGCCCGGTCGAGGCGATCTTCTACGAGGACGACACCCCGGAGGAGTGGAAGGACTACTACAAGGCGAACGTCGAGTTCTTCGACGACCTCGGGTCGCCGGGTGGTGCCTCCAAGCTGGGTCTGATCGAGCGCGACCACGCGTTCATCGCCGCGCTGCCGCCGCAGAACCAGTAGCAGCGCCCCGGCACGTGCGTCGCCCCGGTCCCGTACGGCTCGTCACCGTGCGGGACCGAGGTGTTTCCCCCGCCGGCACCGTGCCGCCCGCGTGAACCCCGTACGAGAAAGCAGAGATCCGTGTCCGCAGTCTCCTCCCGCCTCCCGGTCTTTCCCTGGGACAGGCTCGTGCCCTACAAGTCGACGGCCGAGGGCCACCCGGACGGCATCGTGGACCTGTCCGTCGGCACGCCCGTCGACCCGGTGCCCGAGCTGATCCAGCAGGCCCTCGTCGCCGCGGCGGACAGCCCCGGCTATCCGACGGTGTGGGGGACGACCGCTCTGCGCGACGCCCTCACCGGCTGGGTGGAGCGCCGCCTGGGCGCGGTCGCGGTGACGCACCGGAACGTGCTGCCCGTCGTCGGCTCCAAGGAGCTGGTGGCCTGGCTGCCGACCCAGCTCGGCCTCGGCGCCGGCGACAAGGTCGCCTACCCGCGGCTCGCCTACCCGACGTACGAGGTCGGCGCCCGGCTCTGCGGCGCCGAGCCCGTCGCCTACGACGACCCCACCGCACTCGACCCCACCGGCCTGAAGCTCCTCTGGCTCAACTCGCCGTCCAACCCGACCGGCCGGGTCCTCGCCAAGGACGAGCTGACCCGGATCGTCGCCTGGGCGCGCGAGCACGACGTGCTGGTCTTCAGCGACGAGTGCTACCTGGAGCTGGGCTGGGAGGCCGAACCGGTCTCCGTGCTCCACCCGGACGTCTGCGGCGGTACGTACGAGGGCGTCGTGGCCGTCCACTCGCTCTCCAAGCGCTCCAACCTCGCCGGCTACCGCGCCGCCTTCATCGCGGGCGACGCGGACGTGCTGAGCGAGCTGCTGCTGATCCGCAAGCACGGCGGGATGATGACGGCCGCCCCCGTCCAGGCGGCGACCGTCGCGGCGCTCGGCGACGACACGCACGTGGCCGAGCAGCGCACCCGCTACGCCGACCGTCGCGCCGCCCTGCGGACCGCGCTGGAGGCCCACGGCTTCCGGATCGAGCACAGCGAGGCGAGCCTCTACCTGTGGGCGACCCGCGACGAGCCGTGCTGGGACACCGTGGCCTACCTGGCCGAGCTGGGCATCCTGGTGGCGCCCGGGGACTTCTACGGGCCGGCCGGCGACCGCTTCGTCCGCGTGGCGTTCACGGCGACCGACGAACGGGTGGCGGCCGCGGTCAAGCGGCTGGGCTGAGCCGGCCGGGACACGCGCGAGGGGCCTCGGGAGTGCGCACTCCCGAGGCCCCGCCCGCGGGGCAGTCAGGACGGGCCGCGGGG
>NZ_JBEXXO010000019.1:0-198230 GCF_040630435.1 Streptomyces sp. NPDC005803 | reverse complement strand
CCGGAGCCACCGACCGCACCACAGCCCCCCTCCCCACCCCCGACGACTTCACCAACCTCCCCGGCCTCGGCGTCCAGGGCGTCGTCGAGGGCCACACCGTCCTCGTGGGACGTCCCCGGCTGCTCACGGACGCCGGAATCGACATCCCCGGCGCGCTGGCCGCCGCGCTGGCGGAGGCGGCCGCCCAGGGCCGTACCGCGATCGCGGTCGCCTGGGACGGCGCGGCACGCGGTGCCATCGAAGTCGCCGACGCGGTCAAGGAGACCAGTGCGGCGGCGGTCTCCGACCTCCGCGCGCTCGGCCTGAGACCGATCCTGCTCACCGGCGACAACCGGGCGGTGGCGGAGTCGGTGGCCCGCGCGGTCGGGATCGACGAGGTCCGCGCCGAGGTGCTGCCCGAGGAGAAGGCGCACGTCATCGAGCGGTTGCAGAGCGAGGGGCGGTCGGTCGCCATGGTCGGGGACGGGGTCAACGACGCGGCGGCACTGGCCACCGCGGACCTCGGTCTGGCCATGGGGACGGGCACGGACGCCGCGATCGAGGCGAGCGATCTGACCCTCGTTCGTGGAGATCTCAAGGTGGCAGCCGATGCCATCCGGCTGTCCCGGCGCACCCTGGCCACCATCAGGGGCAACCTCTTCTGGGCATTCGGTTACAACGTTGCTGCTCTACCCCTTGCGGCATTTGGCCTGCTCAACCCTATGATTGCGGGAGCGGCAATGGCCTTCTCCTCGGTCTTCGTCGTGACGAACAGCCTGCGCCTGCGGTCCTTCACGTAATTTACACAAAGAGACTTAGATCACACCGGTTCAGGGGTAACCATTCGGTGGGTTCGCGAGTCTTAGAGTGCGATGCCAAAGGATGTCTTGGGGGACGTCCGACGGAGGGTCTTGGGGGACGCTCCGGGCAAGCGTTGGCCGGGGCACGTGCACCGGGGAGCTTTGAGCGGCCCTCCCGTTACGTACGTACCCCGGCGGACCGCAGGCGGCACGCGCAGGCGGTACGAGGAGAGGCGCAGGACCCAAGCAGTACCGAGGAACCCAGGAGCTTCGGCTCCCACCGAACGCCCGGCCGGATCCCGTGGGGGGAATCCGCTCCGGGATATGGGAAGCGCCTCGCTGTCGGCCCGTGGGGGGATCGACGGCGGGGCGCTTCTCGCTTTCGTACGGGAGCGCTCCCGCGCGGGTGGGGTCGTGCACGCTCCGGGCAAGCAAATCGCCCCGGACACCGCGCTCTGTGCGAAAGCGCGGCAGTCGGGGCGAAGGCGACCGGCCCGTGGGCCGGGGGTGGTGCGGGGGTGATCCGGGGTCAGCGGCCCTCGACCGGGACGAAGTCGCGCAGGACCTCGCCGGTGTAGATCTGGCGCGGGCGGCCGATGCGGGAACCCGGCTCCTTGATCATCTCGTGCCACTGGGCGATCCAGCCCGGCAGCCGGCCGATGGCGAAGAGCACGGTGAACATCTCGCTCGGGAAGCCCATGGCCCGGTAGATCAGACCGGTGTAGAAGTCCACGTTGGGGTAGAGGTTGCGCGAGACGAAGTACTCGTCGGAGAGCGCGTGCTCCTCCAGCTTGAGCGCGATGTCGAGCAGCTCGTCGGACTTGCCGAGCGAGGACAGGACGTCGTGGGCCGCGGCCTTGATGATCTTGGCGCGCGGGTCGAAGGACTTGTACACCCGGTGGCCGAAGCCCATCAGGCGGACGCCGTCCTCCTTGTTCTTCACCTTCTGGATGAAGCTGTCGACGTCGCCGCCGTTGGCCTGGATGCCCTCGAGCATCTCCAGCACCGACTGGTTGGCACCACCGTGCAGGGGACCCCACAGGGCCGAGATGCCGGCGGAGATCGAGGCGAACATGTTCGCCTGCGAGGAACCGACCAGACGCACGGTGGAGGTCGAGCAGTTCTGCTCGTGGTCCGCGTGCAGGATGAGCAGCTTCTCCAGCGCCGAGACGACGACCGGGTCCGGCACGTACTCCTGGGCGGGGACCGAGAAGGTCATACGCAGGAAGTTCTCGACGTAGCCGAGGTCGTTGCGCGGGTAGACGAACGGGTGACCGATCGACTTCTTGTACGCGTACGCCGCGATGGTCGGAAGCTTGGCCAGCAGCCGGATCGTCGAGAGGTGACGCTGCTCCTCGTCGAACGGGTTGTGGCTGTCCTGGTAGAACGTGGACAGCGCGCTGACGACCGAGGACAGCATGGCCATCGGGTGGGCGTCACGGGGGAAGCCGTCGAAGAACCGCTTGACGTCCTCGTGCAGCAGCGTGTGCTGGGTGATCTCGTTCTTGAAGGCCGACAGCTCGTCGACCTTCGGAAGCTCACCGTTGATGAGCGTGTACGCGACCTCAAGGAACGTCGACTGCTCGGCGAGCTGCTCGATCGGGTAGCCGCGGTACCGCAGGATGCCCTGCTCGCCATCCAGGTAGGTGATGGCCGATTTATAGGCAGCGGTGTTGCCGTATCCGCTGTCCAGCGTCACCAGGCCGGTGTTCGCCCGGAGCTTCCCGATGTCGAAGCCCTTGTCGCCGACGGTGCTGTCGATCACCGGGTAGGTGTACTCGTCATCGCCGTACCGCAGTACCACAGCGTTGTTGGTGTGCTCGCTCACGTCATCCCTCACCGACGTAGTGCCTCTTCTTCGAGGTTCCCTGACTGTCTCCACCCTCCCCCATTTGGCTCAGGAGAGTGCACTCGGGGTCGTCCATTGGACCTACTCGCGGCACTGAGTGCCGCGAACTTACTCATCCTGCCCCCTTGACTCCGGTTCCGGAAGGGCCGCGTGATGTTTCCCACCGTTTTGATCGATCATTTTTTCGGGGGATCCTCCCCCCGAGCCTCCTGACAACCGGTAATCGAGCGCCGTACAGCGTCTTCCCGCGGAAACCGTGCGGACCGCCTGGCCGATCGCCTGGCGCGAGCCGACCAGCACGACGAGCTTCTTGGCCCTCGTCACGGCCGTGTACAGCAGGTTTCGCTGGAGCATCATCCAGGCGCTCTTCGTCACGGGGATGACGACGGCCGGGTACTCGCTGCCCTGGGACCGATGGATCGTCATGGCGTACGCGTGGGACAGCTCGTCGAGCTCGTCGAAGTCGTAGGAGATCTCCTCGTCCTCGTCCGTCAGCACGCTCAGCTTCTGTTCGTCCAGGTCGAGAGCGGTGACGACACCGACGGTCCCGTTGAAGACACCGTTCTCCCCCTTGTCGTAGTTGTTGCGGATCTGGGTGACCTTGTCGCCGACGCGGAACACCCGGCCGCCGAACCGCTTCTCGGGCAGACCGGGGCGTCCCGGGGTGATCGCCTGCTGGAGCAGCCCGTTGAGATGACCGGCCCCGGCCGGGCCGCGGTGCATCGGGGCGAGCACCTGCACGTCCCGGCGCGGATTCAGCCCGAACTTGGCCGGGATGCGACGGGCCGCCACGTCCACCGCGAGCACCCCGGCGTCCTCCGTCTCGTCCTCCACGAAGAGGAAGAAGTCGCTGAGCCCCTGGGTGAGGGGCGGTACGCCGGAGTTGATCCGGTGGGCGTTGGTGACGACGCCGGACTGCTGGGCCTGGCGGAAGATGGTGGTCAGCCGGACCGCGGGGACGGGCCCGCCGTCGGCGAGCAGGTCCCGCAGCACCTCCCCCGCACCGACCGAGGGCAGCTGGTCCACATCGCCGACCAGCAGGAGATGGGCCCCGGGCGCCACGGCCTTGACCAGCTTGTTGGCGAGCAGCAGGTCGAGCATGGACGCCTCGTCCACGACGACGAGATCGGCGTCCAGCGGACGGTCCCGGTCGTACGCGGCGTCGCCGCCCGGCTTGAGTTCCAGCAGCCGGTGCACGGTGGAGGCCTCGGCTCCGGTCAGCTCGGCGAGCCGCTTCGCCGCCCGCCCGGTGGGCGCGGCCAGCACGACTTTCGCCTTCTTCGCCCGGGCCAGCTCCACGATCGACCGCACGGTGAACGACTTGCCGCAGCCGGGCCCCCCGGTCAGCACGGCCACCTTCCGGCTGAGCGCGAGCCGCACGGCGGCCTCCTGCTCGGGCGCCAGCTTCGCCCCCGTACGCCCGGCGAGCCACTTCAGCGCCGCGTCCCAGTCCACGTCGCGGAAGGCCGGCATCCGCTCCTCGGGGGTCCGCAGCAGCCGCCGCACCTGCGCGGCGAGGGCGATCTCGGCCCGGTGGAAGGGCACCAGATAGACGGCCGTGACCGGCTCACCGCCCTCGGGCGAGGGCACCTTCTCCCGTACGACGCCCTCCGGCTCCGCGGCCAGCCCGGCCAGGCACTCGATGACGAGCCCGGTGTCGACCTGAAGGAGCTTGACCGCGTCCGCGATGAGCCGCTCCTCGGGCAGGAAGCAGTGCCCCTGATCGCTGGACTGCGACAGGGCGTACTGCAACCCCGCCTTGACCCGCTCCGGGCTGTCGTGCGGAATGCCGACGGCCTGGGCGATCCGGTCCGCGGTGAGGAAGCCGATGCCCCAGACGTCGGCGGCCAGCCGGTAGGGCTGGTTCTTCACGACGGAGATCGAGGCGTCCTCGTACTTCTTGTAGATGCGGACGGCGATGGACGTCGAGACGCCGACGCTCTGGAGGAAGACCATGACCTCCTTGATCGCCTTCTGCTCCTCCCAGGCGGCGGCGATCATCTTCGTCCGCTTCGGCCCGAGCCCGGGGACCTCGACGAGCCGTTTCGGCTGCTGCTCGATGATGTCGAGGGTGTCCACGCCGAAGTGGGTGGTGATCCGGTCGGCCATGACGGGACCGATGCCCTTGATCAGCCCGGAGCCGAGGTAGCGGCGGATGCCCTGGATCGTGGCGGGGAGGATGGTCGTGTAGTTCTCGACGGTGAACTGCTTGCCGTACTGCGCGTGGGAGCTCCAGCGCCCCTCCATCCGCAGCGACTCCCCGGGCTGCGCGCCGAGCAGCGACCCGACGACGGTGAGCAGGTCGTTGCTCCCCCGCCCGGTGTCCACGCGCGCGACGGTGTAACCGTTCTCCTCGTTGGCGTACGTGATGCGCTCGAGTACGCCTTCCAGGACGGCCATGTTCGGCGTGGACGACGTCGTGGAGGACATGGTGGACATGCCCGTGACGGTACCGGGCGGGGCTGACAACCGGTGGGCCGCTGCGGTGCCCCCGAATCCGGTGGCGGGTCCTGTCCGCGTCCGCATACCTTCGCCCCCATGACGGACGCGTGCTTCCAGGACCCGCGGCTGGCCGCGCTGTACGACGCGCTGGAGCCGGACCGTGGTGATCTCGACGCCTACCTCCGGATGGCCGAGGAGTTCGGCGCGCGGCGCGTGCTGGACATCGGTTGCGGGACCGGGGTATTGGCGTTGCTGCTGGCCGGGCGTGGGGTGGATGTCGTCGGCGTCGACCCCGCCCGGGCCTCCGTCGAGGTGGCTCGGGCCAAACCAGGGGGCGAGCGGGTCCGGTGGGTCGACGGGGACTGCGCCGCGGTGCTGCCGCTCCAGGCGGATCTCGCGACCATGACGGCGAACGTGGCCCAGGCGATCGTCGATGCGCGGGAATGGCGGACGACTCTCCGGGCGGCGTACGGGGCCCTGCGGCCCGGGGGACGCCTGGTGTTCGAGACCCGTGTCCCGGCGAGGCGGGCCTGGGAGGAGTGGACGCGAGAGGCGTCGTACAGCGTGACGGAGGTCCCGGGGTCCGGCGCGGTCGAGAGCTGGGTCGACGTGGTGGAGGTGGACGGGCCGCTGGTGTCGTTCCGCTGGACCTACGCGTTCGCGGTGGACGGGCAGGTGCTCACGTCGGATTCGACGGTGCGTTTCCGCGAGCGGCAGGAGGTCGAGAGGGACCTGACCGCGCGGGGTTTCGTGGTGGAGGACGTACGCGACGCACCTGACAGGCCGGGCCTGGAGTTCGTCTTCGTCGCACGGCGCCCTTCGCCCGGACGCTCCGCATCCACCGCCTGAACGCCGGATGCTCCGCCCGGGCGGCTTCCCGGGTACGGCGAAACGGGGCCCGGTCTCTCGACCGGACCCCCCTCGCTGTCCCCCTCGGCCGTGGCTTCCCCATCCCCCCGGATACCCCCCGGAAGCGTCCGGCGAAGAGATGACCCGTCAGGGTGCCCAGGGGTTGCACGTCTTGGCCATCTCTTTGCCTCGGCGGCCGGCAGCCCGGTGAGGGCCTGGTCACCGGCTCAGCAGGCGTGCTCCGCGTACCGGGCGGCGACCTCGGCCAGGACCTCGGCGCCGTCACGCGCCCACAGGTCCTCGTTGAAGATCTCCACCTCGACGGGGCCGTCGAAGCCGGTGGCCTCGACCGCCGTCCGGAAGGCGCGGAAGTCCACGCTGCCGTCGCCCAGTTGACCCCGGCCCAGCAGGACGCCCGCCGGGAGGGGGGTGATCCAGTCGGCGAGCTGGAAGGAGTGGATGCGGCCGGCCGCGCCCGCGCGGGCGATCTGGGCGGGCGCCTGGTCGTCCCACCACAGGTGGTACGTGTCGACGACCACGCCGACCTGGTCGGCCGGGAAGCGTTCCGCGATGTCCAGGGCCTGGGACAGGGTGGAGACCACGCAGCGGTCCGAGGCGAACATCGGGTGCAGCGGTTCGATGGCCAGGCGCACACCGCGTTCGGCCGCGTACGGGGCCAGTTCGGCCAGCGCGTCCGCGATGCGCTCGCGGGCGCCGTACAGGTCCTTGCTGCCCTTGGGGAGGCCGCCCGAGACCAGGACCAGCGTGTCCGTGGACAGGCCCGCCGCCTCGTCGAGGGCCGCGCGGTTGTCGTCCAGGGCGCGGGCCCGCTCGGCCGCATCGAGCGCGGTGAGGAAGCCGCCCCGGCAGAGGCTGGTGACGGACAGGCCCGCGTCGGAGAGGAGGCGGGCCGTGGCCTCGACGCCGTACTCCTGGACGGGGGCCCGCCACAGGCCGACCTTGTCGATGCCCGCCTTCACGCAGCCCTCGGCGAGTTCGGGCAGCGACCACTGCTTGATGGTCTCCTGGTTGATGGAGAGACGGCCGTCACTCATCGGGGGCCTCCGTTGACCGTGAGCAGCGCGCGCATCCGGGACTCGGCCAGGTCCGGGTCGGGGAACAGGCCGAGGCGGTCCGCGAGTTCGTACGCCTTCGCCAGGTGCGGCAGGGAGCGGGCCGACTGCAGGCCGCCCACCATCGTGAAGTGGTCCTGGTGGCCCCCCAGCCAGGCGAGGAACACCACGCCCGTCTTGTAGTAGCGGGTGGGCGCCTGGAAGAGGTGGCGGGACAACTCGACGGTCGGGTCGAGCAGTTCGCGGAACCCCTTGGTGTCGCCCGTGTCGAGGACCCGTACCGCGTGCGCGGCCAGCGGGCCGAGGGGGTCGAAGATGCCGAGCAGCGCGTGGCTGAAGCCGCGGTCGTCGCCGGCGATCAGCTCGGGGTAGTTGAAGTCGTCCCCCGTGTAGCAGCGGACCCCGGAGGGCAGCCGGCGGCGGACGTCGGTCTCGCGCTCCGCGTCGAGCAGGGACATCTTGATGCCGTCGACCTTGTCGGGGTGTTCGGCGATGACCTGGAGGAAGGTGTCGGTGGCCTCGTCCAGGTCGGTGGAGCCCCAGTAGCCGTCCAGGGCCGGGTCGAACATCGGGCCCAGCCAGTGCAGCACGACCGGTTCGGTGGCCTGGCGCAGCAGGTGCGCGTACGTCTCCAGGTAGTCCTGCGGGCTCTTCGCCGCGGCGGCGAGGGCGCGGGAGGCCATCAGGATGGCCTGGGCGCCGCTCTCCTCGACGAGGGCGAGCTGTTCCTCGTACGCGGACCGCACCTCGGCGAGGGTGGCCGGGCCGGCGGGGAGCTGGTCGGTGCCGACGCCGCAGGCGATGCGGCCGCCCACGGTCTTGGCCTCGGCGGCCGAGCGGCGGATCAGCTCGGCGGCTCCTGCCCAGTCCAGGCCCATGCCGCGCTGGGCGGTGTCCATGGCCTCGGCGACGCCCAGGCCGTGCGACCAGAGGTGGCGGCGGAAGGCGAGGGTGGCGTCCCAGTCGACGGCGGCCGGGGAGTCGGGGCTGATGTCGGCGTACGGGTCGGCGACGACGTGGGCGGCGGAGAAGACCGTGCGGGAGGCCAGGGGCGCTCCGCCGGGCGCGAGGTCGAGCGGGGTGGTGCGGGGCTCGTACGGTCCCTGCGGGAGGTGGATGGTCATGGGGTCCGCTCCGGTGCGACGGGGGTGGGGCGCGGCATCACAGGCTCAGCTCCGGGACGTCGAAGCGGCGGCCTTCGGCGGAGGACTTGAGGCCGAGCTCGGCGAGCTGGACGCCGCGGGCGCCGGCCATCAGGTCCCAGGTGTAGGGCTCGTCGAGCACGATGTGGCGGAGGAACAGCTCCCACTGCGCCTTGAAGCCGTTGTCGAAGACCGCGTTGTCCGGGACCTCCTGCCACTGGTCGCGGAAGGACTCGGTGACCGGGAGGTCGGGGTTCCAGACCGGCTTCGGGGTGGCCGAGCGGTGCTGGACGCGGCAGTTGCGCAGACCCGCGACGGCGGAGCCGTGGGTGCCGTCGACCTGGAACTCGACGAGTTCGTCGCGGTTGACGCGGACCGTCCAGGAGGAGTTGATCTGGGCGACCGCGCCGCCCTCCAGCTGGAAGATGCCGTACGCGGCGTCGTCCGCGGTCGCGGCGTACGGCTTTCCTTGCTCGTCCCAGCGCTCGGGGATGTGCGTCTGGACGTGCGCCTGGACGGTGGTGACCCGGCCGAACAGCTCGTGGAGCACGTACTCCCAGTGCGGGAACATGTCGACGACGATGCCGCCGCCGTCCTCCGCGCGGTAGTTCCACGAGGGGCGCTGCGCCTCCTGCCAGTCCCCCTCGAAGACCCAGTAGCCGAACTCGCCGCGTACGGAGAGGATCTCGCCGAAGAAGCCGCCGTCGATGAGGCGCTTCAGCTTCATGAGCCCCGGCAGGAAGATCTTGTCCTGGACGACGCCGTGCTTGATGCCGGCGTCCCGGGCGAGGCGGGCGAGGTCGAGGGCGCCCTCGACGTCGGTGGCGGTGGGCTTCTCGGTGTAGATGTGCTTGCCCGCCGCGATGGCCTTCTTGATCGCCTCGACGCGGGCCGAGGTGACCTGGGCGTCGAAGTAGATGTCGATGGTGTCGTCGGCGAGGACCGCGTCCAGGTCGGTCGACCACTCGGTCAGGCCGTGCTGCTCGGCGAGTGACTCCAGCGCGTGGGCACGGCGGCCGACGAGGACCGGCTCGGGCCACAGCACGTCACCGTCGCCGAGGTCGAGGCCGCCCTGCTCGCGGATCGCGAGGACCGAGCGCACCAGGTGCTGCCGGTATCCCATGCGACCCGTGACGCCGTTCATGGCGATGCGCACTGTCCTGCGTGTCACGAAGTTCCTCCATACAGCCGTAGCAAGCGCTTTCTATGCGGTATGACGCTAGCCTGCCGACAGCGGCCTGGACAAGAGGGGGCGCGCTGATTGGTCTTCTCCCCCCTCATCACTCCTCGGAGGAATGCGATGACAGTCACCCTGGCGGACGTGGCGGCTCGCGCCCGGGTGTCCCCGGCCACCGTCTCCCGCGTGCTGAACGGCAACTACCCGGTGGCGGCGTCCACTCGGGAGCGGGTCCTGCGTGCGGTGGACGACCTGGACTACGTGCTCAACGGGCCCGCGAGCTCGCTCGCGGCGGCCACGTCCGACCTGATCGGGATCCTGGTCAACGACATCGCCGACCCGTTCTTCGGGATCATGGCGGGCGCGGCCCAGACGGAGATCGGCGGTCCGGGCGACGGCTCCGGCCGGGCGGGCGGCGAGAAGCTCGCGATCGTCTGCAACACCGGCGGCTCCCCGGAACGCGAGCTCACCTACCTGACCCTCCTCCAGCGCCAGCGCGCCGCCGCCGTCGTCCTCACCGGGGGCGCGGTCGAGGACCCGGCCCACCAGGCCGCGATGTCCGCGAAGCTGGCGAGACTCGCGGACGCCGGGACCCGGGTGGTGCTGTGCGGGCGCCCCCCGCTGCCCGACAACACCTCCGTGCTGGCCGCGCTGGCCTTCGACAACCGCGGCGGCGGCCGGCGCCTCACCGAGCACCTGCTCTCGCTGGGCCACCGCGACATCGGCTACGTCGCGGGCCCGGTGGAGCGGACCACCACCCGGCACCGGCTGGAGGGCCACCGCGACGCGATGAAGGCCGTGGGGCTCGTGGGCGACGAGGAGCGGCTCACCGTGCACGGCTCCTACGACCGCCGCTCCGGCTACGACGCCACGCTCGAACTCCTGCGCCGCGAACCGGAGATCACGGCCGTCGTCGCGGCCAACGACACGGTCGCCCTGGGCGCCGCCGCGGCGATCCGTGACCGCGGCCTGCGCATCCCCGAGGACATCTCGGTGGCCGGTTTCGACGACCTGCCGTTCTCGGTGGACGCGGTCCCGGCCCTGACGACCGTACGGCTGCCGCTCGTCGAGGCGGGGGCCCGGGCGGGCCGGCTGGCGACGGGCAAGGAGGCCCCGCCGCCCGGCGGCATCGCGACGATCGCCGCGGACCTGATGGTGCGCGGCTCGACGGCAGCGCCCCGGGGTGAATCGGCCCAGGTCCGGGTAGGCGGCGGACGTGCCCCGGGCCGACGCCGCGCCGGCCCCTCGTAAGCTGCGGCACGTACCGAAGGAAGGGACACGCACGTGAAGCTCGCTTTCTCCACCCTCGGGGTGCCGGGGCTGTCGGTATCCGAGGTCGTCCGGCTGGCCTCCGAGCACGGCTATCAGGGGGTGGAGCTGCGCGCCCACCCCGAGGAGCCGGTGCACCCCGGGCTGTCGAAGTCCGAGCGGGCCGGGGTGGCCGACGAGTTCAAGCGGGGCGGCGTCGAGATCCTGACCGCGGCCGGTTACGTGCGGACCGCCGCCGAGGGGGACGACCAGCCCGTGCTGGACGAGCTCGCCGGGCTGATCGAGCTGGCCCGCGACCTGGGCGCGCCCCACGTCCGGGTCTTCCCCGGCGGCGGCGACCAGGACCCCGCCACGGCCGACGCGACCGCCGCCCGCAGGCTGGCCGCCGTTGCCCCGTACGCCGCCGACATGGGCGTGCGCGTCCTGCTGGAGACCCACGACTCGCACCGCGCGGGGGTCGACGTGGCCCGGGTGGCCGGCACGGTGGGGCACGGGAGCATCGGCGCGCTGTGGGACGTCATGCACACCTGGCTGGCGGGCGAGGAGCCGGTGGCGAGCCATGCGGTGCTGGCCCCGCACCTGGGCTACGTCCAGGTGAAGGACATCGTCTCGGCCGAGGACACCACGCCCGTGGCCCTGGGCGCGGGCGTGCTGCCCCTGCGGGCCTGCCTGGACACGCTGGACGCGGACACCTGGGTGTGCTGGGAGTACGAGAAGCGCTGGTACCCGCAGGCGGCTGAACTGCCGGGAATGCTGAGCGCGGGGCGCGAGCACCTGCTGCGGCTGGGCGCGCCGAAGCAGTAGGGCGGCCCGGGAGCCGGCCCCTCAGACCGGGGCCGGCTCGGGGGCGGGCACGCGGGCCCGCCGCGCCCCCGCGAACGAGGTCAGCGCCACCCCGCCCACCAGCAGCGCCGCCGCGCACCACCGCAGCGGACTCACCGACTCGTCGAGCAGCAGCGCGGCCGAGGACATCCCGAAGACCGGCACGAGCAGCGTGAACGGGGCGACGGACGAGGCCTGGTAGCGGCTCAGCAGGAAGCCCCAGGCCCCGAAGCCGAAGATCGTGACGACCCAGGCGACGTACACGATGATTCCGGCGCCGCTCCAGTCGAGCGCGGCGAGCGCCTCCCGGTCGCGGTCCCAGCCCTCGAAGAGCAGGGAGAGGCCGAGGAGCGGCAGGACGGGCACGGTCGAGACCCACACCATGAAGTTCAGGGAGTCGGGCGGGGCAGCCCTGCGGGTCAGGACGTTCGACACGCCCCAGCAGGCCGCCGCCGCGATCACCAGGACGAAGGCGAGCACGGGCCCGCTCGCCCCCTCGTCGACGGCGGCCACGCCGATTCCGGCGAGCGCCACCGCCATCCCCAGCAGCCGTACCCTGCCCGGCCGTTCACCGAGCACGAGCGCGGCGAGGAGCGCGGTGAAGACCGCCTGCACCTGGAGGACCAGGGAGGAGAGTCCGGCGCCCATCCCCCGGTCCATGCCGATGAAGAGCAGCCCGAACTTGGCCACTCCCAGGGCCAGCCCGACCCCTGCGATCCACTTCCAGGCGACCTTGGGCGGCCCGACGAAGAAGACGGCGGGCAACGCCGCGACCAGGAAGCGGAGGGCGGAGAAGAGCAGCGGCGGGAAGTGGTCGAGCCCGAGCTCGATGACGACGAAGTTGACACCCCAGAGAGCGGCCACCAGGACGGCCAGGGCGATGTGGAGGGGACGCATGCACCGAGGATCGCGTGCGCGGACCATGTAGCACCAGCGCGGATTCCTTCATGGTGGAATTGAGCGTTGCTAATGAATCGACGGGACCTCGGAGGCTCCGGTGCTCGATCTCGCCCGGCTGCGCGCCCTGCACGCCATCTCCGTCCACGGTTCCGTCGCGCGTGCGGCGGCCGCGCTCGGCTACACCCCTTCGGCGGTCTCGCAGCAGATCACCAAACTGGAGCGGGAGACCCGCACGACGCTGCTGGAGCGTCGCGGCCGCGGTGTCGCGCTGACCGAGGAGGCGGTCCGGCTGGCCGCCACCGCCCAGGAGTTGCTGGCGATCGTGGAGCGCGCCGAGACCTCGCTGGAGGAGCGCCGGGGGCTGCCGACGGGGCGGCTGTCGATCGGCGCGTTCGCGTCGGCGGCGCGCGGGCTGCTGCCCGGGGTGCTGGCGGAGCTGGACCGCGAGCACCCGGACCTGGACGTGAGGCTGACCGAGGTCGATCCGCACCTCTCGGTGGACCTGGTGGCCAAGGGCGTGATCGACCTGGCCGTCGCGCACGACTGGGACATCGCCCCGCTGCCGGCTCCGGAGGGCGTGGCGCAGGCGGTGATCGGGGACGACCGGTGCGATCTGCTGGTGCCCGCCGGCCACCGGCTGGCGGGACGGGACGGGGTGCGGCGCGAGGAGCTGGCGCGGGAGCGGTGGATCTGCCAGCCGCCGGGGACGGTCTGCCACGACTGGCTCGTACGCACGCTGCGCACGGCGGGGTACGAGCCGGACATCCGCCACCAGGCCGAGGAGAACCACACCCAACTGGCCCTGCTCGCCGCCGGTCTCGGGGTCGCGATGATCCCGCGACTGGGACGCGGGCCGCTGCCGGACGGGGTCGTGGCGGTGCGGATCGATCCCGTGCCGGTGCGGCGGCTGTACGCGCTGTGGCGTACGGACGCGGCGCGGCGGCCGGCGATCACGGCGGCGGTCTCGGCCCTTCAGGCCCACGGGGCGGGCGCGGGGCTGCGGTGACGTCCCTCAGTTCCCTCCCGACTCCTTGAGGCGATCAAGCGCGGCCACGCTGCGCGGGGCGATGTCCGTGGAGAGGTCCAGGAAGCGCCCGGCGTCCTCGGCGGCGAATCCGCGGAGCACGTACTGCTCCGCGAGGTCCACACCCCAGGGAGCGAAGTCGGCCGGCTCCCTCCTCGCTGCGCAGAGCCAGGAGAACATCTGACCGGCGAGCCACGCGCCGATGCGCGTCGTCCACCGCCCGGCGAAGTCGCCGTAGGTTTCCAGGCCCATGCGTTCAGCCTCACGGCGCACTTCGGCCATACGCTCCCGGGTGACGGTCCGCGGGTGCGGCACGATGTCCCGCACCAGGGTTCTCACGTCGATCCAGCCGGGCCTCTCCTCCGGTTCCTCGTCCCCCGCTCCCACCATCTCGGGCGGTGGCTCGGATACAGCCGGCCGCCGGGCCGGGAGGAGCGCTTCCAGGGCGGCGCGGACAGCGGCGACGCTCTCCCGGTTCATCTCGGTCCGGGGCGGCCACCGGCCGTCCATTCCCCAGGCATCGGCCAGGCTGCGTACCGCCGGTGGCAGCAGAGGTGTCTCGCCCTCCTGGGGCTGTCGGCCCAGCGCGTGGTTGCGCGGCTTGCGCAGCACCATGAGCCATGCGCGGACAATCTGCCGGTCGCCACGGTCCAGCGTGTCATCGACCACGAGCCGTAGCAGCGCCGCCTCACCGTGCGGTGCGCCGAGTTCGTACAACAAGCGCGCCCCAGGGAGGGCCGGCAAGCCCGCCCTCACCCAACGTTCAGCCAGGTCGGCGGCCTGCGCGGGTTCCCGCAACCCGGTCTTTTCCCGTCGCTCCCCCAGGGTTTCCAGCAGATGCCGCAGCGCGGAAGCCCGGCGTTCCCGGTCACGCTCCTGCGCGAAGAGCTCTTGCTGCGCCTGAGTCAGCGGCGCATGCGGTTCAGGGACCTCGGTGCTCCGGTACTGCTCCCACAGCTCGTCCGTCCAGTGGTCCGGTCTGACGCGCAGCACATGCTGTTCGGCCTCCGCGCGCTCGTACAGGTCCCACAACTCGTCCGTCCACTCGGCCGGCGGCGGCTCGTACGCGTCGAGCGCCGCCGCCAAGGCCTCCAGATCCGACCGCTCACTCATGACTCCGCCGCCTCGCCTCACTCCGCCGCCTCGCCTCACGAAAATCACGAGTATTCCATCGCCGTCCCGGGACCCTTCGACTCGCCGGTCAGCGGTCGGCTCCCCCGCCCCGAGCGCACCCCGTCCACCCCCTCCGCCCCGGACCGGTTTCGGGTCGGGGGCGCGCTCAAAACGGTCCGCACCCTTGACCGGAAGTTATTTTCTGGATATCCGTGATCCTTGGAAGTTTCTTTCACCACCCCCTCGTCACCGAGTACGGCCGAAGGAGCTCACGTGCACGACCGCACCTCCAGACGCACCCTCCTCACCGCCACCGCGGCCACCGCTGTCGCGGCGGCCGCGGGCATGGCAGTCGCCCCCGGCGCCGTCGCCGCCCAGACGTCCGCACGCAGCAGCCACACCTCCGCCGCCACCACGCAGCGGCTGAAGCGGCTCATCTCCCGGATGAGCCTGGAGGAGAAGGTCGGCCAGCTCTTCGTCATGCGGGTCTACGGGCACTCCGCGACCGACCCCGACCAGGCGGACATCGACGCCAACCTCGCCGAGATCGGGGTGCGCACCGCCGCCGAGATGATCGCCAAGTACCACGTGGGCGGCATCATCTACTTCGCCTGGGCGCACAACACCCGTGACCCGCACCAGATCGCCGATCTCTCCAACGGCATCCAGCGGGCCGGTCTGGCGGGGCCCTCACGCCTGCCGCTCCTCATCTCCACCGACCAGGAGCACGGCATCGTCTGCCGGGTGGGCGAGCCGGCCACCCTGATGCCGGGTGCGATGGCGCTGGGCGCGGGCGGTTCGCGGTCCGACGCGCGCCGGGCGGGGCAGATCGCGGGCGCCGAACTGGCCGCGATCGGCATCCGCCAGAACTACGCCCCCGACGCGGACGTCAACGTCAACCCGGCCAACCCGGTGATCGGCGTCCGCTCCTTCGGCTCGGACCCGCAGTCCGTGGCCGGGATGGTCGCCGCCCAGGTGAAGGGGTACCAGAGCTCCGGCATCGCCTCCACGGCCAAGCACTTCCCCGGTCACGGGGACACCAGCACCGACAGCCACACCGGGCTCCCGGTGATCAACCACACCCGCGCGCAGTGGGCCGAGCTGGACGAGCCGCCGTTCCGGGCGGCGATCGCCGCGGGCATCGACTCGATCATGACGGCGCACATCGTGGTGCCGGCGCTCGACCCGGCGGAGGACCCGGCGACCCTGTCCAAGCCCATCCTCACCGGCATCCTGCGCGAGGAGCTCGGCTACGACGGCGTCGTGGTCACCGACTCGCTCGGCATGGAGGGCGTGCGGACGAAGTACGGCGACGAGCGGGTGCCGGTGCTGGCGCTGCAGGCGGGCGTCGACCAGTTGCTCAACCCGCCGAGCCTGGCGGTGTCCTGGAACGCCCTCCTGGCGGCCGTCAAGAGCGGTGAGGTCAGCGAGGCGCGGCTCGACGAATCGATCCTGCGCATCCTGCGGCTGAAGACGAAGCTGGGGCTGTTCGACGATCCGTTCGTCAGCCACCGCGGGGTGGACCGCACCGTCGGCACCCGCTCGCACCTCGCCGCCGCCGACCGGATCGCCGAGCACACCACGACGCTGCTGGACAACCCCGGCGCCCTGCTGCCGCTGTCGCGGCGCTCGCACAAGAACCTGCTCGTGGTGGGGGCCGACCCGGCCTCCCCGTCCGGTACGACGGGGCCGCCGACGACCACGCTGGCCGAGGCGTTCGACGAGCTGGGGTACGCGGCCACGGCCCTGTCCACCGGCACCGCCCCGACCCGGGCCGCCATCGACGCGGCGGTGGCGGCGGCGCGGGGCAAGGACGCGGTGATCGTGGGGACGTACAACGTCTCGGCGACCAGTTCGCAGCGGACCCTGGTGAGCGAGCTGGCGGCGACCGGGGTCCCGGTGATCACGGTCGCGATCCGCAACCCGTACGACATCGCCCGGCTGGCCGGGACCGGATACGCGGCGAGCCTGGCCTCGTACTCGTGGACCGATGTCGAACTGCGGGCGGCCGCCCGGGTGATCGCGGGCCGGGCCGCACCGGAGGGGAAGCTTCCGGTGCCGGTGCAGCGTGCGGACGATCCCTCGCAGGTGCTGTACCCGGTGGGCTACGGGCTGACGTACTAGAGGTTCCCGCACCGGCGGCCGGCCTGACGGCGGCCGCCGGTGCGGGGTTCCGCTACGGGCGCCTGGTGCCGAGCCGGTGCTCGGTCGTCAGGTCCTTCTTGTCGAGCCGCGCGTCGAACTGCGCGAGCGGCTTCGCCTTCGCCGGGTCCGCCTGGACGGCGGCGGGGGCGACGCCCGCCCAGCGCAGGATGGCCGCGGTGGCCGTGGCGTTCTCGGCCGGCGCCAGACCGGCGACGTTCGAGCCGTGGTTGCCGCCGGGCACCGTGAAGACGTAGCTGTCACGGGCGCCCGCGCCGAGCCGGAAGCGCTCGGCGCCCCACGGGTCGTTCTGCCCGTACACGTACAGCATGTGGTGGGCGTGGTGCTTCACCCAGGTGTCGACGTCGCGCATCACCGAGGGCTGGAACCTCATCGGGATGGAGCTCGGGACGAAGTTGCGCGGCGGCTGGTAGCCGTAGCGGCTGAGGTCGCCGAGCCAGGGCTGCGCGATGTCGGGCGAGCCGAGCTGGGTGCCCGCCTGGTAGTAGTACGGCGTGTAGTTCGCCAGCCCCTGGTCCGCGTAGGCGGAGAAGCCGGAGATCGAGTCGACCGAGTCCCAGATCGCCTGGTCGGTGGCGTTCTTGGCGTCGGCCGGGATCGAGTCGCAGTCGGCGAGCAGGCTGTACTGCCAGTACGCCCAGACGTAGTCCATGACCACGGCCTCGTAGGCCTTGTCCAGGGTGCCGACGGTGGTGAAGGTGTAGCCGTTGTCCGCGGCGTACCGCGCGTACTTCTCCTCCAGCGGCTCCCGGCGGACCAGCGCCTCGCGCTGCACGCCCTCCAGCCGGTCGCGGCACTCCTCGGTGCCGACGTTCGCGAAGAAGCGGTCGTACGCCGAGTCCTCCTTGTTCACCACGTCGTTGGGCGCGACGTAGGCGACGACCCCGTCCATGTCGTTCGGGTAGAAGCGCTCGAAGTACGTGGCGGTCATGCCGCCCTTGGAACCGCCGGTGGTCAGCCAGTTCTTGGAGTAGATCCGCTTCAGCGCGGTGAAGACCCGGTGCTGGTCACTGGCGGCCTGCCAGATGTCGAGCTTGGACCAGTCGGCGGGCGACGGTCGCGACGGGGTGAAGAACCGGTACTCCAGCGAGACCTGGTTGCCGTCGACGATCCGGGTCGGCTCCGAGCGGCTGGGGTTGGTGGAGACGTTGTAGCCGCTGGTGTAGAAGACCGTCGGGCGCGAGGTGTCCTTGTGCAGCAGGGTGATGCGCTGCTGGAACGTGCCCTTGGACGGGTGCCGGTGGTCGACCGGCTGGGTGTATTCGAGTACGAAGTAGCGGTATCCCGCGTAGGGCTTCTCCTGTATCAGACTCATTCCCGGGATGGCCAGGATGCGGTCCTTGATGTCCGTGCTCGTACCGCTGTCGCTGACGGCGGACCGGACCGCGGCCGGTTCAGCGGCGGTGGCCGCTCCGGCCGAAGCACCCGTCGCACTCACTGTGCCGATGAGCACCGCGAGCGACAGGAACCCTCTGAGCGCCTTACGCATGCACCCTCCCCATGATTCACAACAGACGTCGTGAACCTAGCGGGGCGGTACCCGTACCACCAGACCCTGTGGGCCGGGCGTTCGTGCGCCTCACCCGGTCAGCACAGGATCCAGCTCGTGGTGCCGGTCCTCCCGGCGACGGTGCCGGAGGCCCGGACGCAGCGGTTCAGCGCGTGGACGGTCACCGGTCCGGCCTGCTGGGTGAAGCTGCCGGTGTCCACGACGGGGCGGCCGCCGCGGGGCTGGATCTGTACGGACATCCGGCGGCGCTTGCCGGGCGCCTTCGCGACGGCGGTGGCGCAGGCGTAGGCGCGGGTCCGGTAGACGCGCAGCTCGCCCGTCGCGAACCTGACCGTCTTCGCGGGCCGCCCGGCACACACCGAGGCGGCGTCGGCGCTGCTCGCCTCCACGCCGCCGACGACGAGGCCGAGGGCGGTCGTCAGCGCGAGGGCGAGCAGGCGGAACGCGACCCCGCGACCTGTGCGCCCGCCATGTCCTTCGGTCCCTCTGGTCACCAGCAGCCCCATCGCCTCATCGAACGTCCGTACCCCTGTCGGATGTCTGGACGCACACACGTGTACGTGCCTACGACGCCGGAGGCCATCCAGAGGTTGCACCCGACGCGCTCCGCGTTCCGTACGGCGGGCGCCGGCGAGGCGCGGAGGCGGCCCCGCACCCGGTCCGTTTCAGACCCCGGCGGGCTCGTCCTCCCCTATGAAGGTGCGCCACAGCACCGCGTAGTGCCCGTCGCGGGCGAGGAGTTCGTCGTGGGTGCCGTCCTCGACGACCCGGCCGTGGTCCATCACCACGACCCGGTCGGCGCGGGCGGCGGTGGTGAGGCGGTGGGCGACGACGAGGGTGGTGCGCCGGCCCGCGAGGCGGTCGGTCGCCTGGTTGACCAGGGCCTCGCTGGCGAGGTCCAGGGACGCGGTGGCCTCGTCGAGCAGGAGGATGTCCGGGTCGACGAGTTCGGCGCGGGCGAGCGCGATCAGCTGGCGCTGGCCGGCCGAGAGGTTGCGGCCCCGTTCGGCGACCTCGTGGAGGTAGCCGCCCTCCAGGGTGGCGATCATGTCGTGCGCGCCGACCGCCCGGGCCGCGGCCTCCACCTCGGCGTCGGTGGCCTCCGGCCGCCCGTACGCGATGGCGTCGCGCACCGTGCCCGCGAACAGGTAGGCCTCCTGCGGCACGACCCCGAGCCGGTGCCGGTACGCGGTGAGGCCGAGGCTGCGCAGGTCGGTGCCGTCCGCCGTGATCCGGCCGCCCGTCGGGTCGTAGAAGCGGGCGACGAGTTTGACGAGGGTGGACTTGCCCGCCCCGGTCTCGCCGACGAACGCGACCGTCTGCCCGGCCGGGATGCGCAGGTCGACGCCGGTGAGCGCCGCCTCCTCGCCGCCGTACGCGAAGGACACGTCCTCGAAGGCGATGTCGCCGCGCAGCGACGGCACGTCCAGCGCTTGGTCCTGGTCGGCGGTGGACGTCGGCTCCTGGAGGAGTTCCTGGATGCGGCCGAGGGAGACGGTGGCCTGCTGGTAGCCGTCGAAGACCTGCGAGAGCTGCTGCACGGGCGCGAAGAACAGGTCGATGTAGAGCAGGTAGGCCACCAGCGCGCCCGTGGTGAGCGTGCCGTCGTCGACCCGGCCGGCGCCGACGATCAGTACGGCCGCCGCGGCCACCGACGACAGGAGCTGCACGAACGGGAAGTACACCGAGATCAGCCACTGGCCGCGGACCCGGGCCTCGCGGTAGTGGTCGCTGCGCGCGGCGAACCGGTCGGCGCCGTCGCGTTCGCGGCGGAAGGCCTGCACGATCCGCAGGCCGGAGACGGACTCCTGGAGGTCGGCGTTGACGACGCTGATGCGCTCACGGGCGAGCTCGTACGCCTTGACGCTTCTGCGGCGGAAGAAGATCGTGCCGACGACGAGCAGCGGCAGCGTCGCGAAGACGACCAGGGCCAGCTCCACGTCGAGGACCAGCAGCGCGACCATGATGCCGAAGAACGTGACGACGGAGACGAAGGCCGTGACCAGACCGGTCTGGAGGAACGTGGACAGGGCGTCCACGTCCGTCGTCATCCGGGTCATGATCCGGCCGGTCAGTTCCCGCTCGTAGTAGTCCAGGCCGAGGCGCTGGAGCTGCGCGAAGATCTTCAGCCGCAGCGAGTAGAGCACCCGCTCGCCGGTGCGGCCGGTCATCCGGGTCTCGCCGATCTGGGCCGCCCACTGGACGAGGACGACGACGAGGCCGAAGGCGGAGGCCGCCCAGACCGCGCCGAGTGCCATCTGGGTGACACCGTCGTCGATGCCGTTCCTGATCAGCACGGGCAGCAGCAGGCCCGCCCCGGCGTCCACGGCCACCAGCACCAGGCTGACCAGCAGCGGAAGACCGAAACCGCGCAGCAGCCGGCGGAGCCCGTAGGACTCCTCGGCGTGCACGGCGCGGGCCTCGTCGACGTCCGGGGTGTCGGTCGCCGGGGGCAGGGCTTCGACCTGGGCGAGGAGCTCGGGGGTGGCGGGCGTGCCGGCCGCGTCGGTCTCGCGCGCCTCCTCCTTGCGGACCCACAGCTCGGGGGTGATGCCGCGCTCGGCGTCGAACTCGGCGTCGATCTCCTCCTGGAGCGCGCGGTCGTCGGCGGGGTCCGGGACGGTGGCCGCGAGATGGCCGGGCGAGGTGCCGCCCAGCTCGTCCGGGTCCGTGAGCAGGCGCCGGTAGAGCGCGGAGCGGCGCTCCAGTTCCTCGTGGGTGCCGATGTCGGCGAGCCGGCCGTCCTCAAGGACGGCGATCCGGTCGGCGAGGTTGAGGGTGGAGCGGCGGTGGGCGATCAGCAGGGTGGTGCGGCCGGCCATGACCTGGCGCAGCGCCTCGTGGATCTCGTGCTCGACGCGGGCGTCGACGGCGGAGGTGGCGTCGTCGAGGAGCAGCAGCCGGGGGTCGGTGAGGATGGCGCGGGCGAGCGCGACGCGCTGGCGCTGGCCGCCGGAGAGGGTGAGCCCGTGCTCGCCGACCTTGGTGTCGTAGCCGTCGGGCAGTTCGGTGATGAACCGGTCGGCCTGGGCGGAGCGGGCGGCCTGCTCGATCTGGTCGTCGGTGGCGCCGGGATGGCCGTAGGCGATGTTGGCGCGGATGGTGTCGGAGAACAGGAAGCTGTCCTCCGGTACGAGTCCGATGGCGGCCCGCAGCGAGTCGAGGGTCAGTTCGCGGACGTCGTGTCCGCCGACCAGGACGGCGCCGTGCGTGACGTCGTAGAACCTCGGCAGCAGCAGGGAGACGGTGGACTTGCCGCTGCCGGACGCGCCGACGACGGCGACGGTCTCGCCGGGTTCGATGGTCAGCGAGAAGCCGTCGAGGACGGGGCGCTTCTCGTCGTAGCCGAACCGCACGTCGTCGAACTCGACGCTGGCGGGGGCGTCGGCGGGGAGTTCCTTGGTGCCGTCCTGGAGGGACGGTTCGGTGTCGATCAGTTCCAGTACGCGCTCCACCCCGGCGCGGGCCTGCTGCCCCACGGTGAGGACCATGGCGAGCATCCGGACCGGGCCGACGAGCTGGGCGAGGTAGGTGGAGAACGCGACGAAGGTGCCCAGGGTGATCTCGCCGCGGGTGGCGAGCCAGCCGCCGAGGGCCAGCATCGCGACCTGGCCGAGGGCGGGGACGGCCTGGAGGGCGGGGGTGTAGCGGGAGTTCAGCCGGATGGTGCGCAGCCGGCCGGCGAAGAGCTTCCGCCCGACCACGCGCAGCTTGCCGGTCTCCTGGTCCTCCTGTCCGAACCCCTTGACGACGCGGACGCCCGAGACGGCCCCGTCGACGACTCCGGCGACGGCCGCGGCCTGCGACTGGGCGTACCAGGTGGCCGGGAAGAGGCGGGTGCGGGAGCGGCGGGCGATGAACCAGAGGGCGGGGGCGACGGCGACGGCCACGAGGGTCAGCAGCGGCGACAGCCACGCCATGATCACCAGGGAGATGAGGAAGAGCAGGATGTTCCCGATGGTCATCGGGAGCATGAACAGCAGGCCCTGGATCAGCTGGAGGTCGCTGGTGGCGCGGCCGACGACCTGCCCGGTGGAGAGCTCGTCCTGGCGTCTGCCGTCGAGGCGGGTGATCGTCCCGTACATCTCGGTCCGCAGGTCGTGCTGGACGTCCAGCGCGAGCCGGCCGCCGTAGTAGCGGCGGATGTAGGTGGAGACGTACACGAGCGCGGCCGCGACGATCAGCAGACCGGTCCAGACGGCCAGGGACCGGGTGTGGTCGACGACCACGTCGTCGATGATCACCTTGGTGACCAGCGGGACGAGGGCCATCACCGCCATTCCCGCGAGCGACGAGCCGAGCGCCAGCAGCACGTTGCGCCGGTAGCGCCAGGCGTAGCCGCACAGCCGCCGTGCCCAGCCGCGCGACTGTCCGCCGCTCCCTTGCTCCCCTGCGTCCGACACGCGGTGCCTCCCGATCGACCTGCCCTACCGGAAGGCACCAACGCGGTGTGCTGCGGATTTCATCCCGCCGCAACAAATACGGGACCTGGGACGTAGGACCTGTCGGTCTAGCGCGGGGTCACGGTGAGCATCCGGCCGGCCGGCGCCTCGGGCACCGGCGGGAGCGCTTCCTGCAGCACGGGGACGGGGGCGTCCGCCCGGTGCGCGGTGCGGGCGGCCAACTCGTGCATGGTGCGCGGGGGCGCCAGGTTCAGGTCCTTGTGCACGGCCTTGGCGACGGCCTGGATGGTGTTGACGCCGTCCGTCATCGTCTTGTTGTCCTGGGTGAGCACCGTGAGCACGTAGTCGTGGCCCTTCCCCGTGAAGGCGCCGATGCTGTGCACCCGCCAGCCGTGGGTGGCGCGCTGCAGCCAGCCGTTCTTGACCTGGACGGTGACGGAGGCCGGGGCCCCGGCGGGTGTGCCCCAGCGCTGCGAGGAGACGACCTTGCGCATCAGGCCGAGCTCGTAGGAGCGGGCACTGTCGGTGAGCACGGAGTTCTTCGCGGTGAGCAGTGTCAGCAGCCGCTGCTCGTCCTGCGCGGTGATCTGCGTCAGCCCCCAGTACCCGCCGGCCCCGGGAACGGTGTGGGTCATCCCGGCCGCCTTGAGGAACGCGCTGACCTTGGTGGCGCCGAGCTGCTTCCACAGGGCGGTGGTCGCGTCGTTGTCGGACCTGGTGATCATCGCGGTGCTGAGGTCGGTCTCGCGCGAGGTGAGGTGGCGGCCCTGCTTGGCGTTGTCCCAGAGCAGCGTGGCCAGCACGGTGGCCTTCACGACGCTCGCGGAGTCGTACTGCGAGGTGGCCCGGAGTGTGCACGTGGTCTTCGTGGTCCGGTCGTACAGTGCCACGGCGGTGGTCGAGGCGCGCCCCTTGAGGGCGGCGGTGATGTCCTTCGACAGCTTCGCGGCGAGCCCGGCCCTGCCGGAGGTGCAGCTCGCCGTCGACGTGGCGGCCGCGGCGGGCGCCGCTCCGACCGCCACGGGTGCGAGCACGCCGACGGCGAGCGTGGCGGAGAGCGCGCCGCGGACGCGTCGCGATATGCGGGGTGTAGTCATGTGTGCGGGTTTCCGTCCCCTGAGTGTTCAGCGGGCGTGCCCCCCGGCGCGCCCACTGAGTTGACTCCCCACCGCCCGAAAAGTTGTACGCGGCGGGAGCCCGGCGTTCACCGGCACGCTGAAGGACCACCTGACCGGGCGGTGACCTCCCTCATGCACGCGCACCATCGGCGCAAGGGCCCGGAGGCGGCGGCCGTCTTCCGGTCCCTGCCCGAACTGCTGCCCCGGACCGGGGAGTTACCGGGGAGTTGCCGGGCAGCCGGGGCTTCGCGCAGCAGGACGAGTTCAGCCAGGGGTGGCATGCGCGGGTGCAGGCGCTGAAGGCCTCCCCCGCTGAAGGGCCCCGCGCCCGGGAGGACCGTGGCCCGGGCGCGGTGGGGGGACAGGGGCGTGTCGCGCGAGGAGCGCCTCCCGGCCGGCGGGGGTCTCCCGCCCTAGAGGTGCGTCGGCTCGAACATCCGGAGCAGCGCCGGGAGTACGACGACCGAGGGGCCGGGCTGCGCGAGGGCCTCGGCCAGGTCGGCGGCGAGCGTTTCGGGGCTGGTGCGGACCGCGGGGACGCCGAAGGACTCGGCGAGGGCGACGAAGTCCGGGCGGGACAGTTCCGTCGCGGTGGACGCGCCGAAGGCGTCGGTCATGTACTCGCGCAGGATGCCGTAACCGCCGTCGTCGACGATCAGCCAGGTCACCGGGAGGCCGTACTGGCGGGCGGTGGCGAGTTCCGCGATCGAGTACATCGCGCCGCCGTCGCCGGAGACCGCGAGGACCGGCTTCGTCCCGTCGGCGGCGGCCGCGCCGACGGCCGCCGGGAAGGCGTAGCCGAGGCCGCCCGCGCCCTGGGCGGAGTGCATGGTGTTGGGGCGGCGGGCGTCGAAGGCGGCCCAGGCCCAGTAGGCGAGGATCGTCATGTCCCAGAAGCTGGGGGACGTGTCGGGCAGGGCTGTGCGGATCTCGGTGAGGAGGTGCTGTTCCAGGGTGCGTTCCTGGGCGGCGATCCGGTCCCGTACCCGGCCGAGCACCGCCGTGACGCGCTCGGCGGCGGCGGGGTCCTCGCGCGCGGTGACCGCTTCGAGCAGGTCGGCCAGTGCGTCGCGGGCGTCGGCGTGGATACCGAGGGCCGGATGGTTGGACTCCAGCTTCCCGGCGTCGGCCTCGATCTGCACGACCCGGCCGCGCGGGGCGAACGTGTGGTAGTTCGAGGAGAGTTCACCGAGGCCGGAGCCGACGACGAGCAGGACGTCGGCGTCCTCGAGGAAGTCCGTCATGTGCCGGTCCTCCATCCAGGACTGGAGCGAGAGCCGGTGCTCCCACGGGAAGGCTCCCTTGCCGCCGTAGGTGGTGACGACGGGGGCGGTGACCTTCTCCGCGAGCGCCCGCAGTTTGCCGGACGCGTCGGAACGCACGACTCCGCCGCCCGCGATGATCGCCGGACGCTCCGCGTTCGACAGCAGGTGGGCGGCGACCGCGATGAGTTCCGGGCGGGCGTGCACCTCGCGCGGCGTGGCGTCCATCGCCGTGACGACCGGAAGCGTCGTCGGTGCGGTCAGCACGTCCTGCGGGATCTCGACCCAGACCGGGCCGTGCGGGGCGGTGAGCGCGGACTCCCAGGCGGCGGCGATCGCGGAAGGGATCTGCGAGGCGGTGCGGACGGTGTGCACGGACTTCACGATGTCGCGGAACGACGCCTGCTGGTCGCGCAGTTCGTGCAGGTAGCCGTGGCGTCCGCCGCCCAGGCCCGCGGCCGGGACCTGACTGGCGATGGCCAGCACGGGTGCGGAGGCGGCCGCCGCCTCCTGGAGCGCGGCGAGCGAGGTGAGCGCGCCCGGTCCGGTGGACAGGAGCAGCGGGGCGACCTCGCCGGTGACGCGTCCGTAGGCGTCGGCGGCGAAGCCCGCGTTGTTCTCGACGCGCAGCCCGACGTAGCCGAGGGACGAACGGCGCAGCGCGTCGAAGATCCCCAGGGCGTGCTGCCCCGGCAGGCCGAAGACGGTGGCCGCGCCGAGGCCTTGGAGGGTCTCGACGACGAGGTCGCCGCCGTTGCGTCCGGGCGGGGGGTCCAGGGCGGCGGCGACCTGCGCGGGGGTGAGCTCGGGCCGCTCGTCGTGATGGTCGTGGCTCATGGCGTCCGGGCCTCCGCGTCGTCGTGCTGGGCGTCGCTCACTGCTTCCGGGCCTCCGCGTCGTCGTGCTGGGCGTCGCTCACTGCTCCCGGGCCTCCGCGTCGTCGGGCTGGTCGCTCACTGCTTCCGGGCCTCCGCGATCTGGCGGGTCATGATCGTCGTCAGTTCGTACGCGGTGTGCGAGGCGGCGACGGAGGTGATCTCGGCGTGGTCGTACGCGGGAGCGACCTCGACCAGGTCGGCGGAGACCAGGTTGCAGGAGGACAGCCCGCGCACGATCTCCAGCAGCTCGCGGGAGGTGAGGCCGCCGGCCTCGGGGGTGCCGGTGCCGGGGGCGTGCGCCGGGTCCAGCACGTCGATGTCGATGGAGATGTAGAGCGGCCGGCCGCCGATGCGCTGGCGGAGCTGGTCGGCGATCTCGTCGACGCCGCGCCGCATCACGTCGGCCGAGGTGACGATGCCGAAGCCCATCTTGGCGTCGTCGGTGAGGTCCTGCTTGCCGTACAGCGGGCCGCGGGTGCCGACGTGGGAGAGCGCGGACGTGTCGAGGATGCCTTCCTCGACGGCCCGGCGGAACGGCGTGCCGTGCGTGTACGCGGCGCCGAAGTAGGTGTCCCAGGTGTCGAGGTGGGCGTCGAAGTGGAGCAGCGCGACGGGACCGTGCTTCTTGGCGACGGAACGCAGCAGCGGCAGCGCGATGGTGTGGTCGCCGCCCAGCGTCATCAGCCGGGCGCCGGTCCCGAGGAGGTCGTCGGCCGCGGCCTCGATCGTGTCGACGGCCTCTTCGATGTGGAAGGGGTTGGCGGCGATGTCCCCGGCGTCGGCGACCTGCGCCAGAGCGAAGGGCGAGGCGTCCTGTGCCGGGTTGTACGGGCGGAGCAGGCGCGAGGCCTCACGGATCGCGTTGCCGCCGAAGCGGGCGCCGGGCCGGTAGGAGACACCCGAGTCGAAGGGCACACCGACGACGGCGACGTCCGCCGTGCCGACCTCGTCGAGGCGGGGCAGCCGGGCGAACGTCGCGGGCCCGGCGTACCGCGGGACGCGGGAGGAGTCGACGGGGCCGCGCGGCGTTTCGTTGCTGCTCATGGGGCGGGTGGCCTTTCCTTCGGTTCCTTCGGTGACGCGCTGCTTCGAGTGTGCCGGATCCTGCGCGAGGGCACGGGGGCGCGCGTACGGGTGCGCTGACGACGCTAGGCGGCGGGGCGGCGACCCTGAAGTGTATGTTTCATCCATTCTCGTCTCCGTGAACGGATGAAACATCCATGCCCGAAGCTCCCGCAGGACCCCCCACCCCGCCCGTTCCGCTGGCCGGGCTGCTGGCCCTGGAAGAGCTCGGGCTCCGCGGGATCGCGGGCCCGGCCGACGCCGAGCTGCTGTGGGTGCACACCTCGGAGATGGCGGACCCGTACCCGTATCTGCTCAGCGGTGAGCTGCTGCTGACCGCCGGGGTGCTGCTCACGGAGCCGGACGGCTATGTGGCCCGGCTGGTGGAGGCGGGCGCGGCGGCGCTCGGATTCGGGGTGCGCCCGGTGCACGACACGGTCCCGCCCGAGCTGGTCGCGGCGTGCGACCGCCACGGGCTGCCGCTGGTGGAGGTGCCGCCCGAGACCCCCTTCACGGCGATCGCGCGGGCGGTGTGGGGGCTGATGGCCGCGGCGCGCCACCGTGAGCTGCGGCGGGTGACCCGGGCCCAGCAGGCCCTGGCGACGGCGGCGGCCCGGCCGGACCCGATCCCCGCGGTGCTGCACCAGCTGGCGGTCCGGCTCTCGGGGCGGGCGGCCCTGCTGACGGCCGGCGGCGAGGAACTGCACGCGGCGGGCGAGGCCCCGGGGCCCGAGGTGCGGGCGGCGCTGGCCCGGCTCGCCCGGGTGGTCGCCCCGGGCGCCCGCCCCGCCCCCGCCTCGGCCACCGACACCCTGGGCCCCGCCCACCTGTCCGCGTACGCACTGGGCGGCGGGCAGGGGCTCGCCCTGGGCCTGGCCACGGACCACCGCGAGGCGGGCGACCACACCATCGCCCAGATCGCGGCCGTCCTGCTCTCGTTGCTGGCCGCCCCGCACCAGGGCGCCGACGCGGCGGGGCGCTCGGCCGCCCTGGTCCGGCTGCTGCTCGGCGAGGATCCGGCGGGTGTCGCGCCGCTCCTGGGCGGCGACGGGCGGTGGACGGTGGTGCACGCGCGCCGCGGCGGCGGCACGGCGGCGGACCCGCTCACGGCGGGGGCGCTCGGCGCGGCCCTGGGCTCGGCACTCGTGGACATGGGCCGGGGCGGCGACGCGGTACGGGTCCTGGTCCCGGGCGGCGAGCGGATCACCCCGCAGCCGGGCTGGACGCTCGGCGCCTCCGCCGCCGCCCCGGCCGACGCCCTCGGCCTCGCCGACGCGCAGGCCGCGCGCGCACTGGGCCGGGCTGAGGCGACCCGCACCCCGCTGGCCGTGGACACGCCGGTCACCGGCCTCGCCGCACTGATCCCGCCCGGCCCGGCGGCCGCCCACGCCCGCGCCCTCCTCGCCCCGCTCACCGAACCGCTGGCCGAGACGCTGCGCTGCTGGCTCTCCCTGCACGGCAGCTGGGACCGCACGGCGGTGGCCCTGTCCGTCCACCGCAACACCGTCCGCCAGCGCATCGCCCGGTGCGGGGTGTTGCTGGAGGTGGACCTGGACGACATGGACGTACGTACCGAGTTGTGGCTCGCCCTGCGCCAGGAGTGATCTCGCCGCACCCGACGTGCGGAGGCCCGCGCTCCACCCCCCTGATGTGTCCCGCTCTCCAGGACATGACATATGTTGCAGAGGCAAAGGGGGGCCGCATGGCACGGGATTACGACAGTCAACTGCTGGAATCGGTCGGGGTACGCCGGCGCAGGATGCGGGACGCGCTCCTGTTCGGCGCCCAGCGCGCGCGGCGGACGGCGGACGAACGCCTCGGGAAGGTGTTCGCGGGGATCGCGATCACGGCCGTGCTGTGTGCCGGGTGCGTGGGATGGTCGTTCCTCCAGCACACCCTGGACAAGCAGAAGGCCGAGCAGCAGAAGCAGCAGCGGCAGGCGCAGCAGTACGGGCAGCCCTCGCCGACGCCCTCGGCCTCGGCCGGCTCGACGAAGCCGGCGCGGCCGTAGACATCGCTTCCAGGGGCGCCGCGACTCTCCGGGATGCGCCGGGATTCGCCGCGATCTTCCGGATCCGCCTGATTCACCTGATTCACCTGTTCCGACCGCTTCACCGAAATCACCGGAATTACCGGATGCACCCATGCCACCGGCCCGGGATGCGCAGGACGCAGGACCGCATGGTTCGCTTTGCCCAATTGGCCCGAAATTCCAGGAAATCGCGATGATAGGTTTTCGTAAGTGGTGAGTACAGCAATGACTTCCCGGGCGGAAATGAGCCGGGTGACCCTGGTCGGCGAGCGGCGGCGTGCCGACATCGTGCTGCCCTCCGATACTCCTGTCGGGCAACTCCTGCCGGACATCCTGCAGTTGCTGGACGACCGGGCCGCGACGCGGCCGTTGACCCGGCAGTTGCTCACCTCCGACGGCTCGGCGCTGCCGCACGACAGCACCCTGGCGTCGGCGGGGGTCGGCGACGGCGCCGTGCTGCGGCTCGTGCGGACCCACGCCGCACCGCCCGCACCGGTGGTCCACGACGTCACGGACCAGGTGGCCGACAGCCTCGACATGCAGGCCTGGCGCTGGCGTCCGGCCGCGCGCCGGGCGAGCGCGGGGGCGACGACGGTGGCCTTCGCGGTGATCGCCGCGCTGCTCGCCCGCCGCGAGTTCCCGCTCGCCGCCCTGGCCGGCGCGCTGGCCATCCTCACCGTCGCCCTCCTGGTGGGCGGTGCGCTCGTCGCCCGGCTCGGGCGGGGCAATCGCGGCCTGGCGACCGCGCTGCTGCTCGCCTCCGCCGGGCTGGGCATCCTCACGGCGTGGACGGCCGCCGACGCGTACGACTGGTCAGGAGCCCTGCGGCTGGCCGCCGTGGCGGGCTCGGTCACCCTGTCGCTGGCGCTGCTCGGCTTCTTCTCGCCGCTGGGCCGTGGCGGTCTCATCGGCGCCATCGCCACGGCCGCTCTGGCCGTGGTCTGGGAGGGCGTCGCCGCCGTCACGTCGGATCCGGCCCGGATCGGCGCCGTGATGGCCGTCTTCTCGGTGGTCCTGCTCGGCCTGCTGCCCCGGATCGCGCTGATGGCGTCGGGTCTCACCGCACTCGACGACCGGCGCTCGGGCGGTGTGTCCGTCAGCCGTCACGACGTGAGCAACGCGCTGGCCGCCACGCATCGCGGGCTCGCCCTCGCCACCCTCGCCACCTCGGTGTCGGCGGCCGCCGCCGGCTGGCTCCTCACCCTGGCCGACCGGCCGAACGTGTGGAGTGTGCTGCTGCCCTCGCTCGTGGCGGTGGTGCTCCTGTCGCGGGCCCGGGCGTTCCCGCTCGTGGCCGAGGTGGTGGCGCTCTTCACCGCCGCCGCGGTCCTCGTCGTCCGTCTGGTGATGCTCTGGATGGACCACGCCGCGGGCGCCGGACCGATCGCCGTGCTGTGCGCGGCGGCGCTGCTGCCCTTGCTCGCCCTGGCGGTGGAGCCCCCCGAGCACGTGCGGGTCCGGCTGCGGCGCACGGCCGATCTCGTCGAGTCGATCGGCGTGGTGGGGCTCTTCCCGCTCGCCGTCGGCGTGTTCGGCATGTACGGGCAGCTGCTCAACAAGTTCTGACGACCGACACACATGCGCGGGCGCTCCGGGCGGGGCATCGAAGCGGAGATGAAGGGCAGACATGCCGAACGCGGACAACTGGCAGAACGATGTGCTGCGTGACCTGAGCGGCGCCGGCGCCTCGCAGGGCGCCACGGCCGCACCGGGCGCCGGCGGGCAGACGGCCGCAGCGCCGGCCCCGGCACGCGCACACGGGCAAGGACACGGACCCGCACAGGGGCAGGGACCGGCACAGGCACAAGGGCACGGGCAGCAGATACCGGCGTACCAGCAGCCCCAGCCGCCCATGCAGCCGCAGCCCCGGCCCCAGCCGCAGACGCCGCCCCAGGAACAGGCGGCGGCGCGCGGGTACTCACCCGCCCCGGGCGCCGGCTCCGCCATCCGTACGGAGCCCGCCCCCACCTCGTACGCCGAGAGCACCCAGCTCCCCGCCTCCCCCGGCTCGCGGGCCGTGGTGGACGGCTCGCTGGCCGCCGCGGCGCGGCGGCCGCGGCACGGCGAGCCGCTCGCCGTACGGGCCTCGCGCGCCCTGCGCCGCATCGTCTCCTCGTCGGCGGCGCGCGAGGTGGCCGAGGTCACCGGTACCGCCGGGGTGCTCCAGCAGCCGGTGACCACCGGGCGGCAGATCGCGGTCACGTCCATCCGGGGCGGTGCGGGCAAGACGACCCTCGCCGCGCTGCTCGGCACGGCGTACGCGCACTACCGCCAGGACCCGGTCCTCCTCGTCGAGGCCGATCCGGCCCTCGGTTCCCTGCCGTTGCGGCTCGGTGCCGAGACGCTGCGGTGGACCACGGCCGATCTGGCGGACATCGTGGAGCCGCAGATGTCGCTGCTCGACGTCACCGGCTACCTCGTCCAGCTCCCCGACAACGCCTGGCTGCTGCCGGGCAGTCAGGGGCGGATCGGGGCGATGCTGGACACCTCGACGTACGAACGGGTCATGGTGGCGCTGCGGCGCTACTTCAGCGTCACCGTGGTCGACTGCGAGACGCTGCCCGCCGAGGTCGCCCGGGTCGCCCTCTCGGCCTCCCAGGCCCGCGTGCTGGCCGCCCCCGCCACGCTGGACGGCGTCACGAGCACGTACGCGGTGCTGCAGTGGCTGCAGGGACTGCCCCGTCATGTGATCGCCGGGACGGTGGTCGTGCTGTCCAGCATGGTGGCGCGGCCCGGCATCGACGTGGAGGCGGCCGCCGAACGGCTCCGGTCCACCGGTGCGAGCGTCCACGTCCTGCCCTACGACCGGCACCTGGCGGCCGGCGGGGCGCTGCGCACCGAGTTGCTCGCCCGGCCGACGCGCCTGGCCGCCACCCGGCTCGCCGCCGAGGTGTTCCAGCTCTCCCAGAAGCGCCGGTGACCGCGATGAAGCAGCTGCCCGGCCACGACCACGAGCCGCCCGTGAACCCCGGACGGAGCCGATGAGCACCCGCCTGATCCACCGCCCCGCCCGCACCACCCGCCCGCCGGCCCCCTCCGCGCCCCGCACCATCGAGGCGCCGCCCAACCTGCCCGAGGGCAAGTCGGGCAACATCGCGATGTCCCTGCTGCCGGTCGCCGGGGTCATGTCGTCCGTCGTGATGATGACGGTCGTGCGCAACAGCCAGTTCGCCGGCCTCGGCGCGATCATCCTCGTGGTCACCGTCATCGGCTCCGTGGCCCTGCTGCTCTCGCAGCGCGGCAAGGCCCAGCGCACGCGCCGCACCCAGCGCGAGGCCTACCTCGCCTATCTGGAGGACCTGCGCGAGGAGTTGTCGGCCGAGGAGCGTGAGCGGCGCGGACGGGCCGATGTGCTGAACCCGTCGCCGTACTCCCTGTACGACATCGTGCGCGACCCCGCCCGGCTCTGGGAGCGGCGCAGGGTCGACGACGACTTCCTGCGGGTGCGGGTCGGCACCGGCGAGATGCCGGTACGGGACCTGGAGGTCGCCGAGCAGGGCTCGTCCGTGCTCACGCCGCCCGACCTGTTCATGCTGAACGAGGCCTCGGCCCTGGTGAACCGTTTCCGCAACGGCACCGAGCTCCCCATGACCGTCCCCCTCGACCGCGTCGGAAACGTCAGCGTGATCGGCCCCCGTGAGGACTGCCTGCGGGTCGCCCGCGCCCTGCTCGTCCAGACGGCGGCCCTGCACGCGCCCGACGACGTGGCCGTCGCCGTCGCGGCGCCGGGCGGACGGATAGCGGACTGGGAGTGGGCCAAGTGGCTGCCGCACCTGCTCGACCCCGAGCAGTCCGACGGCCCGGTCGCCGCCCGCCGGATCGCACCGTCCGCGGCCCAGCTGGCCCGTCGGCTCGACGCCGAGCTGCGCCGCCGGGCCTCCTACGCCGCCGAGGTCCGCCGCGGACTGGCCGGCCGGGACGCGCTGGCCATGAACTCCCGGCTGCTCGTGATCGCCGACGGGCACGGCGAGGACGCCGTCGACCTGCCGCGCCCCGACGACGCGGTCGGACTGCACGAGATGGGCGTCACCGTGGTGCACCTGGTCGAACAGCGGGTGCAGGAACCGGGACACGTCAACGTGCGCATCACCGTCGAGGGCTCGGACGTGACCATCGAGGACCTGCGGCCGGCGGAGCCGGTCCAGGCCCACGGCACGGTGGACGAGGCCGGCATCCCGTTCGCCGAGGGCCTGGCCCGGATGCTCGCTCCGCTGCGGCTCTCCGCCGAGTCCCTGGTCGACGCCCCGCTGTCCGGTCCGGTCGAGTTCGCCGCGATGCTCGGCATCGACGACGTGGCCCGGCTCGACCTGGAGCGGCTGTGGGCGCCGCGCGGGGAGCGCGCCTTCCTGCGCGTCCCGATCGGCATCAGCGACTCCCACGAGCCGGTCCTCCTGGACCTCAAGGAGTCCTCCGAACTCGGCATGGGCCCGCACGGACTGTGCGTGGGCGCCACCGGTTCCGGGAAGTCCGAGCTGCTGCGGACCCTGGTCCTCGGTCTGGTGGCCACCCATCCGCCCGAGGACCTCGCGCTCGTCCTGGTCGACTACAAGGGCGGTGCCACGTTCGCGCCCTTCGCCGATCTGCCGCACGTCGCGGGCGTCATCACCAACCTGGAGAACCAGGCGGGCCTGGTCGAGCGCGTGCACTCCTCGCTCGCCGGTGAGGTCAAGCGCCGTCAGCAGGCCCTGAAGGACGCGGGCAACGTCGCCGACATCGGGGACTACGCGGCCCTGCGGGCTTCGAGGCGGCCGGACCTGGACCCGCTGCCGCACCTGTTCGTCGTGATCGACGAGTTCGGCGAACTGCTCACCGCGAAACCGGACTTCATCGACCTGTTCCTCTCCATCGGCCGGATCGGCCGTTCCATCGGCGTCCATCTGCTGCTCTCCAGCCAGCGGATCGAGGGCGGCAAGCTCAAGGGACTGGAGACCTACCTCTCCTACCGGCTCGGCCTGCGGACCTTCTCCGCCGACGAGTCGCGCACGGTCCTGGACACCACGGACGCGTTCCACCTGCCGCCGCTGCCCGGCTTCGGCTACCTCAAGGTCGACACCAGCCACTACGCCCGCTTCAAGGCGGGCTACGTCTCCGGCGGATACCGCGGGCCCGTCCGGAGCACCGACGAGGCGGAGACCGGCCCCCTGGCGCTCGCCTACGAGGCGTTCAACACCCTGTCGGGAGCGGACAGTACGCGCCAGGCCCAGGAACCGGCGTCGCGCCGCCGCGAGACCGGGCCGACCGAACTCTCCATCATGGTCGACCAGCTGACCGGCGCCGCTCCCGGCGTCCGCAGCATCTGGCTGCCCCCGCTGCCCTCCGCCGTCGCCCTGGACACGGTCGCCGGGCCGCTGGACGTCGGCCCGCGCGGCATGCGGCTGGCCGGCGGGCGCGCGGACGGCTCCAGCGCCGGTGCGCGCCGGCGGGGACCGCTCACGGTGCCGCTCGGCCTGCTGGACGACCCGGCCAAGCAGTGGCAGGGGCAGTGGTTCCTGGACCTCACGGTGGCCGGCGGCCACGCGGCCGTGATCGGCGGCCCGCAGTCCGGGAAGACGACGCTCCTGCGCACGCTCATCCTCTCCCTCGCGCTGACCCACACCCCCCAGGAGGTCGGCGTCTACGGACTCGACCTCGTCGGTGGCGGGCTCCAGGCACTGTCGGAGCTGCCGCACGTGGGCGGCATCGCGGGCCGCGCCGACCGCGAGCGGGCGGCCCGCACCGTCGAGGAGGTCCGCGCCATGCTCGCCGTGCGCGAGGACCTCTTCCGCGAGAACGGCATCGACTCGGTCGAGCAGCTGCGCACCCTGCACGCGGCGGGGCGGCTGCCGCAGCTGGCGTCCGCCGAGATCCTGCTCGTCATCGACGGGTTCGGCGCGCTGCGTGACGACTTCGACGAGCTCGACGACGCGGTCGCCGACATCCTCAAGCGCGGCGGCGGTTACGGCATCCACATCGTCGCGGGCATGCTGCGCTGGAACGACGTGCGCATCGCCGTCCAGTCCAACTTCGGCACCCGCGTCGAACTGCGGCTGAACGATCCCGGCGAGTCGAGCATCGACCGCAAGCTCGCCGCCACCCTGTCGCCCGACGAGCCGGGCCGGATCCTCACCGACGGCAAGCTCTTCGCCCAGGTCGCCCTCCCCCGCACGGACGGGGCCGCCGACACGGCGGACCTGGGCGCGGTGCTGGAACACGCCGCCCGTACGGTGCGTGCCACGTGGCACGGTGAAGTCGCCCAACCGGTACGGGTGTTGCCGCACCTCCTGGAGCCGAAGCTGCTGCCGGGTCCGGTCGCCGAGCCGCAGCGGGTCCCCCTCGGACTGGACCAGTCGGCCCTGGCGCCCGTCCTGCTCGACCTGTTCCGGCACGACCAGCACCTGCTGGTGCTCGGGGACAGCGAGTGCGGCAAGACGAACCTGCTGCGGACGGTCGCGCACGGCCTCGTCGAGCGCTACGGCGAGGACGACCTGGTGTTCGCGGTGATGGACCCGAGGCGTTCTCTGCGCGGGGTGGTCCCGGAGGAGTTCAACGGGGGCTATGCGTACAACTCCAAGCTGTGTGCCGGACTTTCGGCCGGGATCGCCACCGAGCTGGAGAAGCGGCTGCCGGACGAGAACGCCCGCCTGGAGGACCTGGAGCCGGGCAGCTGGGGCAAGGGCCCGCGCATCGTGGTCCTGGTCGACGACTACGACGTGCTGACGACGGCGGGCCAGTCGCCGTTGGCCGCCTTCCTTCCGTACATCCCGTCGGCGGTCGACATCGGCCTCCACTTCGTGCTGACGCGCCGCGTGGCCGGCGCCTCGCGGGGCATGTACGAGCCGCTGGTGCAGGGCCTGCGCGAGTCGGGCGCCTCGGCGCTGGTGATGTCCGGCGACCGCAGCGAGGGCCAGCTCTTCCCCGGTGTGTACGCGTCGCACCAGGCGCCGGGGCGGGGCGTGTTCATCCAGCGGGGCCGGCCGAACCGGCTGGTCCAGACGGTGTACGCACCGGGATGAGCACCTCGGAGGACGTACGCCACCACCGCCGAGCCGACAAGGACCGCACGGCTCCATGACGAAAGACGTCATCGCGCTCACCGCCCGGATGCCCGACCCGTTGACCGTGCTCGCGGGCCTGCTCTCCGGCGGCCCGGACAAGCTGGTGAGCGCCCGGGGCGAGGGCGCCGTGGTGCAGCTCTGTGACACGCAGGGGCGTCCGCTCGTCTCGGTCGAGGCCCCGCTGCTGGTGGCCGTGGAGGGTGAGGCGGAACGGCTGCTGGGGGCGACGCCCCCGCCGGTGCCGTACTGGTGGACGGAGGCCCGCGCCGCCACGGGGGTCGCGGAGGCGGAGCGGCTCGCGGGCACGTTCGCGACCCGGCTCACCGCACTGGTGGGCGGCTCGGCCTGGCCGCCGGAAGCCGTCGGCTCCCTCACCGTGGTGCCGTCGGACGGGGTGAGCGTCGCCCCGGCCCCGGCCACCGCACAGCCGGCCGTCGACGTGCTCACGGACAAGGTCGCCGTCGTCATCCAGGAGCGCCCGGTCGTCGCGATGACCGCCTGGCTCTCGGACGCCTTCCGGGCGGCCGCCGGGGCGGGGCTCGGCCTCCAGATCGTCAGCCCGGCGGGGACCACGCTCTCCCCCGCCGTACGCGACAGTCTCGGCGGCTGGCCGTCGCGCTGGATCGTCCAGGACGAGCGGGACGGGTACTACGACGGCCTCACCGGGGCCGTACTGCGGTGGCAGGACGGCGCGTTCGCACCGCCGCTCTCCCCGGACGCCTCGCAGGAGGACCCGCACACGCAGGTGGCCGCCTCGTACCAGGAGGTCACGGACACGGGCGAGCGCCAGCTCGGCCTGACCTTCCGCATGGTCCACCCGGCGGACGACCGGCTGGTGCTGGGCGGCGGCCTGGAGACGGTGTGGCGGGAGCTGACGGGGAAGCCGCCGGCCGGCTGGGGCACGTCGGAACCGGCCAATCTGCCGTGGTCCCTGCGCCAGTTGACCGACGTGGCCCGTCGCAGGGCACCGGAACCGACGTGGCTCGTCGTGGTCGGCGGCCCGGACCGGCCTGCCCTCGCCACCGTACGCATCACCCGTACGGAGGCCGGTGTCGAGGAGCACGTCACGATGGCGCTCGGCTACGGGAGCGGCGAGGAGTGCCCGGTGGACGCCCTGCCGGCCCTCGCGGAGGCCCTCGCGACCCGGCACCGCCTCCAGTCCATGCTCGTGCAACTTCGCAAAGCCCGACGCGACATGGCGGTGCCGGCACGCTTCGAGGGGCCGGACGTACCGCTGGCCTTCGTGCTCGGCGCGGAGGAGGTGCGCACCCTGCCGGGTGACCGCGCCCGCCGCACACCGCTGCCGGAGGCACCCCTCCCGCTCGGCCCGCAAACGCGCCCCGCGCTGTACTACCCGCTGCCGGGCGACCCGTCGGACCTGTCGGGGTGGCAGGACTTCGAGCGGCTGATGAGCCACCTCAAGGGAACGCCGTGACCGTGGGCGATGTCATGGGTCGGCAACAACGGCGATATGCCCCCTTGCTGATTGCAGTAGCGATGCGCGAGTTGATAGACATGTATGCGATCAAGCAGACAGTCGTTCGAGTGGGTGGGGGAAGCTGATGAAGTTCAACATGGGGGCCTCGGTCCTTTCGACCCTGATGTCGAAGTCCCAGGGGTCCAGTACGGATCTGGGCACGCTGATCCGGCAGTTGATCACGGCGGCGGAGCCGCTGGAGGGCAAGTTCCACGGTTCGGGCAAGGTCGCGTTCGACGACTTCAAGAACCGCTCCGACGAGATCACCGCGGCGCTCAACGCCTCGCTCTCCGGGATCCTGGGCGGCCAGTCCGGGATGGACGCGGCGTTCGGTTCGGGTGACCAGGAGCAGGGCGAGAACGCGAAGACGCAGATGGCGTCGGCCAACTTCGACGCAGCCCGGTTCTCGGGCCGCTGACACCGGCCCGCCCGACCGGCGGGCGGCGGGGTTTCGTATTTCTGACGGGGAGTGATGGGTGATGGCAGGAAACGCGGGCGACACCGACCGGCGTGCGTACGACACGGGCGCCTCCACTGAGGTGCAGGGCAACATCCAGGTGGTGATCGCCCAGCTGGAGGCGGTGATCACGGCCCGGGACACGCAGGTGAAGGCGGCGATGAGCGACTTCGCGGCGGACGGCGTGGCGGACGAGTACCACGGCAAGGAACTGCGGTGGCAAACGACCTCGCAGGAGGTCAAGAACATCATCCAGCTGCTGCGTTCGACGCTGGAGAAGAACGACGGCACCGCGCAGCAGACGCTGGCGCGCGCCAAGGCCGCGGTCGACAACATCGGCTGAGCAGAACGTCCGCCGCCCACCGGGAGAATCGTTTCTCTCCTGGTGGGCGCAGTGGTTCGCACGAGCAGCACGGGTACGCGTACGGGTTCGAGTGAACGGGCCTGTCCAGGACGGCTGCGACGCCGTGATGAGTCCGGCCGACCATCGCCTCCGCGGCCCCCAGGGGGCCGAGGCCGCCCCGGGTGCGCTCCCCACGCATGCGGCGTGGAAGCAGCGACCAGCAACGGGCTCCCTCCGTCAACTGCCCTTGCCTTAGAGCGCGGTTCAACACCTACCGTGCCCCTCATGACGACACCTCAGCACAAGATCGGTTCGGGCTTCGGCGCCCGGAGCACCGCGGACGACGTCCTGCACGGGATCGACCTGTCCGGCAGCACCGCGATCGTCACCGGCGGCTACTCGGGGCTCGGCCTGGAGGCGACCCGTGCCCTGGCGGCCGCCGGAGCGCGAGTCGTCGTCCCCGCCCGGCGACGGGCGGTCGCCCAGGAGGCCGTCGAGGGCATCGACGGCGTCGAGATCGACGACCTCGACCTGTCGGACCTGGACAGCGTCCGCGGTTTCGCCGAGCGGTTCCTGGCCTCGGGCCGCGACGTCGACATCATGATCAACAACGCCGGGATCATGGCGTGCCCCGAGACGCGGGTCGGGCCGGGGTGGGAGGCGCAGTTCGCCACCAATCACCTCGGCCATTTCGCCCTCGTCAACCATCTCTGGCCGGCGATCGCCCGCGGCGGCGCGCGCGTGGTCGCCGTGTCGTCCGGCGCGCACGGCATGGGCGTCCGCTGGGACGACGTGCACTTCGAGCGCGGCTACGACCGGTGGGAGGCGTACGGGCAGGCCAAGGCGGCGAACGTGCTGTTCGCCGTGCACCTCGACACCCTCGGCCGTGACGCCGGAGTGCGAGCGTTCGCCGTGCACCCGGGCAGCATCCTCACCCCGCTGCAACGGCACCTCGCGAAGGCGGACATGGTCGACGCGGGCTGGATCGACGAGGACGGCGCCCCGGCGGATCCCACGTTCAAGACGCCTGAGCAGGGCGCGGCGACGCAGGTCTGGGCCGCGGCCTCCCCTCAGCTGGCGGGCATGGGGGGCGTGTACTGCGAGGACTGCGACATCGCCGAGCCGGCCGCCGAGGGCACGGAAGGCGGCGTGCACGCCCACGCGACAGACCCGGAGCACGCCGCCCGCCTGTGGGCGTTGTCGGCCGGGCTCACGGGCGTCGACGCTTTCGCGGCGGCCCGCTGACGGCTGTCCGACGAGCCGCGCGCCCCGGCACCCGAGCGAGTCAGGCGGGGGGGCGCGGGCTCGTCCTCGTGAGGACGGGGCCGGGGGGCGGGAACGCTGTCCAGCGACCCGCCCCGGTCACTCCTTCCGCAGCGGCACCTCCCGCATCAGCAAGGCCACCAGGAAGATCACCACTCCGAGCAGGGCCGCGCCCGCCAGCACCCCGTGCAGGCCTTCGGTGACCGCTGTCCGCACCACGCCCCGGACCCCCTCCGGCATCCCGCGCACCGCCTCCGGCGTCCAGGCCGTGCCGCCGTCCGGCATGCCGGCCGAGTGCAGGCGGCTCGTGAAGACGGCGCCGAGCACCGCGATGCCGAGGGAGCTGCCGATCGTACGGACGAGGGTGGCGGTTCCCGTCGCGGCGCCCATGTCGCGGGGCGTCGCGCTGTTGATGGTGACGAGCAGCGTGCTCTGCATCAACAGGCCCATGCCCACGCCCGGTACGAGGGTCAGCGCGGAGGTCACCGCCGTGGGGGTGCCGGTGTCCACCGTCAGCAGGACGAGCGCGCCCACGGCCGTCAGCGCACCGCCGATGATGGGGTACGGGCGGTAGCGGCCGCCGCCCGCGAGGAGCTTGCCGGCCAGGAGCTGCGCGCCGAACATCCCCGCCATCAACGGGAGCAGCAGCATGCCGCTGGCCGTCGAGGACGCGCCGCGTACGAACTGCATGTACTGCGGCAGATAGGCGGACGCCCCGAGCATGGCGGCGCCCACCAGGAACGTGAGGACCTGGGCGAGTGTGAAGTTGCGGTCGGCGAACAGGCGGGGCGGGATGATCGGTTCGGCGGCCCGTCGCTCGACCCGGGCGAACCAGACCAGGGCCAGGGCGCCCGTCGCTCCGAGGCCGATGATCTGCGGCGAGGACCAGGCGTACCGTGTCCCGCCCCAGCTGCCCACCAGGGTGAGGGCCAGGATCGCGGCGCAGAGCAGGCCGGCGCCCGCGTAGTCGATCCGTGCCGTGACCCGCTCGGTGTGCAGGCGCAGGCGCAGCCCGACGACGAGCAGGGCGAGCGCGCCGATGGGGACGTTGACGTAGAAGACCCAGCGCCAGTCCAGCCGGTCGGTGAGGAAGCCGCCGAGCAGCGGGCCGCCGACCAGCGCGACCGGCATCATGGCCCCGATCATCGCCTGCGAGCGGCCTGCCTGGGAGGGCGGCAGCATGACGCCGATGATGGAGATGGCGCCGACCATGAGCCCGCCCGCGCCGAGTCCCTGGACGGCGCGGAAGGCGATGAGCTGGCCCATGTCCTGGGCGAGCCCGGAGAGTACCGAGCCCGCGAGGAACACCGTGATCGACGAGACGAAGCTGCCCTTGCGCCCGTAGAGGTCGCCGAGCTTGCCCCAGACGGGGGTGGAGAGGGAGGCGGTGAGCAGATAGGCGGTCACCACCCAGGACAGGTGGTCGAGGCCGCCCAGGTCGCCGACGATCGTGGGCAGGGCGGTGCCGACGATCGTGCCGTCGAGCAGGCCGAGCATCAGCCCCAGCAGGAGGCCGAACAGGACGAGTCTCGACGGGCCTGCGCCCTCCTCGGCGGGCGGGCCGGCCGCTTCGGGCTCCGGCCGCTCGTACGTGTCCTTCGTGAACTGGTTCATGGTCGCCCCCGGGTGGTGATGCGCGATCAGCCGACGTACGGGACCGATGCCTTGGCGTCCCGCAGCGCGTGCGCCCACCAGGCGAGCTGATCCAGCAGCGCCTTGGCGGCCGCGTCGACCTGGGGGTCATCCACGGCGCCGTCCGCGCCGAACTGGCCGTAGGCATTGTGGAAGCTGACCGTGTTGCGGATGGTCGTGGCGTTCAACTCGGCCATGACGACCCTGAGTTGCTCCACGGCGCGCAGGCCGCCGGAGAGGCCGCCGTAGGAGACGAAGGCGACCGGCTTGGCGTGCCACTGCTCGTTGTGCCAGTCGATGGCGTTCTTCAGCGACGCGGGAAAGCTGTGGTTGTACTCCGGCGTGACGAAGACGAACGCGTCGGCTGCCGCGAGGCGCGGCGACACCAGGGCGAGGGCCTCCTCCGTGCCCGGCGCCGGCGGCTGCCCGAACGCGGGCAGCACCGTGGGCAGCGGGGTCTCGGCGAGGTCGACGACATCCGTCGCCATGTCGTCGCGCTGGGACAGGTGCCCCTTCAGCCACTGGGTGACGAGGGGTGCGAAGCGGCCCTCTCGGGTGCTGCCGACGAGGACGGCTACGCGGAGCGGCGGGCGGGTGCCGGTCATGGAGTCCCCCTGGACGGAGTGGATGTGTACGGCGTATCTCGCTGCGTACAACGTATACGCGGATGTGTACGTTGTCCACTGAGGAATACGTTGTACGTTGGCTGCCCGACGAGAGGAGCCCGTCCGTGGCCGGCCAGAAGAAGGACAGCGGGAAGAACCGCGGTGCGGGGCCCGACGCGTCCCTCTGGCAGCGCCTCGAACAGCCGGCGGCCGCCCCCCGCGCCTCGCTGACCCTGGAGCGGATCGGGGCCGTCGCCGTGGAGATCGCCGACACGGACGGGTTCGCCGCCGTCACCATGCGCAGGCTCGCGACGGAGCTCGGCGTCGCCCCCATGGCCGCCTACCGTCACGTCTCCGGCAAGGACGACCTGTGGGCGCTGATGGCCGAGCGGGTGACCACCGAGATGCGGATCCCCGACGAGGTGACCGAATGGCGCGAGGTGCTGCGTGCCTTCGGACTGCTGACCCGGGAGGTGATGCTGCGGCACCCGTGGGTGGGTCAGCTGCCCACCCATCTCTTCGTCCTCACGCCCGGCCGGCTGGCCGTCGCCGAACGGCAGCTGGCGGCGCTCGACGGACTCGGCCTCGACGAGGACTCGATGATGGTCGCGTTCCGTACCGTCAGCGCCTTCGCCCATGGCGCGGGACAGTCGGAGGTGGCCCTGCGGGAGTGGACGGAGTCGGCGGGCTGGTCGTCCGGCGACGAGACCCGGCTGGGCCTGGCGCCGCAGATGATGTACCTGATGGACACCGGCCGCTACCCCACGTACCAGCGCTACGGACAGCGAGCGACCCGCAAGGACGACGCGACGTGGGCGTTCGAGACGGGCCTCGACTGCGTGCTCGACGGGATCGCCGCCCGGTTCGGCATCTGAGACGAGCCCCGGGAGCAGCGGTCGGCACGCGCAGGCCCGTGCCGCGGGAACAGCGTTCCGCGCCCGGGGCCCGAAGTGCGAGCGCGGGTCCGGCCCGGGGGGGCGGCCCCGCGCCCGGCGCGGCATCCGGGCCCCCTGACTCCGGCGCCCTCCGCCTCCGGCGTGCTCAGCATCACCCTGGACAGCCTCGGTGACCCCCGGGTAACTTTTACCCAAGGCTGAGCAAGCGCTTAGCCAAGCCGAGCGAAGCCGACCAGGGAGGCACCCCGTGCGCCGTACGGTATTCAACGAGGACCACGAGGCGTTCCGGGAGACCATCCGCGCCTTCATCGCGGCCGAGGTCGTGCCCGTGTACGACGAGTGGTTCGCGGCCGGCCAGGCCCCGCGTGACTTCTACCTGAAGCTCGGCGAGCTGGGTGTCTTCGGCATCACCGTGGACGAGGAGTACGACGGCGCGGGCATCGACTCGCACAAGTACGAGGCCGTCATCTACGAGGAGACCGCCCGCGCGGGCGTGTCCTTCGGCGGCTCCGGCGTGCACACGCTGCTCGGCCTGCCCTACATCAAGATGCTCGCCACCGACGAGCAGAAGAAGCGCTGGCTGCCGAAGTTCACCACCGGCGAGGAGATGTGGGCCCTCGCGATGACCGAGCCGGGCACCGGCTCCGACGTCGCCGGCATGAAGACCACCGCCAAGCTCTCCGAGGACGGCACGCACTACGTCCTCAACGGCTCCAAGACGTTCATCACCGGTGGCGTGCACGCCGACCGGGTGATCGTCTGCGCCCGCACCTCCGCCCCGCGCGAGGACGACCGCCGCTTCGGCATCTCCCTCTTCGCCGTCGACACCAAGTCCGCGGGCTACTCGATCGGCCGCAAGCTCGACAAGCTCGGCCTGCGCGTCTCCGACACCGCCGAGCTGGCGTTCGTCGACGTGAAGGTCCCGGTCGAGGACCTGCTCGGCGAGGAGAACAAGGGCTTCGGCTACCTCGGCACCAATCTGGCCTCCGAGCGCTGGGGCATCGCCTTCGGCGCGTACGCGCAGGCCGCGGCCGCCGTCCGGTTCGCCAAGGAGTACGTGCAGGACCGCACGGTCTTCGGCAAGACCGTCGCCTCGTTCCAGAACACCAAGTTCGAGCTGGCCGCCTGCCAGTCCGAGGTGGACGCGGCCCAGGCCGTCGCCGACCGCGCGCTGGAGGCGCTGGACGCCGGTGAGCTGACCGCCGCCGAGGCCGCCTCCGCGAAGCTGTTCTGCACCGAGGTCGCGCACCGCGTGATCGACCGCTGCCTCCAGCTGCACGGCGGCTACGGCTTCATGAACGAGTACCCGATCGCCCGCCTGTACGCGGACAACCGGGTCAACCGCATCTACGGCGGCACCAGCGAGGTCATGAAGTCGATCATCGCCAAGTCCATGGGTCTGTAGAGCGGCTACTTTCTTTCCATGAGTTCAGCACCGGACGCCCTGCTCGATCTGCTCGACCTGCTCGACCTGGAGCAGATCGAGCAGGACATCTTCCGGGGCACCAGCCGTTCGGCGATCGTGCCCCGCGTCTTCGGCGGACAGGTCGCGGCCCAGGCGCTCGTCGCCGCGGGCCGGACCGTCCCCGCGGACCGGCCCGCCCACTCCCTGCACGCGTACTTCCTGCGGGCGGGGGACCCCGGCGCCCCGATCGTCTACAGCGTCGACCGCATCCGGGACGGCCGCTCCTTCACCACCCGCCGGGTCGTCGCCGTCCAGCACGGGCAGCCGATCTTCCACCTCTCGGCGTCCTTCCAGACGTACGAGGAGGGGCTGGAGCACCAGGCGGACATGCCGGCCGCGCCGGACCCGGACACCCTGCCCACGGCCGCCGAGATGCTCCCCCGGTACGCGGACCGGTTCAGCGACCCCACGGTCGTGGACCGGCTGATCGAGGCGCGGGCCGCGGTCGACCTGCGGTACGTGGACGCCCCGCCGTTCGGCACCCTCGGCGAACCGCGCGAGCCCCGCTCGCAGGTGTGGTTCCGTACCAACGGCAAGCTGGCGGACGACCCGCTGCTGCACGTCTGCATGGCGACGTACGTCTCCGACATGACGCTGCTCGACTCGGTGCTCCTCGCCCACGGGCGCGGCGGCTGGGCGGTCGGCGACGTGGTGGGCGCGAGCCTGGACCACGCGATGTGGTTCCACCGGCCGTTCCGGGCCGACGAATGGCTGCTGTACGACCAGGAGTCGCCGTCCGCGTCCGGCGGGCGCGGGCTCGGCCAGGCGCGTATCTACACCCAGGACGGCCGGCTGGCGATCACCGTCATCCAGGAGGGTGTCGTCCGGGTCCCGCGGAGCGACTGAGCGCACCGCACGGCCACGCGTCGGACATGCCCGGCCCGGCTGCGGACATACTCCCCACCATGAGTGACGAGAAATCTGCTGGTGGGGAGTCCACGTTCACGGTGATCGTCGCGGCGGCCGCCAACCTCGGCATCGCCGTGGCGAAGGCGGTCGCCGGGCTGATCAGCGGATCGAGCGCGATGCTCTCCGAAGCCGCCCACTCGGTCGCCGACACCGTCACCGAGGTGCTGCTGCTCACCGCGCTCAAGCGCAGCGAGAAGCCCGCCGACGAGGAACACCCGCTGGGCTACGGCCCCGAACGGTACATCTGGGCGATGCTCGCCTCCGTCGCCACGTTCGTCGGCGGCGCGGTCTTCTCGATCTACGACGGCGTCCACACCCTGGTCGCGGGCGAGGATCTCGGCGACCCGCTCGTCTCGTACCTCGTGCTCGCCATCGCGTTCCTGCTGGAGGGCTACTCGCTGCGGACCGGGCTGCGGCAGGTGCGCCGGGAGGCCCTCCGGCTGGGCACCCCCGCCCAGCACTACCTGCGGCGCACCCCGGACACCGCGGTCAAGGCCGTCGTGATGGAGGACTCCGCCGCGCTGGTGGGTCTGCTGCTCGCGGCGGGCGGTCTGCTCGGCGGCCAGCTGTCGGGTTCGGGCGTCTGGGACGGCCTCGCGTCGATCCTGATCGGTGTGCTGCTCGTGTACGTGGCCTGGGTGCTCGGCCGTTCCAACGCCCAGCTGCTGATCGGGCGGCCGGTACCGGAGTCGATGCGCACGGGGGTGCGGGAGGAATTGCTCTCGGTGCCGCACATCATCGAGGTACTGGAGCTGACCACGCTCATCCAGGGTCCGACCGAGATCCTGATCGCCGCGAAGATCGACTTCCGGGACGTGGCCAGTGCCGAGCAGGTCGAGTGGGCCTGCGAGGAGGCGGAGCAGCAGCTGCGGGAGCGGTATCCGTCGATCAAGCGGGTGTACCTGGACCCGACGCCGGGTGTGGCCCAGCGGCGCCGGGCCCGGGCCGCCGGAGCGGATCCGGTGATCGGGCCCGGCGACGGGGAGGGCGGCGGGGACGGCGGAGGGCTGTTCACCGACCGCCTGGACAACGGCTGAGCCCATCGCCCGTACAGCGGCTGAGCCCCTCGTCCGGGCAACAGCTGAGCCCCTCGTCCCGGCAACGGCTGGTCCTCCCGTCCGGGCAGCCCGGTCAGAGCAGTCCGGCCGCGTCCAGCAGGTACTCGGTCATCGGGTCGTAGAACCGCGGGTCCAGCACGTGGTCGTCCAGCGGGACGGCCACCTGGAGGGTGCCCTCGGCCTCCCCCAGGAAGAGCGCCGGGTCGTTGCAGTCCGCGTAGCCGATGGCGTCCAGTCCGCGCTGCGCCGCGCATCCCGCCCAGCCGTGGTCGGCGACGACCAGGTCGGGCATGGGACGCCCCTCCCGCTCCAGCCCGTCCAGGATCGCCGCCATCGGGGCCGGCGAATGGGTGTGCCAGAGGGTCGCGCCCCGCTCCTGCACCGCCACGTCCGCGAACTGGAAGACCATGCCCTCGTCCGCGGTGAGCCCGGACGGGATCGTCATGATCTCGCAGCCGGCCACCCGCAGCGCGGCCGCGGTCTGCCGGTGGACGTCCAGCAGCCCGCCGGGGTGGCCGGTCGCGAAGAGCACCCGTTCGGCCCCGTCGACAGCCTTCCGCAGCCGGGCCGCGGCCCGGTCCAGGGCGGCGACGGTGAGCTCGGGGTCGATGGTGTCCTGGCCGTACCGGTGCTCCGGGTCGTCGCTGACCCCGCATCTCTCCGCCATCACCGCGAGGACGTCCTGCTCGTCGCGCCACCGGTCGCCGAGTTCGAGCCCCAGCCAGAAGTGGCGGTCGCCGTTGGCGAGCTTGCGGTAGTGGGAGAGGTTGTTGTCGCGCGGGGTCGCGACGTCTCCCGCGATACGGGTGCGGACGAGGTGGTCGACGAGGGCTGCGCGGCTGGGTATCGGCATGAACCCATTGTGCCGGTCGGGACGCACCGTGCACGGGTCGTACCGCACTGTGGATGTGGCCTCAGCCGCGCCGCCGGTCCGCCGCGCCGCTCAGTCGGCTTGCACCCGCACCCAGTCCAGGGTGCGCTCCACGGCCCGTTTCCAGCCGTCGTAACCCTCCTGGCGCCGGTCCTCGCTCCACTGCGGTTCCCAGCGTTTCGACTCCTGCCAGTGGGATCGCAGCTCGTCGGTGTCACGCCAGAAGCCGGTGGCGAGGCCTGCCGCGTAGGCCGCACCGAGCGCGGTGGTCTCGGCGACCACGGGGCGGCTGACGGGCACGCCCAGCACATCCGCCTGGATCTGCATGCACAGGTCGTTGGCGGTCACACCGCCGTCCACCCGGAGCACATCGAGGTGCACACCGGAGTCCTGTTCCATCGCGTCGACGACGTCGCGGCTCTGGTAGCAGATGGCCTCCAGGGTGGCACGCGCGATGTGCGCGTCGGTGTTGTAGCGGGCCAGGCCCACCATCGCGCCCCGCGCGTCGGAGCGCCAGTAGGGTGCGAACAGCCCGGAGAAGGCGGGGACGAAGTACATCCCGCCGTTGTCGCTCACCGACCGGGCCAGTTGCTCGCTCTCCGGTGCACTCTTGATGATCTTCAGCTGGTCGCGCAGCCACTGCACGGCCGCACCGGTCACGGCGATGGAGCCCTCCAGCGCGTAGACGACCGGGCTGTCGCCGAACTGGTAGGCCACGGTGGTCAGCAGCCCGTTCTGCGAACGGACGAGCTCGGTCCCCGTGTTGAGGACGAGGAAGTTGCCGGTGCCGTAGGTGTTCTTGGCCTCGCCCGGCGCGAAGCAGACCTGGCCGACCGTGGCCGCGTGCTGATCGCCGAGGACTCCGGTGATCGGGACGGCGGCGTTCAACGGCCGTGAGGTGCGGGTGCTGCCATAGGATTCCGCGTCCGACGACGGGTGGATGTCCGGCAGCATCGCGCGGGGGATGCCGAACACGCCCAGGAGTTCGTCGTCCCAGTCCAGCGTCTCCAGGTTCATCAGCATCGTACGGCTGGCGTTGGTGACGTCGGTGGCGTGTACGCCGCCGTTCGGACCGCCGGTGAGGTTCCACAGCACCCATGCGTCCATGGTGCCGAACACCGCGTGGCCCGCCTCGGCGGCCGCACGGAGCCCGTCCACGTTCTCGAGCAGCCACTTGATCTTGCCGCCGGCGAAGTACGTGGCGGGCGGCAGGCCCGTCCGGTGCCGGATGGTGTCCCCGTGACCGTCGCGTTCCAGGGCTGCCGCGATCCTGTCCGTGCGCGTGTCCTGCCAGACGATGGCGTTGTAGTAGGGCCGCCCGGTGCGCCGGTCCCAGACGACCGTCGTCTCCCGCTGGTTGGTGATACCGATCGCCCTGAGGTCCGAGGCCTGCAGACCACTGGCCCGGACGGCGCTCTGCATGGCCGTGTTGGTGCGTTCCCAGACCTCCACGGGGTCGTGTTCGACCCACCCCGACCGCGGCAGGATCTGCTCGTGTTCGAGCTGGTGCCGGGCCACCTCGTTACCTGCGTGATCGAAGATCATGAAGCGCGTGCTGGTGGTTCCCTGATCCACCGCGCCGATGAATTCGGGCATCGCTGCCGTCCCTTCCCATGCTGCAGATGTCCGCGAACGGACCGGTTCCTTGCGTCAGGTGGCTCCTCGTGTCGCCACCGTGGACCGACCGCGGACGGTCAGCGTTCGGCCGTCGGCTCGTCGGGGACGTGCCCCTCCTGCGCCGGGCCACCGCGCGCCTTGACCAGCGGGGAGATGATCAGGTCGTAGACGAGGGTGCCGACGACCCCGCCGATGAGCGGTCCGACGAGGGGGATCCACCAGTAGCCGCTGTACCAGCCGAACGTCCCCGGCAGTGCGATGTCGCCCCAGCCCTCGAAGTACGCGAACAGCCGGGGCCCGAAGTCGCGGGCGGGGTTGATCGCATAGCCCGCGTTCGTACCGAAGGTCATTCCGATCACCACGACGATGAGTCCGATGACGAAGGGCGCGAGATTGGCCAGCGGCGCCTGGTTCCGGCCGTCGGTGACCGCGCAGATCAGAAGGAGCAGGATGCCTGTGCCGATGATCTGGTCGAGCAGCGGGCCCCACCAGGAATCCCCGAAGTACTCGGCGGGGAAAGTGGCGAAGATCGAGAACGTGGAAAGCGACTTGTCCCTGGCCAGACCCTCCTTCTGGTTGAAGAAGTCAATCGCCCATCGGTAGGACGCGTACACGAGCGCGGCGGCCACGAAGGCTCCCACCACCTGGGCGAGCCAGTACGGAAGGACCTTCCGCCAGGCCAGCGTGCGCCGGACGGCGAAGGCGAGCGAGACAGCCGGATTGAGGTGCGCGCCGCTCACCCCTCCGGCGACATAGACGCCGAAGACCACTCCGAAGCCCCAGCCCCAGCTGATGATGAGCCAGTCGGCGGCTCCGAAGGGGTCCGTCCGGCGGCCGGACCCGGGCAGACCGGCGACGGTCAGGGCCACCGAGCCGACACCCAGCAGAATGAGAACGAACGTACCCAGGAACTCGGCGAGCATCTCGCCGCCGAGTCCCTCCCGGTATCCACGTCGACGTGTCGTCGTATGACTGGCCACCTTGATCGACCCTCCTTCATCGGGTCGAAACATCTGGCCATCCCACGGCCGCTTACCGGCGCATTGCCGTCGGCGCGCCCTGGGACTTTCCCCTGCTGCGTGCGGAATTCGACCGATCAGCCGTGGAGTCGGCGGGTGCACGCACAGGTTTCCGGGACCTGCGCCCGTGAGGCTCGCACCCCGCGACGCGCCCGGCGACCGTCAGGATCCCGCCGCCGCGAAGGCGCCCCGCGCCAGCCGGTGCAGCAGCGCCGCCGTGTCCGCGCGGCCGGGCAGCGCGCCGGGGCGGCCGAGGTGCGGGGTGGAGTTCAGCAGGCCGAACACGGCGTGGACCGTCGCGCGGGCCTCGTGTTCGGGAAGCGCCGGGTAGAGATCGCGGACGACGGCCACCCACACCTCCACGTACTCCCGCTGGAGCCGGCGCACCCGCTTGCGGTCGCTGTCCCGCAGGCGGTCCAGCTCGCGGTCGTGCAGGGTGATCAGGGGGCGGTCGTCGAGGGCGAAGTCGATGTGGCCCTCGATGAGCGCGTCCAGGAGCGCGTCGGGAGAGGTGCCGCGGGAGGCGTCCTCGGAGACCCGCAGCTGTCCGCCGGCCAGCAGCCGCTCGCTGATGCCGACGAGCAGCTCGGCGAGCATCGCGTCCTTGCCGGGGAAGTGCCGGTAGAGGCCGGGGCCGCTGATGCCGACGGCGGCGCCTATCTCGTCGACGCCGACGCCGTGGAAGCCGCGCTCGGCGAAGAGCCGGGCGGCCTCCTTGAGGATCTGCTCGCGGCGGGTGGGAGCCGCGACGCGGGCGGCGGCATGGGTGCTCATGAGAAGTCATTCTAGACAGGCGCGTTAGCGGTCGTTAACCTGTGGATGCGTTAACGCTCATTAACACTGCGGTACGGGCAAGGGGGCTCGACAGGATGCAGCAGGCACCGGTGCTGGCGAGCGCGGCCGATCCCGCCTCGGAGGCCTGGCAGGCCAACGAGGCGGCGCATCACGCGCTCACCGACGAGCTGCGCAAGCGGCTCGCGACGGCCAGGCTCGGCGGGGGTGAGAAGGCCCGCGCCCGGCATGTGGCGCGCGGCAAGCTGCTGCCCCGGGAGCGGGTGGACACCCTGCTCGATCCGGGCTCGCCCTTCCTGGAGCTGGCCCCGCTGGCCGCCGAGGGGCTGTACGGGGGCGCGGCGCCCGCCGCCGGGGTGATCGCCGGGATCGGCCGGGTCAGCGGCCGGGAGTGCGTGATCGTCGCCAATGACGCGACCGTCAAGGGCGGCACGTACTACCCGATGACCGTGAAGAAGCACCTGCGGGCCCAGGAGGTGGCGCTGGAGAACCGGCTGCCGTGCCTGTACCTGGTGGACTCCGGCGGCGCCTTCCTGCCGATGCAGGACGAGGTGTTCCCGGACCGCGAGCACTTCGGGCGGATCTTCTACAACCAGGCCCGGATGTCCGGGGCCGGGATTCCCCAGATCGCGGCGGTGCTGGGTTCCTGCACGGCCGGGGGCGCCTACGTCCCCGCCATGAGCGACGAGGCCGTGATCGTCCGGAACCAGGGGACGATCTTCCTGGGCGGGCCGCCGCTGGTGAAGGCGGCGACCGGCGAGGTCGTCACCGCCGAGGAGCTGGGCGGCGGCGAGGTCCACTCCCGTACGTCGGGGGTCACCGACCACCTCGCGGAGGACGACGCGCACGCGCTGCGGATCGTGCGCGGCATCGTCGCCACGCTGCCGGACCGGGGCGCGCTGCCGTGGTCCGTGACCGCGGTCGACGAGCCGAAGGTGGACCCCGCCGGACTCTACGGGGCGGTGCCCGTCGACTCCCGCACGCCGTACGACGTGCGGGAGGTGATCGCCCGGGTGGTCGACGGTTCGCGGTTCGCCGAGTTCAAGGCGGAGTACGGGACGACGCTGATCACGGGCTTCGCGCACATCCACGGCCATCCGGTCGGCATCGTCGCCAACAACGGCATCCTGTTCTCCGAGTCCGCCCAGAAGGGCGCGCACTTCATCGAGCTGTGCGACCAGCGCGGCATCCCCCTGGTCTTCCTGCAGAACATCTCGGGCTTCATGGTCGGCCGGGACTACGAGGCCGGCGGCATCGCGAAGCACGGCGCGAAGATGGTCACCGCCGTCGCCTGCACCCGCGTGCCGAAGCTGACCGTGGTGGTCGGCGGTTCCTACGGCGCGGGCAACTACTCCATGTGCGGCCGGGCCTACAGCCCCCGCTTCCTGTGGATGTGGCCCAACGCGAAGATCTCCGTCATGGGCGGCGAGCAGGCCGCGTCCGTCCTCGCCACGGTCAAGCGCGACCAGCTGGGTGACGACTGGAGCGCCGAGGACGAGGAGTCGTTCAAGGCCCCGATCCGCGAACAGTACGAGACCCAGGGCAACGCGTACTACGCCACCGCACGGCTCTGGGACGACGGCGTGATCGACCCGATGGAGACCCGGCAGGTGCTGGGGCTCGCCCTGACCGCGTGCGCCAACGCCCCCTTGGGCGATGCCGGCTTCGGCGTCTTCCGGATGTGAGGAACAGATGACGATGTTCGACACGGTGCTCGTCGCCAACCGCGGCGAGATCGCGGTCCGGGTCATCCGGACCCTGCGCGAGCTGGGCGTGCGCTCGGTCGCCGTCTTCAGCGACGCGGACGCGGACGCCCGGCACGTACGGGAGGCCGACACGGCGGTACGGATCGGGCCCGCTCCCGCGTCCGAGAGCTATCTGAGCGCGGAGCGGCTGGTGGAGGCGGCCCGCCGCACGGGCGCGCAGGCCGTCCACCCCGGCTACGGCTTCCTCGCCGAGAACGCGGGCTTCGCCCGGGCCTGCGCGGAGGCGGGGCTGGTCTTCATCGGTCCGCCCGCCGCGGCGATCTCGCTCATGGGCGACAAGATCCGGGCCAAGGAGACGGTCGCCGCGGCCGGTGTCCCGGTGGTCCCCGGCTCCACGGGCAGCGGGCTGACCGACGGCCAACTGGCCGACGCGGCGCGAGAGATCGGCGTTCCGGTGCTGCTCAAGCCCTCCGCGGGCGGCGGTGGCAAGGGCATGCGGCTGGTGCGCGACGCGGCGCTGCTCGCGGACGAGATCGCCGCCGCGCGGCGCGAGGCGCGCGCCTCGTTCGGCGACGACACCCTGCTCGTGGAGCGGTGGATCGACCGCCCGCGCCACATCGAGATCCAGGTGCTGGCGGACGGCCACGGCAACGTGGTGCACCTCGGCGAGCGCGAGTGCTCGCTCCAGCGCCGTCACCAGAAGATCATCGAGGAGGCGCCGTCCGTCCTGCTCGACGAGGAGACCCGGGCGGCGATGGGCGAGGCGGCCGTCCAGGCCGCCCGCTCCTGCGGGTACGTCGGCGCGGGCACGGTGGAGTTCATCGTCCCGGGCAACGACCCGGCCTCGTACTACTTCATGGAGATGAACACCCGTCTCCAGGTCGAGCACCCGGTCACGGAGCTGATCACCGGCCTGGACCTGGTCGAGTGGCAGCTACGGGTCGCCGCCGGGGAACGGCTCCCGTACGGCCAGGGAGACATCACGCTCACGGGGCACGCGGTCGAGGCCCGGATCTGCGCCGAGGACCCGGCCCGGGGCTTCCTGCCCTCGGGCGGCGCCGTGCTGGCCCTGCGCGAGCCGCAGGGCGGCGGGGTGCGCACGGACTCGGGGCTGGCCGAGGGCGGCGAGGTCGGCAGCCTGTACGACCCGATGCTGTCGAAGGTCATCGCGTACGGCCCCGACCGGGCGACAGCGCTGCGCCGGCTGCGGGCGGCGCTCGCGGACACGGTGGTCCTCGGCGTACCGACCAACGCGGGCTTCCTGCGCCGGCTGCTCGGTCACCCGGCCGTGGTGGCGGGCGACCTGGACACCGGCCTGGTGGAGCGCGAGGTGGACGCACTGGTTCCGGACGGGGTGCCGGAGGAGGTGTACGCGGCTGCCGCGCTGCTGCGGCAGCCCTCCCCCGCCGCCGCCCGCGCCGACGCCTGGGCCGACCCGTTCTCGGCCGGTGACGGCTGGCGGCTGGGCGGCACCCCGGCCCGGACGGTCCTGGACTTCCACATCCCCGGCCACGAGCCGGTCCAGGTGAGCCTGCGGCGGTGCGGCGCGGGCCTGGAGCTGGCCTTCGGCCACGTCGGCGAGGGCGCGCAGCCGCCGGCCCCTGCCTCGGGCGCCTGCGGTCCGCTGGGCCCGCTGCCCGGGGGCGCGGAGACGGCCAGGACGCTGGCGGCCGACGGCGGCCGCATCACGCTGGAACTCGGCGGTGTCACGCACGCGTTCGCGTACGCGGCGTCACCCGAGGGCCACTGGATCGGCCGGGACGGCGACAGCTGGCACGTCCGGGACCACGACCCGGTGGAGGCGTCGCTGACCGGCGCCGCCCGTTCCGGGGCGGACACGCTCGCCGCGCCCATGCCGGGCACCGTCACCGTGGTGAAGGTGGCCGTCGGGGACGAGGTCGTGGCCGGGCAGAGCCTGCTGGTGGTGGAGGCCATGAAGATGGAGCACGTCATCTCCGCCCCGCACGCCGGCACCGTCACCGAACTCGACGTCACCGCCGGGGCCACGGTCGCCATGGACCAGGTCCTGGCCGTGATCACCCCCACGGCCACCGGGGAGGAAGCATGACGACCACCGAACGCCCCCTGCCCATGACCGTGGCCGCACCGGATCTGCCCACCCGGGTCCGGATCCACGAGGTCGGCGCCCGCGACGGACTGCAGAACGAGAAGACGGTCGTGCCGACCGAGGTGAAGGCGGAGTTCATCCGCCGGCTCGCGGTCGCCGGCCTCTCCACGATCGAGGCGACGAGCTTCGTCCACCCCAAGTGGGTTCCCCAACTGGCCGACGCAGAGCAGTTGTTCCCGATGCTCGGGGACATCGCGGACGTGGGGGACGTGGCGCTGCCGGTCCTCGTGCCGAACGAGCGGGGGCTGGACCGGGCGCTGGCGCTCGGGGCGCGCCGGATCGCCGTCTTCGGCTCCGCCACGAAGACGTTCGCCGCCCGCAACCTCAACCGCACCGTCGACGAGTCGCTCGCCATGTTCGAGCCGGTCGTGGCCCGGGCCAAGGCGGCCGGGGTCCATGTGCGCGGCTACCTGTCGATGTGCTTCGGCGACCCGTGGGAGGGGGCCGTCCCGGTCCACCAGGTCGTCCGGGTCGCCAGGGCGCTGATGGACCTCGGCTGTGACGAGCTCTCGCTCGGCGACACCATCGGGGTCGCGACCCCCGGCCACGTACGGGCGCTGCTGTCCGGGCTGAACGAGGCGGGGGTGCGCACCGGCACGATCGGGGTGCACTTCCACGACACGTACGGTCAGGCCCTGTCCAACACCCTCGCCGCGCTCCAGCACGGCGTCTCCACCGTGGACGCCTCCGCGGGCGGCCTCGGCGGCTGCCCGTACGCGAAGAGCGCGACCGGCAATCTCGCCACCGAGGACCTCGTGTGGATGCTCGACGGCCTCGGCATCGAAACCGGGGTCGACCTCGACGAGCTCACCGCCACCAGCGTGTGGCTCGCCGGACACCTGGGCCGACCCAGCCCGTCCCGTACCGTCCGCGCCCGCGCGGCGCGGTGACCACCCCACAAGGAGTGAACGTCCCCATGTCACTGGACCACCGGCTGACCGCCGAGCACGAGGAACTGCGCCGCACGGTCGAGGAGTTCGCGCACGACGTGGTCGCGCCGAAGATCGGTGACTTCTACGAGCGCCATGAGTTCCCGTACGAGATCGTGCGCGAGATGGGGCGGATGGGCCTGTTCGGGCTGCCGTTCCCGGAGGAGTACGGCGGGATGGGCGGCGACTACCTCGCCCTCGGCATCGCCCTGGAGGAGCTGGCGCGGGTCGACTCCTCGGTGGCGATCACCCTGGAGGCGGGGGTCTCGCTCGGCGCGATGCCGGTGTTCCGCTTCGGCACGGAGGAGCAGAAGCGGCAGTGGCTGCCGAAGCTCTGCTCGGGCGAGGCACTCGGCGCCTTCGGTCTGACGGAGCCGGACGGCGGTTCGGACGCGGGCGGCACCCGGACGACGGCCGTGCGCGACGAGGCGGCGGGCGAGTGGGTGATCAACGGATCCAAGTGCTTCATCACCAACTCCGGTACGGACATCACCGAGTTGGTGACGGTCACGGCGGTGACCGGCCGCAAGGAGAACGGCGCCCCGCTCATCTCCTCGATCATCGTCCCGTCCGGCACCCCCGGCTTCACGGTCGCCGCCCCCTACTCCAAGGTCGGCTGGAACGCCTCGGACACCCGGGAGCTGTCCTTCGCCGACGTGCGCGTCCCGCTGGACAACCTGCTGGGCGAGGAGGGCCGCGGCTACGCGCAGTTCCTGCGGATCCTGGACGAGGGCCGGATCGCCATCTCGGCGCTCTCGACGGGACTCGCCCAGGGGTGCGTGGACGAGTCGGTGAAGTACGCCGCCGAGCGGCACGCGTTCGGGAAGCCGATCGGCGCCAACCAGGCGATCCAGTTCAAGATCGCGGACATGGAGATGCGGGCCCACATGGCCCGGATCGGCTGGCGGGACGCGGCGTCGCGGCTGCTGGCCGGCGAGCCGTTCAAGAAGGAGGCGGCGATCGCCAAGCTGTACTCGTCGACCGTGGCGGTGGACAACGCCCGCGAGGCGACCCAGATCCACGGCGGCTACGGCTTCATGAACGAGTACCCGGTGGCCCGGATGTGGCGCGACTCCAAGATCCTGGAGATCGGCGAGGGCACGAGCGAGGTGCAGCGGATGCTGATCGCACGGGAGCTGGGACTGCCGGCCTGACGCGGCCGGCGGCGGGGCGCCGTCGCTCCTGACGAGCCGCCCCGCCCCGGCGCTGACGCCCGGTCACCGCTCGGCGCCGGGCCGCCTGCCGCACCACCGCCGCCCGCCCGTGCTGGTCATTTCGTGACGGCTTCGGCCCGGAGGGGCTGGCACCCCGGGCCGAGATGGCCAATGATCGGACCATGCGCTCACAGGACCAGCAGGACACCACCACCCGTGCCGCCCGGATGGCGCCTGCCGCGCGCGCGACCGGCGCCGCCGGTCCGGCCGTGTCCTCCGACTCCGGAGGGCCGGTCGCTCTGGGCGGGCCGGCCGGGCTGGTCGCCATGGCCGGCCCGGCGGGCGCGGTCGGGGCCGGCGGCCCGGCGCCTGCCGCGCCGCTGCTGGCGTTGCAGCGCGTGGTCGGCAACGCCGTCGTCGTCCAGGCGCTGGAACAGCGGGGGCAGGCCGGCGGCCACCCCCACACCCTTTCCCACGGCCCCGACGAGTCCGCTCCCGTGCAGCGGCACGCGCACGAGCCCTCCCACGGTCACGGCGGGTCCGCGCCGGTGCAGCGTTCGTCCGTGCCGGACGTGCTGCGCACCGCCGGACGGCCGCTGGACGGGGCGGTCCGCACGGACATGGAGGCACGGCTGGGCGCCGACTTCTCCGACGTGCGGCTGCACACCGGTCCGGCCGCCCGGCGTTCGGCGGCCGAGGTGGGGGCCCGCGCCTACACCTCCGGCAGCCACGTCGTCATCGGCGACGGAGGCGCGGACCGGCACACGCTGGCCCATGAGCTGACGCACGTCATCCAGCAGCGCCAGGGGCCGGTCGCCGGCGCCGACAACGGCTCGGGGCTCCGCGTCTCGGACCCGTCCGACCGCTTCGAACGCGCGGCGGAGGAGAACGCCCGCCGGGTCCTGGCCGGACCCGCGCCCACCGAGGCGGCGCCCGTGCAGCGGACGGCGGACGCCCACGCCCGTTCCGGCGGGGAGATCGCCGTACAGCGCGCCGGAGACGGCAAAGCGCCCTTCGACCACTCCCAGTACTACGCGAAGACGGGCTGGGAGGAGGCGGCCGAGGGGTTCGAGAAGCGGCTGGGCGCGTACTCGTTCACGCATCCGAGGGCGCTCGCCGCGGCGCGCAAGACCGTGGACCGGCTCAAGCAGTTGCTCATCGCCTACGCCCGCTCGGAGCGCAAGGACACGGCCCTCGCCAACAAGTCGTTCTTCAAGAACGACCCGACGAGCGCGGGGCAGGTGGGCGAGGGGATGACCACCGACCAGATCAAGGACTTCTTCTCCCGGGACGGCAACCTCCGTGAGCTGGTGACGGCCGTCTACAACGCCGCCTACTACAACAAGGGAGCGAAACTCTCGCTCAAGGACATCCTCAACGGCATCATCGGGCCCAAGCCGGAGCTCGCGGCGACCCTCGGCATGAACCAGGAGGAGCTGAAGAAGCACTCCGCGTTCCTCAACGGCTGGTCCCGGCCGCCCCTGTGGGCCGCGGCCAACCTCGTGGGCAAGGGCTACAACTACGAGAAGGACCCGTACGCACTGGGCAACCTGCTGTGGCAGTCGGAGTCGGAGGCCTTCGCCGACGACACCTACGAGATGATCGCCAGTCAGGGACCGCGCAAGCCGCGCAGCGAGGCCGACAAGGAAGCCAACCGCAAGACCCCCCGCGACTACGCGGACCGCGGCGCCCCGCTCAGCGCGCGCGAGCTGGCGTTCGTCGGCAAACCCGGTCCGGACGACAAGCTGCCCTGGGACGAGGGCACCGCCTACTGGGAGATCCAGCAGAACGAGTCCTGGCCGAAGGAGAAGGCGGCGCGCGGCATCCCGGTCGTCGCCGGCATGTCCGGGACGACGACGCGGATGCTCAAGACCTTCCAGTGGATCAACGTGCCCGGGGTGGACGTCTTCGACTACCGGATGGCCGTGATGGGCTGGATGCTGCCGTCCTGGGACCACTCCCTCTACGAGATCCTGCGCGGTTCCTGGGCGGCCGGGGTCAAGGGGCCGGGCGAGTCCGCGAGCCGGGCGGGCAAGGGCGCGGCGCTGATGTACCAGAACATCGCGCCCTTCACGGAGGAGGAGCTGCGGAGGAACGTCTGCGAGGACGGACAGTTCCCGCACGAGCTGATGTACCTCGCCGAGGCCAACAAGGCACGTACGGCCGACCCCGCGAAAAGCGGCTTCATGGAACCCGGGCAGGCCGCGGCCGGCGACGCGGCGGGCAAGTACAACGACTTCGTGGCGGGCGACAGCACGAACACGGGGCGCATCGCTCAGTGGAAGGCGGACAACAACGGCGCCTCCACCCGGGCGGTCGCGGAGAAGTTCAAGCCCGCCCACGCGACGGCGCTGATGGCGTACACCGGCGGCGCGCACCAGATGATCAACTCGGTGGTGCGCAGCCGGCTGTTGCCCGAGGGGTACGCGCCGTACGGCACCCTCGGCCTCGCCACGACCGGCGCCGAGGCCGTCTCCTTGCGGCAGATCAAGAGCCAGCTCAGCTGGGCCGCCCAGAACACCCACCACCAGGAGGCGGTGCCCACCCTCGACGAGGACCCGGTGATCGGGCCGCAGCTCGCTGCCGCCCGGGGCGCCGACCCGGTGGCCAAGGCAGCGGCGATGGCCGTCATCGACGCGCAGATCGAGGTCCTCGCTCCCGTGCTCTTCGAGGAGCTGAAGGCGCACGCCGACATGACGATGGAGGCGCTGAACCGGCTGCCTCCCGTCACCGGCACCGTCTACCGGGGCGACTGGAACGCCGGCGGGGACGAATCGGTCTACCGGCTCGGCAAGCAGGCGGCGCTGAACTACCGTCCCGGCTCCGTCTTCACGAGTTCCTTCGACAGCACCAGCAGGGAGGAGTCCGTGGGCATGGATTTCATGCGCGGCCAGCGGGTCTCCGGCACGAAGACGCACCGGATCTTCCTGGAGCTGACGCTCACCGGGAAGTACGGCCGGGACATCGACCCCTTCCACCAGTACCAGGGCTCCGAGGCGGAGGTCCTGCTCATGCCGGGCGCGAACTTCAAGGTGGACCGGAGCGAGTGGTTCCAGGACCCGGGCCACGACCCGGCGAGCGGCGGCACCGCCTGGTACGAGCACGTCTGGGCGACGGAGGTCTGAGGGCGCGCCAATTCGTTCGACGGCGGACGCACGTGACCGGCAGAGTTTCCGCATGCACCCACGGCACTGGCCCCTGTACGGGCTCCGCATCCGCACACCCCGACTCGAACTGCGCCTTCCGGACCTGGAGTTGCTGGACGCACTGGCCTCCGTGGCCGCCGACGGGGTGCACGCCCCGGACGCCATGCCGTTCACCGTCCCCTGGACCGACTGCCCGCCTGACGGGCGCGGCCGGGCGGTGTTCCAGCATGTGCTGAGCACGGTCGCCGACTGGTCGTCGCGGAACTGGTCGTTGAGCCTCGTGGTGCTGTACGGAGGCCGGGTGGTCGGCCGGCAGGACCTCATGGCGAAGGACTTCGCGGTGACCGGGGAGGTGAGCACCGGTTCCTGGCTGGGGCTCGCGCACCAGGGGCGGGGCATCGGCACCGAGATGCGGGCCGCCGCCCTCCATCTGGCCTTCGCCGGCCTCGGCGCGGGAACGGCCGTGTCGTCCGCGATGACGGACAACTCGCGCTCACTGGGCGTCTCGCGGCGGCTCGGCTACCTCCCGGACGGGCTGACGGTCGCCCCGCTGAGGGGCGGCCGCGTCACGCTCCAGCGGCTGCGCCTGGAGCGCGCGCGGTGGGAGGAGCACCGCTCGGTGGACGTCACGGTCGAGGGACTCGACGGCTGCCGGGCGATGTTCGGCGCATGAGTCCTCCGGTGCGCACCTGCGTACGCGGCCACGGCGGCGAGGACCACTTCCTCGATGATCCCGACGGCGGCGGCCGTGCGGGCCAGGGACGTGGACGGCGGCGTCATCGTCCGGTGAGCGGAGCCGGGGGCGTCAGCGGGCTCCACAGTTCGTGAGGTTAGGCTAACCTTCGCTCGAACCTGTCACCGGCCGGTCTCCGGCTCGTACGAAAGCGGACTCCGTCATGCGCACTGCCCGAGTGTCCCGTCCCACCCGCCGCGGCCTGCTGGCCATGGGCGGCGCCGTTGGTCTCGGCGCCGTGCTCGCGGCCTGCGGTGACAGCGACTCGAAGGACTCCGGTTCCACCGGTTCCAAGAGCGCCGACGCCGGGCCGTGGAGCTTCGAGGACGACCGCGGGCAGACCGCGCAGGCCACGTCCGTCCCGAAGAACATCGTCGCCTTCACCGGTGTCGCCGCCGCGCTCCACGACTACGGCATCGAGGTCAAGGCCGTCTTCGGCCCGACGAAGACCAAGGACGGCAAGGCCGACGTGCAGGCCGGCGATCTGGACATCAGCAAGGTCGAGATCCTGGGCAACGTCTGGGGCGAGTTCAACGTCGAGAAGTACGCGGCGCTCGGCCCGGAGCTGCTGGTCACCGCCATGTGGGAGAAGGACGCCCTCTGGTACGTGCCGGACGCGTCCAAGGACAAGATCCTCAAGCTCGCCCCGAGCGTCGCCCTCTGGGCCGCCGAGACCACCATTCCCAAGGCGATCCAGCGCCACGAGGACCTCGCCGCCTCCCTCGGCGCCGACGTCAAGGACGCGAAGGTCACCGCCGCCAAGGCCCGCTTCGAGAAGGCCGCGGCCCGGCTGCGCGCCGCCGCGAAGTCCAAGCCGGACATCAAGGTGATGGTCGGCTCGGCCAGCCAGGACCTCTTCTACGTCTCGCTCGCCAAGATGTCCGCCGACACCCTGTACTTCCAGGAGCTCGGCGTGAAGTTCGTCGAGCCGAAGGTGAACGCGGCGGGCTTCTTCGAGGAGTTGAGCTGGGAGAACGTCGACAAGTACGAGGCCGACATCATCATGATGGACAACCGGTCCTCCGCCCTGCAGCCCGACGCCCTGACCTCCAAGCCGACCTGGACGCAGCTGCCCGCCGTCAAGGCCGGCCAGGTCGTCCCGCGCACCACCGAGCCGATCTACAGCTACGACAAGTGCGCACCGATCCTGGAGGACCTCGCGAAGGCCATCGAGGACGCCAGGAAGACCGCCTGACCATGACGACCGCCGCCCCGCCGGACGTCGGCCGGGAGGGACCGGCCGCCGCCCCGCCGTCCGTCGAGCCCTTCCGGCTCTTCGGCCTGACCGTCCTGCGCACCAGGCGGCTGGGTCCGTCCATGATCCGCATCACGTTCGGCGGCCCGGGGCTCGACGGATTCGCCTCCGGGGGCCGTGACCAGAGCCTGTCGCTGTTCCTGCCGCACCCCGGACAGCCGGAACCAGTCGTTCCGGTCGATAACGAGGGCAACTGGTTCGCCCCCTGGCGGGCCCTTCCGCCGGACGTACGGGCCGTGCTGCGTTCGTACACGGTCCGTGCGCAGCGTCGCACCGGTGGCGGTCCGGCCACCGAGGTCGACATCGACTTCGCGCTCCACGAGGACGGCGGCCCGGCCTGCCGCTGGGCCGCCGCGGCCTCCCCCGGTGACGTCCTCAAGGCGCTCGGGCCGGCCGTCGAGGACAACACGGCCGTCCGTTTCCGCCCGCCGAAAGACACCGACTGGGTGCTGATCTGGGCCGACGAGACGGCACTGCCCGCCGCGACGGCCGCCCTGGAGTGGCTGCCGGCCCGGCTGCGCGCCCGGGTCTGGCTGGAGGTCCCGCACGCCGGGGACCGCCTGCCGGTCGACACCGCGGCCGACGCCCGGATCAGCTGGCTGGTGCGGGACGAGCCGGGCACCCCGGACACCGTGGAGGCCGTGCGCGCGGCCGAACTGCCCGGGGGAACCCCGTACGTCTGGATCGCGGGCGAGGCGTCGACGGTGCGCGCGCTGCGCCGGCACCTGGTGCGGGAGCGGGGCTTCGACCGCAGGCGGGTGACGTTCGTCGGGTACTGGCGGCGCGGTCTGAGTGAGGAACAGCTCCGCGAGGAAGCGGAGACGACCCCCCGTTCAGGCGACTGATCGGCCCGTCGGGAGTGCGGGGGCCCGTCCGGCGGCCGGGAGCCCCGGCCGCCGGACGGACCCGCTCAGCTCATCCGGCCGCAGCCGGCTCCGCCGGCCACGGCACCTGGGGCGAGCGGTAGTAGTCGATCCCCAGCGCGGTGAAGCGCGGACCGAGCGCCGCGAGCCGCAGCTTGTACGTGTCCCAGTCGTGCGTCTCGGCCGGGGACCAGCCCAGCTCCGCCGCTCCGGGCAGCCGCGGGAACGCCATCACGTCGATGTCGTGGCTGTCGGTCAGCGTCTCCGCCCAGATCGGCGCCTCGACGCCGAGCACCGCGTCCGCCGGGGTGTCGGCGAGGTAGGTCGCCGGGTCCCAGTCGTACGAGCGCTGCACCTCGACCAGACCGGCCCACTTCAGGCCCAGTTCGGTCTGCTCGGTGTACTTCATGTCGAGGTACACGCGGTCCGCCGGCGACAGCACGAGCTTCGTGCCGTTCTTCGCCGCGTCCGCCACCTGCTGCCGGTCCGCGGCACTCGTCTTGTCGTAGCCCCAGTACTGGGCGACGGCGCCCTCGACCGGGGTGGCCCCGGTGAGCTGGTGCCAGCCCATCACGGTCTTGCCGTACTTCCCGACGACGGCCTGCGCCCGCTCCATGATCTTGGCGTAGTCCTCGTGGCTGGTGGAGTGCGCCTCGTCACCCCCGATGTGGATGTACCTGCCGGGGGTCAGCGCGGCCACCTCACGGATGACGTCCTCGATGAACGTGTACGTGACGTCCTTGGACGCGCACAGCGAGCTGAAGCCGACCTTGGTCCCGGTGTAGAGCGGCGGCGCGACGCCGTCGCAGTTCAGCTCCGCGTACGAGGCGAGGGCGGCGTTCGTGTGGCCGGGCATGTCGATCTCCGGCACCACCTCGAGGTGGCGGGAGGCCGCGTACCGCACGATCTCCTTGTACTGGCTCTTGGTGTAGTAGCCGCCGGGCCCGCCGCCTACCTCCGTGGAGCCGCCGTACGTGGCCAGGTTCGGCCAGGAGTCGACGGCGATCCGCCAGCCCTGGTCGTCGGAGAGGTGCAGGTGGAAGGTGTTCAGCTTGTACAGCGCGATCTGGTCGATGTAGCGCTTGACCTCGTCGACCGAGAAGAAGTGCCGCGAGACGTCGAGCATCGCGCCCCGGTAGGCGTAGCGCGGCTTGTCGGTGATGCTGCCGCCCGCGACCCTCCACGGCCCCTTCTGGCGGCTGTCGCGCTCCACCTGGGCCGGCAGGAGCTGACGCAGCGTCTGGACGCCGTGGAAGAGCCCTGCGGGCTTGCGGGCGGTGATGGTGACGGAGCCACGCCCGGAGGTCAGGGTGTAGCCCTCGGCGCCCAGCGTGCTGTCGTGGGAGCCGAGCCGGAGCCGGATGCCGTCGGAGCCGGCCCGTGCGGTGACCGGCAGGGCGTACCCGGTGGAGGGGCGCAGCACGCCCGCCAGGTACTCGCCGATCTTGCGGACCTCGCCGGACGAACCGTCGACGCGGATCCTGGTGGCGCCGGTGATGGCGTACGGGGATCCGCCCGGCCTCACGGAGGCGGGGGCGGGCACGACCTGGCCGAGCGGCCGGGGCGCGGCCGCGGCGGCGCGGCTGCCCGCGGCGGTCGCCGTGGGGGCCACGCAGGCGGTGGAGACACCGGCCGCCGCGACGAGGAGCAGCGAGCCGAGAAGACGGGGTAGAGCACGGGGAAGAGCACTGCGCTGCGTCGTGTGCAGTCTCACAAGCCGGGTCCCTTTCTACTGGTTCACACCTGGGTCGCCTGACCATTCGGGCCGTCACCATGCGTACCGCGCGCCTCACGGATGGTCAAGGTGTAGACCACTTCCCCGTATGCTCCGCGCCTGAACGTGGCCGACCGCCCGGCCTCTGGCCGAATACCTTCCGTCGCGCCCGTCGCTCCCGGCGCGCGGCCGTCCGGGGGCCGGACGCGTCGGCGCAGGCGTCCCAGAATCACCCAGAACGGAAAAATGAGCGCCACTCGACCGCATCCCTGCCCGATATCGGGCAGGATTGTTGCGCTGAAGCTCCTTCCGCCGCAATATCGACGGGTGCTCGAACGCCGCTCGTCGCATGACGACCTCATTGACCACCTGGTGCGCAGCACCGCGCTCCCGCGCGGTGAGGCCTCCCGGGTGATCCTCGACGTGCTGGCCTACTTCGACGAGACGACCGACGCCTTCGTCCGCCGCCGCCACCGCGAACTGCAGTCCGGCGGCCTGGTCAACACGGAGATCTTCGAACGGATCGCGGCCGAGCTGCCGCACCGGGCGGTCGCGCCGCCGGAGCTCTCGCTCCGCCAGCTGCGCCGCATCGTCTACGGCTGAGAGCGGCCCGCGGCCGGGCACCCACTTGCTTGCTTGTACCTGTACGTCGATGGAGGGGCAGAGACTCTATGTGCGGAATCGTCGGTTATATCGGAAAGCGTGATGTGGCCCCGCTGCTGCTGGAGGGTCTGCAGCGGCTGGAGTACCGGGGTTACGACTCCGCGGGCATCGTCATCACCGGGAAGCCGGCGGCCGGCAAGCCCGCCGCGCTGAAGATGGTCAAGGCCAAGGGCCGCGTCCGCGAGCTGGAGTCCCGCGTCCCCAAGCGCTTCACCGGCACCACGGGCATCGCCCACACCCGCTGGGCCACCCACGGCGCCCCGAGCGACGAGAACGCCCACCCCCACATGGACGCCGACAACAAGGTCGCCGTCGTCCACAACGGCATCATCGACAACGCCTCCGAGCTCCGCGCGAAGCTCGTCGCCGACGGCGTCGTCTTCCTCTCCGAGACCGACACCGAGGTGCTGGTCCACCTGATCGCCCGCTCCCAGGCCGTCACCCTGGAGGAGAAGGTCCGCGAGGCGCTGAAGTCCGTCGAGGGCACGTACGGCGTCGCCGTCATGCACGCCGACTTCAACGACCGCATCGTCGTCGCCCGCAACGGCTCCCCGGTCGTGCTCGGCATCGGCGAGAAGGAGATGTTCGTCGCCTCGGACGTCGCCGCCCTGGTCGCGCACACCCGCCAGATCGTCACCCTGGACGACGGCGAGATGGCCACCCTCAAGGCCGACGACTTCCGTACGTACACCACGGAGGGCTCGACCACGACGGCCACGCCCACCACGGTGGAGTGGGAGGCCGAGTCGTACGACATGGGCGGCCACGACACGTACATGCACAAGGAGATCTCCGAGCAGGCCGAAGCCGTGGACCGCGTGCTGCGCGGCCGCATCGACGACCGCTTCTCCACCGTGCACCTGGGCGGCCTGAACCTGGACGCCCGCGAGGCCCGCGGGGTCCGTCGCATCAAGATCCTGGGCTGCGGCACCTCGTACCACGCGGGCATGATCGGCGCCGGCCTCATCGAGGAGCTGGCCCGCATCCCGGCGGACGCCGAGCCCGCGTCCGAGTTCCGCTACCGCAACCCGGTCGTGGACCCCGACACCCTGTACGTCGCCGTCTCGCAGTCCGGTGAGACCTACGACGTGCTGGCCGCCGTCCAGGAGCTCAAGCGCAAGGGCGCCCGCGTCCTCGGCGTCGTGAACGTCGTCGGCTCGGCCATCGCCCGTGAGGCCGACGGCGGCATGTACGTCCACGCGGGCCCCGAGGTCTGCGTCGTCTCCACCAAGTGCTTCACCAACACCGTGGTCGCCTTCGCGCTGCTGGCCCTGCACCTGGGCCGCATCCGCGACCTGTCGGTCTCCGACGGCAAGCGGATCATCGAGGGGCTGCGCAAGCTCCCCGAGCAGATCGGTCAGATCCTCGAGTCGGAGGACGAGATCAAGAAGCTGGCCGAGGAGTACGCGGGTGCGCAGTCGATGATGTTCATCGGCCGTGTGCGGGGCTACCCCGTGGCGCTGGAGGCCTCCCTGAAGCTCAAGGAGATCTCGTACATCCACGCCGAGGCCTATCCCGCCTCGGAGCTGAAGCACGGCCCGCTGGCGCTCATCGAGCCGGCGCTGCCCACGGTCGCGATCGTCCCGGACGACGACCTGCTGGAGAAGAACCGCGCGGCCCTGGAGGAGATCAAGGCCCGCAGCGGCCGCATCCTCGCCGTGGCCCACCGCGAGCAGGAGAAGGCCGACCACACGATCCTCGTCCCGAAGAACGAGAACGAGCTGGACCCGATCCTGATGGGCATCCCGCTGCAACTGCTGGCCTACCACACGGCGCTGGCCATGGGCCGGGACATCGACAAGCCGCGCAACCTGGCGAAGTCCGTCACCGTCGAGTAGGCGCGCCCCACGAGAACCGAGAGCGGCCCGCCCCCACTTCCCGTGGGGGCGGGCCGCTCGCGTGCGGGCCGGCCTCGTGCGCGGCCGGCGCGGCCCGCACGGCCGCTGCCTCAGCCGGTGGCCGTCACTCCCCGGCCGGCAGCACGCCTCGGCACCTCCGTCGGCCAGTGGGCCAGCGCCGCGGTCGCCCCGTACCAGGCGGCGAGACCGGCCACCGCGGCGAACCAGCCGCCCGCCTTGCCCAGGGAGCCGCTGTCCGCGAACTGCCCGATGCCGAGCAGCAGGAGCCCCACGAACAGCAGTCCGTACGTCCCCTGGGCGAGCAGCCCGCGCCCGGACGCCCCGAGCGTCAGCGTGAGCGCGAACAGGGCCCACAGCAGCAGGAACAGCCCCGCCGCATGGTCCGAGACCCGGGCGTCGGCGCCGGTGCCCCAGGTGAACCAGAAGGCGCCCAGTCCGGCGAAGGCGGTGCCGGTGAAGCCGTTGCCCGCGCGGAACTCCAGGAGTCCGGCGACGAACAGGGCGATCCCGCCGACATACAGCGCCAGTGAGACGGCGTCGGCCGCCGTCACCCCGTCCACGGCACCGGTATGACCGATCCCGAAAGCCAACAGCGTGAGTCCCAGGGCGAGATGGCCGAGGGTGGAGGTGCTGGTGTTTCCCGCAGAGACGTCGTTGTCCACGGCGGGCTCCCTTCGCATGCGATCGTGCTGTTTCCCGTGACTTTTATGTACCCTTCACAAACGCACAATCCACATCTACGGACCGGTAGCTTCGCCATTTCCGCTGTTTCCGTAGGCGAGTTGACGCCACGCCCGCTCGATCCCGACAGAAAGAGACCGGCCGCAGGACCGAAGCTGATCGCCACCGGCCGGAGGGCCGACCCGGACCGGACCGGCCGCCCCCGGCGGACGCGGCGAACGCCCGGAACCGGCGCACGGGCGCGCGGGGCAGGGCGGTTACGGGTGCGCGGGCGCCTGGCGGAGAGGGAACGACCGACTGGTCGGTACCGGACGGCCACCGGGCCGACGGGGGAACGGCGGAACCGGGAGCCGGGAACCGGCTACGGGATGACGACGACCGGGCGCTGCGCCCGGCGGGCCAGCCGGCCCGCCACCGAGCCGAAGATCCGGCCCACGATCCCGTGCGTGGAACCCACGACGATCGCGTCGGCCGAGTACTCCCGGCCGACCTCCTCCAGCTCGTGGCAGATGTCCCCGCCGCGCTCGACGAGCACCCACGGCACCTCGGAGAGGTAGTCCGCGCACGCGAGCTCCAGGCCGAGGACCTCGGTGCGGTGATCGGGGACGTCCACGAAGACGGGCGGCTCGCAGCCCGCCCAGACCGTGGTCGGCAGCCGGTTGGCGACGTGGACGATGATCAGGCCGGAGCCCGTCCGCCGGGCCATGCCGATGGCGTAGGCGAGGGCCCGCTCACTGGAGGTCGAGCCGTCGAAACCGACGACGACACCGTGCCGGAAGGCGGGATCGCAGGAGTGGCGCGCGTCTTCGGCCGCCTGCTGGTCCGACAGAGGGTCGGCTACCTGCTTGCGGTCCGCGGGTTCGGGGATTTCGTGACCGGCCATCGGTGTCTCGGCGAAGAGAGTCCTCGTGAGGAGAGCGACGTGGGGGAACTGCGTCAGCGGGCGGCGTTGCGGTGTCCGGGAAACATCTTCCCCACCCCATACCCCTAAGGGTACGGCGTCACTCCACGACTGCCCAGACCGCGCAAAGCGCGTGCGACGTTTCACGGAGCATGCCCGAGACCGCCCCGTATGGCAATGCCGGGTGCGGTGTACACCGACGTCGCGGTGCCGCGCGGCCACGAGCGGTGACCGGCCGGGGCCCGGTCCGTCGGGTCGGGCGGCGTCCTCCACGACGCCCGCCGCCGGTCCGGCCGGCCGTTCCGTACCGACCGGACGACGCCCGGGCCGCCGGGGGAGCGCCCTGTGCCGCACCCGCTCCGCCCGCCCGTCCGGCACCCGCGGGCAGCCGGCGGCCGGTGCGGTCCGCCGGGCGGTGTCCGACCGCTCGCCGGCACCGGTCGCGCTCCCCCGCCCACGGCCCCTTCCCCCGGCGGCACCGGGCCGTCACGCTCGTCCTCGCCGCCGTCACAGTGGCCTGCCGGGCGCCGCTCCCTCGACCCAGGGGGCGCACAGGAGTGCGCGCACCGCTCGGGTCGTGCGCCGGTAGAACGGCTGATTACCGCACACGCGACCGTATGTTTTCAGCCAACTTCAAGACTGAGTCGAATCCTTGTCGAATTGGCCGATCAACCCCCTTGCCAGCAGGCAGGAAGAGACCGCGCGGTACGCTTCCACCCCATGGGGACGGGCCATGAACGCCAGGCGCACTTCCCTGCACGACTCACGAGTGAAACGCTTCGTGATCGAATGCTTCCCGCCAGGTTGCCTTGTCGACATAAAGCCGGTTGGTGAACTTGTCACGACGGCACCACGGGACGCAGTAGATTCGATCTTGGGTGTCGAAGGCTGGGGACTCGTGCACGACCGAGGGGACATGTGCAGGTGCGACAGGCCCGTAAGGACCAGGAAGACGCGAACACCGAGGGGGGCTTAGCGTCATGAGCCAGGACTCCGCCACCGCAACGGAGGCTGTACGGAAGCTGAGCGGCCGCCGACGCCGTGAGGTCGTCGCCGTGCTGCTGTTCAGCGGTGGCCCCATCTTCGAGAGCTCCATTCCGCTCTCGGTGTTCGGGATCGACCGCCAGGACGCGGGAGTTCCGCGTTACCGGTTGCTCGTGTGCAGCGGCGAAGAGGGACCGCTGCGCACCACGGGGGGACTCGAACTGACCGCGCCCTACGGGCTGGAGGCGATCAGCAGGGCCGGCACCGTCGTGGTGCCCGCCTGGCGGTCGATCACCTCACCGCCACCCGTGGAGGCGCTCGACGCGCTGCGCCGCGCCCACGAGGAGGGCGCGCGCATCGTGGGGCTGTGCACGGGGGCCTTCGTGCTCGCCGCCGCCGGGCTGCTGGACGGCCGCCCGGCCACCACCCACTGGATGTACGCGCCGACGCTGGCCAAGCGCTACCCGTCGGTGCACGTCGATCCGCGCGAGCTCTTCGTCGACGACGGCGACGTGCTCACCTCCGCCGGGACGGCGGCCGGGATCGACCTCTGTCTGCACATAGTCCGCTCGGACCACGGCACGGAGGCCGCCGGGGCACTCGCCCGCCGGCTCGTCGTGCCGCCGCGGCGCAGTGGCGGTCAGGAGCGCTACCTCGACAGGTCTTTACCTGAAGAGATCGGCTCGGACCCGCTCGCCGAGGTCGTGGCCTGGGCGCTGGAGCATCTGCACGAGCAGTTCGACGTGGAGACGCTGGCCGCGCGCGCCTACATGAGCAGGCGGACCTTCGACCGCAGGTTCCGCTCGCTCACCGGCAGCGCCCCGCTCCAGTGGCTGATCACCCAGCGGGTGCTGCAGGCGCAGCGGCTGCTGGAGACGTCCGACTACTCGGTCGACGAGGTCGCGGGCCGCTGCGGCTTCCGCTCGCCGGTCGCGCTGCGCGGGCACTTCCGGCGCCAGCTGGGCTCCTCCCCCGCCGCGTACCGGGCCGCCTACCGGGCCCGCCGTCCGCAGGGGGGCGGGCCTGAGCAGGCCGTCACGGCGAGCGAGCCGGTGGTGCCCGCCCAGGGCGCGTCGGCGAGCCGTCGCACCCCGGTGCCGGCTCCGGCCGGTTCCGCGGGCCCCGCGGGGCCGTCCGCGGCCGCCGGGGAGGCGGCCCGAGCGGAGCACGGGAGGCCGGGACCCGAGGTGTACGCCGCGGGCCGCCCGGCCCTGCCGGGACAGCGGAGCGCCCCGTAGGGTGGGGCGTATGAACGACCGCATGGTGTGGATCGACTGCGAGATGACCGGGCTCTCGTTGACGGAAGACGCACTCATCGAGGTGGCCGCACTGGTCACCGACTCGGAGTTGAACGTGCTCGGCGAAGGGGTGGACATCGTGATCCGCCCGCCGGACGCGGCGCTGGAGACCATGCCCGAGGTGGTGCGGCAGATGCACACCGCCTCGGGCCTCCTCGACGAGCTGGCCGGGGGCACCACGCTGGCCGACGCCGAGGAGAAGGTGCTGGCCTACGTCCGCGAGCACGTGAAGGAGCCCGGCAAGGCCCCGCTCTGCGGAAACTCGGTCGGTACGGACCGCGGCTTCCTGTCCCGGGACATGCCGTCGCTGGAGGGCTACCTCCACTACCGGATCGTCGATGTCTCCTCGGTGAAGGAGCTGGCCCGCCGCTGGTTCCCGAGGGCGTACTTCAACAGCCCGGACAAGAACGGCAACCACCGGGCGCTCGCCGACATCCGCGACTCGATCACGGAGCTGCGGTACTACCGCGAGGCGGTGTTCGTCCCGCAGCCGGGGCCGGACTCCGAGCGCGCCAAGTCGATCGCCGCGCGCCTGTCGCGGCCCTCGGCCTAGGGCCTTGCGAAAGCCGCTGGTCACGGTCCTTCCGGGGGCCGGGACCGGCGGCTGAACAACGGGGGCGCGAGCACCCTCCCGGACCCTGTACACTTTTTCTCGGCCGGTCGGAAACGCCCGGACATGGTGGGTATAGCTCAGATGGTAGAGCACCTGGTTGTGGTCCAGGATGTCGCGGGTTCGAGTCCCGTTACTCACCCTCAGTGATTCAGCCCCCGACCCGGGACAACGGGTCGGGGGCTGATCTGTTTCCGGTGCCCGTCCCCAGGACGGGGAGCACTGTTCGACGACCTCGGCGGCGGACAGCCCGTCAGTGCCGTGGACAGGCCCGTCGGCGACGCCCGGGGTCGCGCCCGCACCGGCCGGCCGCACCGGCCGCCGGAGGTCCGCCACAGCCCGGGAGAACGCTCCGGGCGGACGCACACCCACGTGCCCCACGACCACCTCCCGCTCGGCGCGCTCGCGGACGTCACGCGCACGCGCAAGGGGTCGTTCGACCTCCCCCTGACAGCAACCCCGGGTACGTCGTGGGGGGCCGGAAGGGAAGGGGGCGCGCGGACCACTGAGCTGGGCTTACCCACTGCTTTCGGCGGGAGCTCGCCGGTGAACGCGGCCTCGGTGGGACATGCCACACCGTGGAGGGGCCGCTCAGCCGGCCTCGGGGGCGTCGACGATGTTGCCGTCCTTGTCGAGCATGTGGGTGCGCCAGTACACGTCCCACTTGTCGTCGACGTGCTGCGGCACCTTGCCCTCCGGGTATCGCGTGTACCCCTTCGGGGGCTCCTCGTCGTTCTTGACGCACGCGGAACCCGTGCTGCCCACGGCCGACACCGGGTACTCACCGCCGCTGCAGATGTCCTCCACGTACCCGGAACATCCGGTGAGTGCCACGACCGCGGCCGCGCTCGCGAGAGCGGCCGCGACGAGGCGGGCGGGGCGGATCGTGGCAGAGGGGCTGGTCCTGCGGGCGACGCGCATGAGTGTCTCCTGGCTCCAGTCGTTGGTTACTGCCTCAACTATCGCCTCAGGTCGTCGCCGGACACTGAGTACGCGTACTCAGCGATGGTCGCTCGGTCACTCAACCCGCGGACACCCCCGCCACCGCGCGGGAACTGCCGGGCCCGGGGCGGCCCCTGCGGGCCCGGCGGGGCTCACGACGAGTCGCGGACCACCAGTTCGGTCGGCAGCACGATCTGCGGGCGGTCGGTGTTCTCGCCCGCGATCTGGTCGAGGAGCACCCGGGTCATCGTGCGGCCCATCTCCTCGATCGGCTGGCGCACGCTCGTCAGCGCGGGGTCCATGTGACGGGCCACGGCCGAGTCGTCGAAGCCGATGAGGGCCACGTCGTCCGGGATGCGCCGGCCGGCCTCGCGCAGCACCTGGCGGGCGCCCGCGGCCATCAGGTCGGAGGCGGCGAAGACCGCGTCCACGTCCGGGCGGCGGGCGAGCAGTTCGCGCATGGCCCGGACGCCGCCCTCCTCTGAGAAGTCGGCGGGGGCGATCAGCCGCTCGTCGGGTTCGTGGCCCGCGTCGGCGAGGGCCCTGCGGTAACCGTCGAGGCGTCGCTGCGAGGCGTAGACGTCGAGGCGGCCGGTGATGGTCGCGATGGAGCGGCGGCCCCGCGAGACCAGGTGCTCGACGGCGCCGCGGGCGCCCTCGAAGTTGTCCGAGTCGACCGAGGGCAGCGGCTCGCTGGCGGACCTGCGGCCGTTCATCACGGCGGGCATGCCGAGCTGTTCGAGCAGATCGGGCAGTGGGTCGTCGGCGTGCACGGAGACCAGCAGGACACCGTCCACGCGGTGCGCGGTGAGGTACTGGGCCAGTCTTCGGCGTTCCCGGTCGCTGCCGACGAGGGTGAGCAGCAGCTGCATCTCGGTGTCGGCGAGGGCGGCGCCCACCCCGCGGACGATGTCGGAGAAGTAGGGCTCCGCGAAGAAGCGGCTCTCCGACTCCGGGACGACGAGCGCGATGGCGTCCGTCCGGTTCCCGGCCAGGGCCCGGGCCGCCCGGTTGGGCACGTACCCGAGTTCGGCGACGGCCGCCTCCACCGCCTCCCGGGTGTGCGCGCTGACCCGCGGGGAGCCGTTGATGACACGCGAGGCGGTGCCGCGCCCCACCCCCGCCCGTGCCGCGACCTCTTCGAGCGTGGGCCGGCCCCCGCTCCGTACTCGCGCTGCCGTCATGGCTGCCTCCCGTTCGCGGTCAATTTCTCACAGTCGGATAACCAAACCAAGTCCTGGTGTGGGATCCCTTGACACTCAACGGGACCGGTCGGGCACTCCCGGGCCCGCGCCGTGGGAGCGCTCCCACTCTACGCGCGTGGTCAAGCGGCCCACGTGGGGCCCCGGGCCGGGGCCGCCGTACGGCCGGGCACACGACTGAGACCCGGCACGGGGCCGGGTCTCAGGGGTGGTGCGGCCGCACGACCGGCGGGGTCCGCCGGGAGGTGGAACGGTCAGGAAAGGCCTGCCTCCGGCAGGGCGTGACGGCGGATCACGTCCGAGTACCAGTGGGCGCTCGCCTTGGGAATGCGGCGCTGGGAGGCGTAGTCGACGTACACCGTGCCGAAGCGCTTCGAATAGCCGTACGCCCACTCGAAGTTGTCCATCAGCGACCACAGGAAGTAGCCGCGGACGTCCGCGCCGTCGGCCACCGCCCGCTGCACGGCGGCGAGATGACCGTGCAGGTAGGCGATCCGCTCGGGGTCCTCCACCCGGCCCTCGGGCGAGACGTAGTCGTCGAAGGCGGCGCCGTTCTCCGTGACCATCAGCGGCAGTCCGGGGTGGTCGCGGGTGACGTCCATGAGCAGGTTGTAGAGGCCGTTCGGGTCGATCGGCCAGTCCATGGCGGTGCGTTCCTTCCCCTCGGCGAGGTGGAACGCGACGTGCTCGGAGCCGGGCCACGGGGAGAACGCGCTGGAGCCGTGGACATCGTTGCCACTGCCCGCCACGCCCTTCTCGGGGGTGGAGACCAGCGTCGGCGTGTAGTAGTTGATGCCCAGGATGTCGACCGGACGGGAGATGGCGGCCAGGTCGCCGTCCTGGACGAGCTTCGACCAGTCCACCAGGTGCGCGGTGTCGGCGAGCAGGTCCTCGGGGTACTCGCCGCGCAGCATCGGACCGGTGAAGATCCGGTTGCCGACCGCCTCGATCCGGCGGGCGGCGTCCGCGTCGGCCGCGCTCGCGGTCAGCGGGCGGACCTGGTGGAGGTTGAGGGTGACCGAGGTCTGCGCTCCAGCGGGGAGTTGATCGCGCAGGACCTCGATCGCCCGGCCATGGGCGAGGTTGAGGTGATGGGCCGCCCGCAGGGCGGAGGCGGGCTCGGTGCGGCCGGGCGCGTGCACACCGGAGCCGTATCCGAGGAAGGCCGAGCACCACGGCTCGTTGAAGGTGGTCCAGGTCGCGACCCGGTCGCCGAGCGCGCCGGCCATGATCGCGGCGTAGTCGGCGAACCGGTCGGTGGTGACCCGCTGGGGCCAGCCGCCGGCGTCCTCCAGCTCCTGGGGCAGGTCCCAGTGGTACAGGGTGGCGACGGGGGCGATGCCGGCTTCGAGCAGCTCGTCGACGAGCTTGCGGTAGAAGTCCAGGCCGCGTTCGACGGCGGGGCCGCGGCCGGTGGGCTGCACCCGGGACCAGGAGATGGAGAAGCGGTACGCCTTCAGCCCCAGCTGCTTCATCAGCGCGACGTCGTCGCGGTAGAGGTGGTAGTGGTCGGCGGCGATGTCACCGGTGTCGCCGTTGCGGACCTTGCCCGGCGTACGGCTGAAGGTGTCCCAGATGGAGGGGGTGCGGCCGTCCTCGGCGGCGGCGCCCTCGACCTGGTAGGCGGCGGTCGCCGCCCCCCAGACGAAGCCCGTCGGGAACTTCGTTGCCTCGGGGGCCTGCTTCGGGGCGATGTCGGGTCGTACGGCAGTCATGCGGGAGCGCTCCCAAGGGTGAACGGACAGGGGCGGGAAGGGGAACTCCGGAGCCCGTACGGCCCGTGGTCAGGCACGGGCCGTACGGGAACTCCGGGGGGAAGTGGCCGACGAGTCGTCAGCCCTTGACGGCACCGGACATGATCCCGCCGACGATCTGCTTGCCGAAGACCACGAACACCGCGAGCAGCGGCAGCGTGCTGATCAGCGCGCCGGCCATCACGATGCTCTCGTCGGGGGTGTAGGAGGCCTTCAGCTGGCCGAGGGCCACCTGGAGGGTGGGGTTCTGCTGGTTCAGCGCGAGGTAGGGCCAGAAGAAGTCGTTCCACGCCTGGACGAAGGTGAGCATGCCGAGCACCATCATCGCGGGGCGCGCCACCGGGAGCACGACGCTCAGCACGATGCGGAAGTTGTTCGCACCGTCGATCTTGGCGGCTTCGATCAACTCGTAGGGCAGCGCCTCGATCAGGTACTGCCGCATGAAGAACACGCCGAACGCGCTGACCAGGGTCGGGAAGATCACCGACTCCAGGTTTCCGCCCCAGCCGAGGTCGGCCATCATCATGAACAGCGGGACGACGCTGAGCTGCGGCGGGATGGTCAGGGTCGCGATCACGCCGGTCATCAGCGCGCCGCGGCCGCGGAAGCGCATCTTGGCGAAGGCGTAGCCGGCCAGGGTGCAGAAGAAGAGCGTCGCGACCGTGATGCAGCTGGAGACGATGAAGCTGTTGAGGATCGCCTTGCCCAGGTGGGCCTGGTCCCAGGCGGCTTCGAGGTTGTGGAACAGCCGTCCGCCGGGCAGGAACGGCGGGGTGGAGGCCAGTACTTCGTCCTGGGTGTGGGACGCGGCCACCAGGGTCCAGTACAGCGGCAGCAGCGAGCCGATGCCGACGACGGTCAGCGCGATGTAGGCGAACGGACCGCCCTTCAACTGCTGGCCGGCGCCGGGCTTGAAGCGGCTCGGGCGCTTCGGCGCGCGGTGCGCGGTGTGCGCCGGGAGGACGGACCCCGGGACTTTGGTGGGGCTGGTGATGGTCATGGATATCGCTCCCGGTCAGACCGCGGATTTGCGTACGAAGCGGCCGATGAGCCAGTTGACCGCGGCGATGAGCAGCAGGAGGGCGAGCATCGCCCAGGCCACTGCGGCGGCCGGACCGAGGTGCCCCAGGTTCCAGCCGTAGTTGTAGAGGTAGATGCTGAGGGTCTCGTACTGGTTCTCGTTGCCGCCGGTCGCGCCGAGGGTGCCGCCCTCCAGCAGCAGGGGCTCGCCGAACAGCTGCATGGAACCGATGGTCGAGATGACGATCGTGAACAGGATCGTGGGCCGCAGCGAGGGGATGGTCACCTTGAGGAACTGCTGCCAGCGCGAGGCGCCGTCGAGCGAGGCGGCCTCGTACAGGTCCGACGGAACGGCCTGCATCGCGGCGAGGTAGATCAGGGTGTTGTAGCCGGTCCAGCGCCAGATCACGATGACCGAGATGGCGATCTTGGACGTCCAGTGCCCGTTGGCCCAGTTGGTGTCACCGAGGCCGATGAAGTCCAGCGCCCAGTTCAGCAGACCGCCGTCGGCCCGGAAGACCAGGGCGAAGACGAGGGCCGCGGAGGCCACCGAGGTGGCGTACGGGGTGAGGATCACCGTCCGCCAGAAGGTGCTGGCGCGGAGCTTGTAGTTCAGCAGGTGGGCCAGGCCGAGCGCGACGAGCAGCTGCGGGACCGTCGACATGACACCGATCAGGAAGGTGTTGGTGACGGCCGTCCAGAACTCCGAGTCGTGCAGGATCTTGTCGAAGTTCTCCCAGCCGACCCATTCCATCTGGTCGAGGCCGGTCATCTCGACCCGGTGCAGGGCGATCCAGCCGGTGTAGATCAGCGGATACAGCCCGAAGGCGCCGAAGACGAGGAAGAACGGGGCTATGTAGGCGTACGGCGACGCCTTGTCGTCGAACCGCCAGAGCCGGCTCCGCCACGTCTGCCGGCGGATGTTCGCCGGTTTCTGCTGGGAGCCGCCGGGTGGCGGGGTGTGTGCGTCCCGGGTGGGAGTCGAGGTGGCCACGGGCGGGAGTCCTTCCCTGGATTGCTTGGTTACCCGGGTACGGGGCCGGGCCGGATGGGCCGGGGCGGTGGCGACAAGCGCGTGCGGTGGGCTTCCACGGGGCGGCCGGGAGGTACCCGGTCGCCCCGTGCAAGCCCTCCGCGAGGCCGGCCGCTCCCCGGACCCGGCGCCCCATGGGGTGGGGACACGCAGGCGCGGGCGGCCCGGGGGCCGCCCGCTGCTGCGAGCGTCAGCCGATCACCTTGTCGATCGCCTCGGTCGCCGCGTCCCAGGCCTTGTCAGGCTTGGTGCCGCGCTGCTCCATGTTGTTGATCTGGGTGGAGATGGTGTCCTTGATGGCCGCGTCCTTCGGGCCGAGGATCGTCTCGGGGATGGACTTGGCCTCGTCGGCGTACAGCTCACCGATCGGCGCGTCGTTGAAGTACGGGAGCTTGGCGGTCTTCACGTCGGCCAGGTCGTACGCGCCCTTGTTGGAGGGGAAGCTGCCGATCGCCTTGAAGACGGCGGCCTGCTGCTCGGGGGCGGTCAGCCACTTGACGAGCTCGCCGGCCTCCTTGACGTGCTTGCCGGCCTTCGGGACGCCGAGGAAGGAGCCACCCCAGTTGGCGGCGGTCGCACCCGGGGCGGTGGTGATGTCCCACTTGCCCTTGTTGGCGTCACCGGCGGAGACGGAGATCTGACCGGCCATCCAGGCGGGGCAGACCACGGTCGCCATGGTGCTCTTGCGCAGCGCGGCCTTCCACGGGTCGCTGAACTGGGCGAGACCCTGGGTCAGCTTCTTGTCCGCGGCCTCGGCCGCCAGGTTCCAGCCCGTCTTGACGCTGGGGCTGTCCTTGTAGATCGCCTTGCCGCTCTCGTCGTAGTACTGCTTCGCGTTCGAGCTGACGACGGCGTTGTACATGGCGCTGGCGGAGTCCATGAAGTACGTGCCCGCGGGCGCCTTCTTCTTGTACTCCTCACCGAGCTTGAGGTAGTCCTCCCAGCCCCCGGCGATCTTCGCGGCGACTTCCTTGCGGTCGGTCGGCAGGCCGGCCTTCTTGAAGAGCTCGGTGTTGTAGCAGAGCGACATCGGGCCGATGTCGGTCCCCGCGCCGATCACCTTTCCGTCCTTCGTGGTGGCCTGCTTCTCCTTCCAGGACACCCACTGGCTGGCGTCGATGACCTTGCTCAGGTCGGCGAACTGGTCCGCCTTGGTGTCGACGAGCTCCTTGATGCGCCCGACCTCGAGGCCCTGGACGTCGGCCAGACCGCTGCCCGAGTTCAGCTGCTGGAGCAGCTTGGGGTAGTAGACCTTCTCATCGGCGGTGGTGTCTTCCTTCACCGTGATGTTCGGGTGCAGCTCGTGGTACTTCGCGAACAGGCCGGCTTCCTTGTAGCCGAACTGTCCGAAGTCGGCGACGGTCAGCGTGATCTTCCCGTTCGCTTCGCCGCCGGAACTGTCCGAGTCGTCCGAGTCGCTGCCACAACCGGTCAGCAGCAGGGCGGCTGCCGTCAGGCCCGTGGTGGTCAGAACCGCGACTCTGCGGCTGCGACCGGCGACGGTGCGGGTGATACGCATTCCACTACTCCTTGTTCCAGGGTGGGACTGGCTCACTGCGTGGCATACGCGCTGGTGAGTGCGGGTGCCGGATGGTTCAGGGGGGAGGACACGGGCAGTGCCGTTCGCGCGAGAAATCCTCTTGCGATGTGGGAGCGCTCCCATGCGTCGATGTCGGAAGGTTGCTGCCTGAGGGGGGTGGGTGTCAAGAGTTGAAGACGCTTCCGTTGCGCGAGCGTGTCCTGCAAGTCACGAGACCGTGTCCGGCCGAAGGCTTGCCAAAGCGGGGAAGTATGCCGAGCGGTTCGGACGGTTGCTGAATTCCCGCAGGTGACGGCCCTGTTGACAGTCGATCTTGTGGGCGGCGCGAGGAAGTCCGCCCGATCGGGCCGAGATTCCGCCGACGCCCCGAAACACTCCCCGGCACCCCCGATTCCGGCGGCCGCGCCCGCCGGAAGGTGAACGGGATGTCGCACCCAGGGGGCGCCCAGGGGCACCCCCGCGTTCTTTCCCCGAACCCGAGCGCCGGACGGTGGCCGAAACGGCGGCCCGTCACATGACCGGAACGAGGCCCGGGCCAAAGGCCGAAAAGCCGGACGATGCGGACCACATGGACAGCCCTGACCGCGCGGGCGCCCGGGCCGGCCCGGCTTCCCCGGCCCCGGTCAGGCGGCGCGCAGGCGGTCCAGCGTGTGCTCCAACTCCGCCTGGGCGGCACGGCCCGCCGACTCCTCGTCACCCGCCACGACAGCGGTGACCAGCGCCCGGTGCCGCGCCTCGCCGTGATGGGGGTCGTCGCGGCGCAGCCCGAGCAGTTCCACCAGGTCGATCAGGGCCTGCCGGAGCGCGGGGGCGAACTCCGCGAAGAGGTCGGTCAGTACGGGGTTGCGGGCGGCCGCCACGACCGTCCGGTGCAGGGCGATGTCGGCGTCCACGAAACGGGCGTCGTCCGGCCCGTCGCCCGCCGCCCGGCGGGCCTCGAACGCCGCCTCCAGGGCGATCAGGTCCTCGTCGGTGCGGCGCCGGGCGGCGAGGCGGGCGGCCTGGACCTCGATCAGCATGCGGACCTCGTAGACGTCGGCGACCGCGGCCCGGCGCAGCCGGACCGGCCAGTCCTCCGCCTGGTGGTCGGCGATGACGAAGACGCCGGCGCCCTGGCGGGACTGGAGCAGGCCGAGCGTGGCGAGCGTACGGACCGCCTCGCGGACGGTGGAGCGGCCCACGCCCAGCGTCTTGGCGAGCGTGGTCTCCCCGGGGATCTTCGTGCCGACCGGCCAGTGCCCCTCCGTGATCTGCGTGCGCAGACGGCTCGTGGCCTGTTCGACCAGAGGGCTGGGGCGGAGCGGGCCGAGCGAGGACACGGGCTTCACCTATCAGGTTGTCTGAGGACTTGGTTTCTGGCTACTGTACCGATCATGACGTACCGCGGTCTCCTTCTTCTCGGCTGCCGCGGCGGGGCCTGAAGCGATCGGCACCCCGCCGCGGGGTGCCGTGCTGTGCCGGTCGCATCCGGCGATGCGAGAAGAGACCGCGTTCATGTCCGAGTTCAGCTCCGACGTCCTGTCACCGATGCACGGCTTCCCCACGATCTGCACGCCCCGCGGGCCCGTGCCCGAGGCCGCGCCCCGCTGGAATCCCCAACGCTCCAGCTCGATGCCGTCGCACCGCTACCGTCCGGCGTTCGACCGGGTCGACATCCCGCCGACCGGCGGGCGGAGCTGGCCCGAGGCCCGTGTCGAACGGGCCCCGCTCTGGGTCCCCGTCGACCTGCGCGACGGCAACCAGGCCCTGGCCGAGCCGATGGACAGCGCGCGCAAGCGCCGGATGTTCGATCTGCTCGTCGCGATGGGCTACAAGGAGATCGAGATCGGCTACCCGTCCGCGAGCCGCACCGACTTCGGCTTCGTACGGCATCTGGCCAAGAGCGGGGCCATGCCCGACGACGTGACCGTGGTCGTCTTCACCCCGGCCATGCCCGAACTGATCGAGCGGACCTTCGAGTCCGTCGCGGGGATGGACCGGGTGGTCGTCCACCTCTACATCCCGACCGCGCCCGTCTGGCGGGACGTCGTCCTCGGCCGCAGCCGGGCCGAGGTGCACGGCGTGGTCCTGGACGCCGCGCGGCAGATGGACCGGCTGGCGCGGGCCAGGCCCGGGGCGGACATCCGGTTCGAGTTCTCGCCCGAGGTCTTCGTCCTGACCGAACCGGACTACGTGCTGGAGATCTGCGACAGCCTCACCGAGCTGTGGGACGCCTCGCCGGACCGGCCGGTCATCCACAACCTCCCGGCCACGGTGGAGATCGCGACACCCAACGTGTACGCGGACCAGATCGAGTACATGCACCGCCACCTGGGCCGGCGTGATGCCGTGATTCTGTCCGTCCACCCGCACAACGACCGCGGGACGGGCGTGGCCTGCGCGGAGCTCGCCGTGCTGGCGGGGGCGCAGCGGGTGGAGGGCTGCCTGTTCGGCAACGGGGAGCGCACGGGCAACGTCGACCTGGTCACCCTGGCCCTCAATCTGCACGCCCAGGGCGTCGACCCGATGATCGACTTCTCGGACATCGACGAGATCCGCCGCACGGTCGAGCACTGCAACCGGCTGCCGGTGCCGCCGCGCCACCCGTACGGCGGCGACCTGGTGTACACCGCGTTCTCGGGCACCCACCAGGACGCGATCAGCAAGGGGTTCGCGCACCGGGCGAGCAGCGGCTCCCCGCTGTGGTCGGTGCCGTACCTGCCGATCGACCCGGCGGACGTGGGACGTACGTACGAGGCGGTCATCCGGGTCAACAGCCAGTCCGGCAAGGGCGGGATCGCCCACCTGCTGCGGAGCGGCCACGGGGTGGACCTGCCGGCGGGGATGCGGGCGGACTTCTCCCGCACGGTGCAGGACGCGACGGACGACAGCGGCCTGGAGGCCACGCCGAAGGACCTGTGGGACCTGTTCGACGCGACGTACCTGGCGCCCGGGCGGGACGGCTCGGTCGCCCTGACCTCCTGGTCGACGGACCGCGGCCCGGCCGGTGAGCACCGTTTCGTCTGCACGCTGCGGGTGGACGGGCGCGAGGGCGACTACGAGGGCACGGGCGGCGGCGCGGTGCCGGCGTTCACGCACGCGCTGGCGGCGGCCGGGGTGGAGGTGGCCGTCCTCGACTTCGCGGAGCACGGGGCGGCCGGGGAGACGGTGACCGCGTACGCGCAGTGCCGGGTCGGCGGGACGGTGTGCTGGGGTGCGGGCCAGGACGCGTCCGGCCTCGGGGCAGCGGTGGCGGCGGTGCTGTCGGCGGTGAACCGGGCGCGGGCGTAGCGCCTCGGAACGGTCCGACGAGAGGGGGCGCACCCCGGCCGGGCGTGGGGGGTCGTGGGGGCCGGCCGGGATGCGCGGGGGGAGGTGGCTTGGAGGAGTGGCGCGGGGGGGCTACTTGTAGGCGCCGAACGCCTTCGTGAAGGCGAGCGGCGCCTGCGCGATCGAGCTGCACGAGGCGTCCGCCGACGGCTTGGGGCCGCCCGCGCACTCCTTGTCCCGCGTGCCCGACCACATCGCGAGCCAGGCGAGGCCCTTCTGCTGGGCGAAGGCGACCAGCTGGGTGGCGTCCTCCACCGTGAAGATCTCCGTGGCGACGTCGTTCACGCCGATCATCGGGGTGACGGCGACGGTCTTCCACGCGTCCGCGTCGGAGAGGCCCAGCACGCCCTTGATCTGGGCCTGGGTGGCCGTCGCCGCCTGGATCGCGTACGTGCCCATGTCGCCGCTGTACGAGGCGCCGTAGTCCATCGCCATGACGTTGACGGCCCCGACGTCCACGCCGTTCTTCTTCGCGTCGGCGATCAGGTCCACGCCGGGCTGGGTCAGGCCCTCGGGCATCACCGGCAGGGTGAAGGAGACGTCCAGGCCGGGGTGGGACTTCTGGAGCTGGGCGATGGCCTGGGAGCGGCGGGAGTTGGCCGCGGTGTCGGGCAGCGCCCCGCCCTCGATGTCGAAGTCGACCTTGGTCAGCTTGTACGTGTCGACGACCTTGCCGTAGGCCGTGGCCAGGTCGGCGGCCGAGGCGCAGTTCAGCGCCAGTTCGGAGCCGGAGGCGCCGCCGAAGGAGACCCGGACGTCGCCGCCCGCCGCGCGCAGGGCGCCGATCTGGGAGGCGACGTGGTCGTCGCCGAGGCCGGTGACCCCGCCCCAGAGCGGGGCGCAGCCGCCGCCGGAGGTGATGAAGGCGAGGTTGTACTGCTTCACGCCGGTCTTGGCGGCGGTGCCGGTCAGGTCGAACGCCGGGTAGAGGGAGGTGTCCACGTACGGGGCGAAGCCCGCACCGCTCGCCGTTCCGCCGCCGTCGGTCTCGGTGGGCGTCGGCGTGGGGGTCGGCTTCGCGGTCTCGGTGGGCTGTTCGGTGGGGCTGGCCGAAGCGGTCGGGGTGGGGGCCGCGGTCTCGGTGGGGCGGCCGCTCGGCTCCGGTGTCGCGCCGGTGTCGACGGAGCACGCGGTGTCGTCGATGAGGCAGCCGGTGGGGTCGGCGGCCGTGCCGTCGGAGCTGGTGACGAAGCCGACGGTGACGGACTTCCCGGGCGCGAGTTCCTTGTTCCAGCTCGCCGGCTTGACGGTGACGTGGCTGCCGCTGACGGTGTGCTCGCCGTTCCACAGCGAGCTGATCCTCGTGCCCGCGGGCAGGTCGAATTCGAGCGTCCAGCCGGACTTCACCTGGCCGGTGTCGTTGGTGACGACGTACTGCCCGGTGTATCCACCGGTCCAGCCGCTGGTCCTCGTGTACGCGGCGCCGACCGCCGCCGCCTGGGCCGTGCCGGTGAGGGCGAAGACCGTCCCGCCGATCACGGCCGCGGCGACGACCGCGCCGATCGCCTTGGTCCTGGTGCTCGCCGTGCGCCGGTGCGTGCTGGTGCCCATCGCGTTCCTGCCTCGTCGTACGGAAGTGGGGATGCGGGAGCACGCTAGCCGCACCGGAACCGACAAACGGCATGAACCGGACCGGAGTTGATGTTCTTAGGGTTGGCTTAAGGAGCCCATCGGCCGCGCTAAAGGTTGGGGCCCGCGTCGGAGCGGAATCGGAGCTTGCCACCGCGGCCGATCACTCCACGTCGCCGCCGCCCCACCCGGTGGCCGCGCCCGCGTCGCTGCGGCGGCTGTCCGTCGAGCCCGATCCAGACGCGCACCTCCGTGCCGCCGAGCATCGAGCGCCCGATCCGCACGTCGCCGCCGGTGGACTCGGCGACCCGGCGGGCGATGTCGAGGCCCAGCCCGGTCGAACCCACCCTCCCCCCTGCTCCGCCGCGCCCGCTGCCGCCGCGTGCCAGTGCGGCCTCCGGGTCCGCGATGCCGCCGCCCGCGTCCGAGACGAGCACGATCACCGCGTCCCCGCTGTGGTGGACGTCGACGGCGAAGGCGGTGCCCTCCGCGGTGTGCCGGAAGACGTTGCCGAGCAACGCGTCCAGGGCGGCGGCCAGTTCGGGGCGGGCCACCGGGATGCGTACCGTACGGTCCACTCCAGCGAGGCGGACCTCGCGGCCTTCGTCCTCCGCAAGCGCGGACCAGAAGGCCATCCGCTCGCGGATCACCTCGGAGACGTCGCAGCCGGCCCCGGGTCCGCCGTTCGGCCCCGGGGCCTGCGGGCGCTGTTCGCGGGCGGTCCTGATGATCGTGTCGACCTCGCGCTCCAGTTGCTGGACGGCCGCCCGGGTCTGCTCGGCCGCCGGGCCCTCGCCGAGCGAGGCGGCGTTGAGCCGGAGCACGGTGAGCGGGGTGCGCAGCCGGTGCGAGAGGTCGGCGGCCAGTTCGCGCTCGTTGGCGAGGAGTTGGACGACCTGGTCGGCCATGGAGTTGAACGCCGCGGCGGCGGACCGCAGTTCGCTCGGCCCCTCCTCCGGCACCCGGGTCCCCAGCCGCCCCTCCCCCAGGTCCTGCGCGGCGCCCGCCAGACGCCGGGCCGGCTGCACCATCCGTACGCCCAGCCGGTCGGCCACCGCGACCGAACCGACGATGAGCGCGATGCCGACGCCGGCCAGCATCAGCCAGGCCGTGGCGACCCCGTTGGAGACCTCGTCCTCGGGCACGAACACCTCGACGACGGCGATGCCCCCGGAGCCCAGCGCGGTCGGCTGGAGCAGGGCGGAGCCGCCCGTCACCTCGGTGATGGAGGCGCGCCCCGATTCCCGTACGGTCTCCAGGTCCTTGCGGGTGGCGCGCCGGCTGCCGATCTCCACCGCCACGCTGTCGGCCTCGTCGGACGCGGGGACGTGGACGGCCATCCGGCCGGCGGCTCCCGGTTCGGTGGTGAGGACGGCCGTTTCCAACTCGGCGCGGTCGGTGGTGATGGAGAGCGTGGGGCCGATCATCGCGGCCTGCCGCTCGGCGTCGGAGAAGGCGCGGTCGCGCGCCATCTCCTTGACGACGAGGCCGAGGGGAACGGCGAAGGCGATCACGACCATGGCGGTGACGGCCAGGCAGACCTTGACCAGGGCCCATCTCATGCGGGCTGCTCCGGGGGCGCGGCGGGCGGCTGGAGCTTCACGCCGACGCCGCGCAGGGTGTGCAGGTAGCGGGGCCGGGCCGCGGTCTCGCCCAGTTTCCGGCGCAGCCAGGAGAGATGGACGTCGATGGTCTGGTCGTCCCCGTAGGACTGCTGCCAGACCTCGGCGAGGAGTTCCCTGCGCGCTACGACGACGCCCGGCCGGCCGGCCAGGAAGGTCAGCAGGTCGAACTCGCGCCGGGTGAGGTCGAGCGCGGTGCCGTCGAGTTCGGCCTGGCGCCGCAGCGGGTCGATGGAGAGCCCGCCGACCTGGATGACACGCGGCGGCGTGGCCTCGCCGCCGGCGGCCCGCGAGCGGCGCAGCACGGCGGCCATGCGGGCCGAGAGGTGCTCCACGGAGAACGGCTTGGTCAGGTAGTCGTCGGCGCCGTCGTTGAGCAGCCGGACGATCTCGCTCTCGTCGTCGCGGGCGGTCGCGATGATGACCGGCACGTCGGTGATGCCGCGCAGCATCTTCAGCGCCTCCGCCCCGTCGAGGTCGGGCAGCCCGAGGTCGAGGATGACCACGTCGAAGCGGAAGTGGGCGACCTCGCGCAGCGCTTCGAGCGCGGTGCCGACGCTGCGCACCGTGTGGGACGCCTCGGTCAGGTGCCGGATGAGGGCGGAACGTACGAACTGGTCGTCCTCGACCACGAGCACACTTGGCATGGGCGGCACCGTACGCCATCCGGCCCGTCGCGGTCCGGCCGGTGGCGGTAGCCGGGACACCGCCGGGGGCCGTGGTGCAGGATGTGCCCAATGCAACGAGGTCTCGTACACGCGCTCGCGTGGTCGCTCGCCACCGGCGCCGCGGTCACGCTGTCGTGGTGGGGTGTGCACACCGTGATGGCGGGCACGGCGTACGACCCGCCGCGCGCGGTGCCGATCGCGGCGGGCGCCCGGAGCGACCGCGACGCCGTCGAGACCCTGTCGTCCTCGACGCACCGCCCGCGGCCGCCCGCGTCGAAGACGCCGGCCGCCAGGCCCCGGACCACCCCGAAGCCGTCCCCGACCCCGTCCCGGACGCCGTCGCGCACCCCGGTGGGCACGCCGCGGCCGACGTCCACGGCCACGGCCACCGCGTCGGGCACGGCGAAGAGTTACGGGACGGACGGCGGCCGGATCGTCTTCGAGTTCGGCGCGGACTCGGCGAAGCTCGTGTCGGCGACTCCGGAGCAGGGCTGGTCCGTGCAGGTCTGGACGAACACGACGTGGATCCGGGTGAACTTCACCAAGGACGACGGCACGACGGTGTCGGTCTACTGCACCTGGAACGACCATCCGCCCCTGGTCGACATCGTGAAGTCGTGAGGGAGTCCGTGACCGGGGTCAGTCGAAGGCGGACGGCGGCGGCGCCGGTGAGGGCCGGGCGTCCGCGTCGTGCACCGCGGCCGCTCCGCCCGTGAAGTCGGCGAGCGCCCGCCCGTGTTCGACGCGCCCCGGGTGCGGATCGGTCGCCACCCTGCGGGTCAGCTCCGCGATCTTCGGCGCCACGTCCGAGGCGAGCAGGACGGCGTTGCCGAAGCGGCGGCCGCGGAACACGGTCGGGTCGGCGGCGAGCGCCAGTTCGGGGAAGACGGCCGCGGCGGTGGCGATCTGGCCGCGCAGATGCGCCAGCGGCGGCCCGTCGGCGAGGTTGGCCACGTAACTCCCCCCGCTCCTCAGGACCCGGCGCACCTCGGCGAGGAACTCGGTGCTGGTGAGGTGGGCGGGGGTGCGGGCCCCGCTGAAGACGTCGGCGATGACGAGGTCGGCCCAGCCGTCCTGGATCTTCCCGAGCCCGGCGCGGGCGTCGGTGGCGCGGACCCTGATCCTGGCCTGCGGGTCCAGCGGCAGCTCCCGGCGCACCAGTTGGACGAGCGCGGCGTCCACCTCGACGATCTGCTGGGCGGAGCGGGGGCGGGTCGCGGCGATGTAGCGGGCGAGGGTGAAGGCCCCGCCGCCCAGGTGCACGACCTGCAGCGGCCGGCCGGGGGGCGCGACCAGGTCGGCGATGTGGCCGATCCGGCGCTGGTACTCGAACGAGAGGTACGTCGGATCGTCCAGGTCCACATGGGACTGCGGAGCGCCGTCGATCGTCAGCGTCCAGGCCCGTCGGCGTTCCCGGTCGGGCACCAGCTCGGCGAGCCCGCCGTCCACCGGCTCGCTGACGTCGCCCCCGGGGCGCTCGGAGCCGCGCGCCGCCTTCCGGTCGGTCCTGCGGTCCGGACGTTGCTTGCGGTCGCCCGCGCCGCCGGCCGCTCCTCGACGTGCCACTGCCCCTCGTCCCTGCCCACTGCTCATCACGTCCGGGACCGGTCGGGGACCGGCCGTGACGGGCTGATCAAGGCGCCCGCCCTCCGGCCATTATGAGCCGACGGTGGTCAGCGGCAGTTGTCGGCCGCTTCGATCAGGCGGGCGGCCTGGTCGAGCGCGGCCCGCAGCACGACGGGGTCGGTGACCGGGGTGTCGTCGGCGGGGGGCAGCAGCCAGCCGCTGCCCTTGACCGGCGGCTCGGCGGCCAGGCGCAGCCCGCGGCCGTCGGTCTGCGTACAGGCACTGCCCGGTACGTCCCAGGCCTGAGCGGTGCCGGGAGGCACCAGGAAGCCGAGGGTGGCGCAGGCCCCGTCGTGAAGGACCGGCCCCACGGCCTCCTGGTCGGCGCCGCGCCGCAGGATGTCGACGGCCTCCAAGCCCTGACGGGCGGGGACCGTCACGAGATCGCAGGGTTCGGGTGCGGGGGGCGTTCCGGGGGCGCCGGGCCCCTCGGTGCCTTCCGTGGTGCCGGCCGTCGCCGTGGCGGCCGCCGTCGTCCCTGTCGTCGCGCTCGTTCGCGAGCCGCTCTCCGTGCCGAGGTGCAACAAGGGACCTCTCCTCTCATCGCCGGGCGGAGCCGGACTCCGTCTCCACATGGACCAACGCGCCGACGGCGTCAAGGGCTACGGTGCAGCACCGCCGCAAAGGGTGGCAGTTCATGGCGGATCGTGGGTGAGATGCCCCTTTTGTTGGCAAACGCAGTGTGTGCGCCCTGTCACAGCAGGTACGTTCTTGCTCCGCCGGGACACCGGAAACAGGCGCCCGGCTCGCACCAGAGAGGGCCCCGCCATGGTGTCGACACGGGCAGTTCCCAACCTCGCCTTCCGGCGGCTGCGCGGACAGCGCTCCGCCGGGGAGTTCGCTGCCGCGGTACGCAGGTCCGCTCGCGAGATCGGCGAGCAGGTCGCGTGCGACGCCCGGTACATCGGACGCGTGGAGTCCGGCGAGATCCGCTGTCCCAACTACGCGTACGAGCGGGTCTTCCTGCACATGTTCCCCGGGGCGAACCTGGCGGACCTGGGCTTCTCACCGCGTGAATCGGTACGCGGCCGGGGGGCCCGGACCGCCGGGGACGTCCCGGCCCCCCCGACTTCCCCGCTGCTCGTGCTCGGCAGCGACACCGACGAGGAGAGCGACGTGCTGCGTCGCGCATTCATGACGAGCGGCACCACCGCGCTGGCGGCCGCCTCCCTGAGCCTGGGCCTCGGCGGCCCGGCCGCCCCCTCCGTGCCCGCGCAGCGCCGGGTCGGCGAGGCGGAGGTGAGTGCCGTCGAGAAGGCGGTGCGGCAGATCCGCCTGCTCGACGACCGGCACGGCGGTGACGGCCTCTACCGCCGGGCCTCCCAACCGCTGCGGGCGGCGTACGCGCTGCTCGACTCCGGCACCGCGACCCGCCGCTCCACGGCGGACCGGCTGCACGCGGGTGCCGGTGAGCTGGCCATCTCGGTGGGCTGGCTGGCCCATGACTCCGGCCGGTTCGACGACGCCCGCTCGCACTACGCGGAGGCGCTGGCCACCGCACGGCTGGCCGGGGACCCGGCGCTGGAGGCGCACGCGTTCTGCAACGCGTCGTTCCTCGCACGCGACATGGGGCGGCCGCGCGAATCCGTCCGCGCGGCGGAGGCGGGACAGCGGGCCGCCCAGCCACTGGGCTCGCCGCGGCTGCTGGCGCTGCTCGCCCTGCGGGAGGCGGGGGGCCGGGCCGGGCTCGGGGACCGTACCGGCTGCGAGCGGGCGCTCGGCCGGGCCCACACCGCGTTCGGACGGGGGCCGTCCGAGGCGGACCCGGAGTGGATGACCTTCTTCCGGGAGGCGGAGCTGGAGATACTGGAGGCGCAGTGCTGGTCCGCGCTGGGCGACTGGTCGCGGGCCGCTCGCCACGCGCGCCGGGCGACACGGCTGCAGGACCCGCACTTCACCCGGAATCTGGCGCTGTACCGCGCGGAGCTGACCTCGGACCTGGCCCGGGCGGGCCTCACGGAGGAGGCCGCGGCGACGGGTCACCGGGTGCTGGACCTGCTGGACCAGGTCCAGTCCTCCCGCATCCGGTCGATGCTGGCGGACGCGGCGACGGTCCTGCGCCCCCGGGGCCGGGCGTCGGTGGACGTCAAGGACTTCCTGGACCGCCACACGATGACCGCGGCAGGCGCCTAGGACGACCTCTCCCGTCCGGCCGCACCCGGCCCGGCCGGGACCTCTCCCGTCCGGCCGCACCCGGCCCGGCCGGCGCTTGAGGACGAGGGCCCCCGCCCGGAAACGGGCGCACCGGTCCCGCCCTCAACCGCCGGCCGGGCGCAGACGGGCAGGCCCCGCAGGCGCACCGCGGGCTACCGCTCCAGATGCCCCGTGTCGTTCCACCGCTCCAGCGCCGGGGCCCCGTACGCCCAGCCCAGGACCGACAGGGAGGTCGGGTCCAGCCGGATGCGCGCCGCGAACGACGCGTCCTCGCCCAGCCACCGGGCCCCCAGCACCCGCAGGATGTGGCCGTGGCCGAAGACCAGCACGTCGCGGTCGGCCGAGCGCGCCCACTCGACGACCTCGTCGGCGCGGGCCGACACCTGGGCCAGGGTCTCCCCGTCCGGCACCCCGTCGCGCCAGATGAACCAGTCCGGGCGGATCGCCTTGATCTCGGCGGGCGTCATGCCCTCGTACGCCCCGTAGTCCCACTCCATCAGCGCGTCCCACGGCTCGGCCCGCTCGCCGAACCCGGCGATCGCGCACGTCTCGGACGCCCGCACGAGGGGGCTGGTGCGGACCTCCAGGCCGGGCAGGTCCGCCCAGGGCCCGCGGTGCAGCCGCTCACCGAGCAGCTTGGCCCCCTCGCGCCCGGAGTCGAGCAGCGGAATGTCCGTCCTGCCGGTGTGATTGCCCTTGACGGACCATTCCGTCCGGCCGTGCCGGGCCAGCAGGATGCGCGGTGCCATGTGACGGCTCTCCCTGAAAAACTGAGACCTGAGATGCGGGATCTGAGATCTTGGACATCGGCGGGGACGATTCCGTCCGGGACGCAACGGTGCGGCGGGCGGAGCGGGGGGAACGGATCGTCCGGATTTCCATCATCGCGTACCTTCGCGGGAGGCAACCCGTGGGGCCGCATCGGCGTCCCACTGACCACAGACGAATCCGAGCAGCTGAGGGGCGCCGAAAGCCCCCGGGCGAACCGTGGCCGGTCCGCACCGTACGGTTGAACGCCCGCCGTCGGCCGCATGAACACACGATGGAGAACTTCCGGATGCCGCATGCCACCACCGCGCCCGTGCCGCGCCACCGGCCCCGCTGGTGGACCGAGCTCCCGCTCCTGGCCCTGGTGTACGCAGCCTACTCGGGCGGCAGACTCCTGGTCCGGGGCGACGTGTCCACCGCCGTGGACCACGGGCTGCGCATCCTGCATCTGGAGAAGGCCCTCTTCCTCAATGCCGAGCACCCGCTCAACCGGCTGTTCACCGCGCACCCTTCCCTGGGGATACCCGCCGACTTCGCGTACGCGTCCCTGCACTACCTGGTCACCCCGGCCGTCCTGATATGGATGTTCCGGCGGCATTCGGCCGCCTACCGCCAGGCCAGGACCTGGCTGATGACCTCCACGATGCTCGGCCTCGTCGGGTTCACGCTGATGCCGACCTGCCCGCCTCGGCTGCTGGCCGCCGGCCACGGCTTCGTCGACACGATGGCCCAGTACAGCTCGTACGGCTGGTGGGGCGCCGAGGCGAGCGCGCCGCGCGGCATGGGCGGCATGACCAACCAGTACGCGGCGATGCCGAGCCTGCACGTCGGCTGGGCGCTCTGGTGCGGCATCCTCCTCTGGCGCCACGCCAGGCACCCCCTCCTGCGGGCCGCGGGCATCGCCTACCCGCTGATCACCGTCATCGTGGTGATGGGCACCGCCAACCACTACTTCCTGGACGCCGTCGCGGGCGCCGCCGTCATGGGCGTCGGGGCACTGCTGGCCAAGCACGTCTCGCGCCTCTCCGACCGGGTCAAGCACGCGGTCCTGACCCGCTTCGCACGACTGTCCCCCGCCCTGAAGTCCCCGGATGTCAGTGCCGGATGCAAGACTTCCGCAGGTGAGCGAATCCCCGGCCAGCGGACCTCCTCCGCAGATCCCACCGATGCAGCAGCACCGGCCGGCCCGGCTGCCCCGGCCGACGTCCGGGCCTCCGCGGGAAGAACCGCGGGCGGTGACGCTGCGTCGGCGGCTCGCTGAGCTGAGGGGCCCGGCCGTCGCCCCCCGCCCGCTCGACGCCCGCGCGCTGGCCGCCCTGGCCGCCAACCCCGGCTGCAAGCGGCGCGCCCTGCTCGACGGGGCCGGGGTCGACAAGGGCGCGCTCGCCACCGCGCTCGGTTCACCGGCCGCCTTCGGCCAGTCCCAGTTCGCCTTCATGCGGGGCAACGCCTTCGAGGCCAGGGTCAAGGCCGACGGGGGCACGGAGCTGATGCGCCTGCTGCACGAGCGGTTCGGCGTCCCCGGCGAACCGCCGAGGGAGGTCCTGGTCCCCGATCTGACGGCCGCGGGCCCCGAGGGCCGCGCCGCCCGCACCGCGCTCGCCCTGCGCGAGGCGACCGGGTCGGGAGGCTGGGCCCTGCTCGACCACCCGATGCTGGCCCTGGAGGTGGCCGGGTCCCCGGCCTATCTGGAGCCGGACGCCGTGGTGGTCCACCCCGACGGCACCTGGACGGTCGTCGAGATCAAGTCGTTCCCCATGATCGACGGCTCCGCCGACGCGGCGAAGGTGGGCGCGGCCGCCCGCCAGTCCGCCGTGTACGTACTGGCGCTGGAGCGGGTCGCCGCGGTGACCGAGGGCGCGGAGGTCGGCCACCGGGTGCTGCTCGTCTGCCCCAAGGACTTCTCCAACCTGCCGACCGCTTCCGTCGTCGACGTGCGCAAGCAGCGCGCCGTCACCCGCCGGCAGCTGACCCGGCTCACCCGGATCGAGGACATCGCGGCGGCGCTGCCCGAGGGCACCACCTTCGACCCGGAACGCTCCCCCGAGGAACTGGACACCGCGGTGGAGTCCGTCACGGCGGCCTACGCACCGGAGTGCCTGGCCGCCTGCGAGCTCGCCTTCCACTGCCGGGCCAAGGCCCGCGCCGCCGGGGCGGTCGAGGCCCTCGGGCGGAGCGTGCGAGGGGAGCTCGGCGGGCTGACCACGGTCGCCGGGGTGCTCGCGGCGGCCGCCGGCAAGGAGGGCGATCCGGCGGACCCGACGGTCGCCGCCCTGCTCCGCGCGGCCGCGCTGCGCGCCGAGGCTCTGGAGGGTCGCACCGCATGTCGCTGATCGGCACCCTGGCCCGGCTGGAGGCCGTGGAGAGCGGCCGCGCCCAGCCGATGGCCACCGTCCGCCACCGCCACCTCGGCGACCGGCCGCTCGTGCTGGTGCCGCTCACCACCGCGGGCGAGGCCGGCGCCCCGCTCGGCGCGCTCGTCGGCACGGACCGCGACGCGCCCCGGCTGCTGGCCGTGGCCCAGCCGCGCGACCGGGACCTGCGGTTCGCGTTCCTCGCCGAACTGGCCGAGACGGTCCTGCCGTACATCGAGTCGTACGCCGACGTGGTCGAGCCCGCCGAGCGCAGCGAGACCGACCCCGGCACCGGCCGGAAGGTCAAGGTCGAGACCGAGCTCTGCACGGACGCGCCGCAGCTGATCGTGCCGAGCCGGGCGGGCGTCGAGTTCATCCGGCTGCTCGGCCGCTCCATGCGGTTCCGGCGCACCGCCGAGGACGACCCCGATACCCCGTATCCGGCGCCCGCCCGCGTCCCGCTGCTGGGCCGCTGGCTGACGCACTACGGCGAGCGGGCCCGGGTGCCGGGCTCCTCACTGCTGCTGGCCGGCACCGATCTCCTGAACCGGCACTGGGCGACCGGCCAGTCCTCCCTGGAGGACCAGCACCTGGGCGCCCTGCTCGCCTGGATCGACCCCCCGGCGGGCGAGTCCGGGGCCGAGGCCGCGCTCCGCGCCGAGCTGGCCAGGGACACCGGTGGTCAGCTGCTGTGCCCGCCGGCCGGCCCGGCCACCGACCCGGACTTCGACAACCGGCTGCTGGCCCCCGCGATCGAGAAGTACGACCGGGCACGCACCTCGCTGGCCGCCGCCGAGGACGGTCTGACGGCCGATGCCCGGCTCGCCGGACTGGCCGCGGCCGAGCGGGAGATCCGGGGGCTGCTGGCCGGTGTGCTGCGGCCGACCTGGGACGCGGTGTGGCGGGGCCTGGACCTGCTGCGGGAGCTGCCCGAGGGGGCGAGGGCCGAGGACCGCTGGACCCGCGACCGCTGGTCGTTCACCGGCCACCGCGACCGGGTGCGGGCCGGTGAGCCGCCGCAGCCGCGCCGGGACGACGCGGTGACGGCGGCCCGCAAGCTGGCCGCCCGGGAGACGGCGCAGGCGCAACTGGAGGCCCAGGAAGCGCTGGACGATCCGCTGGTGCTGGCGGGCCGGCGGCTGGCGGGCGAGGCGTTCCTCGGCGAGGTGACCGCGGTGGAGATGGCGTACAGCGAGTCCAAGCGTCCCTCGCCACGTCCGCTGGTCACGGTCCGCACGGCCGAGCAGCCGCATCTGGGGGAGCGCGTGAAGGTCTACCGCTCGCTGGACGGCAAGCCGCAGACCGCCGAGTTCGCGGGCTACGGCCCGGCGGAGGACGGCCCGGCGCCCTCGCTGGTGCTGCGGATCACCGACCGGATGGGCCGCGGCAAGGAGCCCGCCCCGGGTTCCGTGCCGGAACCCGGGGACGTCATCGCCTGGACGCTCTTCGAGCACGACCAGCGCGGCGGCCCGCAGCTGCCGGACCCCGAGGAGACGCCGTGGACCCACGGCGGCCCGCCGGGCGGCGCCGCCGCCGCCGAGCTCCCCGACCCCGTGACCACGGAGGACCTGCTGTGACGGCCGTATTCGACCCCGGCGCGGCGGCGGGCCTGGCCACCGCCCGGATCCTGGACGACACGGTGAACGGCACGGCCCGCGGCATCGTGGTGGACTCCCCGCCGGGTGCGGGTAAGTCGACCCTGGTGGTGCGCGCCGCGCTGGAGCTCGCCGCGGCCGGCCGGCCGCTGATGGTGGTCGCGCAGACGAACGCCCAGGTCGACGACCTGGTGGTCCGGCTCGCCGAGAAGGACCCCGCCCTGCCGGTCGGCCGGCTGCACAGCAACGACTCCGACCCGTACGACAAGGTGCTGGACGGGCTGGCCAACGTGCGGAAGTCGGCGAAGGCGGCGGATCTGGCGGGCCTGGACGTCGTCATCTCGACCGCGGCGAAGTGGGCCCATGTGAAGAACGTCGAGCCGTGGGGGCACGCGATCGTCGACGAGGCGTACCAGATGCGCTCGGACGCGCTGCTGGCCGTGGCCGGGCTCTTCGAACGGGCGCTGTTCGTCGGCGACCCGGGCCAGCTGGACCCGTTCTCGATCGTCGGCGCGGACCAGTGGGCGGGGCTGAGCTACGACCCGTCGGCCAGCGCGGTCACCACCCTGCTCGCGCACAACCCGGAGCTGCCGCAGCACCGGCTGCCGGTCTCCTGGCGGCTGCCCGCCTCGGCCGCGCCGCTCGTGTCGGACGCGTTCTACCCGTACACCCCGTTCCGCAGCGGTACGGACCACGGCGACCGGCGGCTGTCGTTCGGGGTCGCGTCCGACGGATCGGCGGCGGACCGGGTGCTGGACGAGGCGGCGGAGTCGGGCTGGGGTCTGCTGGAGCTCCCGGCCCGGCACACCCCGCGCACCGACCCGGAGGCGGTACGGGCCGTGGCCCTGGTGGTGCGCCGGCTGCTGGACCGGGGCGGCGCGGCGACCAGTGAGCGCTCCCCGGACCCGGCGCCGGTGACGGCGGACCGGGTCGCGGTCGGCACGGCCCATCGCGACCAGGCGGCCGCGGTGCGGGCGGCGCTCGCCGAGCTCGGGGTCATGGGCGTGGCGGTGGACACCGCGAACCGGCTCCAGGGGCGTGAGTTCGACGTGACGGTGGTCCTGCACCCGCTGTCCGGCCGCCCGGACGCCACCGCGTTCCATCTGGAGACGGGCCGGCTGTGCGTGCTGGCCTCCCGGCACCGCCACGCCTGCGTCGTGGTGTGCCGCGAGGGGGTGGCGGATCTGCTGGACGAGCACCCGTCGACGGAGCCGGTCCAGCTGGGTGTCACGGTGAAGTTCCCGGACGGCTGGGAGGCGAATCACGCGGTGCTGGCGCACCTGGCGGAACACCGGGTGCGCTGGGGACGTTGACGGCGGGGGCGCGTGGGGGCACGACGGATCGGAAGCGGGCCTGCGCACGCCCCCTGGACTTCGCGGACACGGCCAGGCGCCCTTGCGGCGGGCTGGACAATGGAGGGTGGCCGTCGGGCCCCACCGGAGGAGGACGAAGCACATGGCACAACCCGAGCGGAACGAGCAGCAGCGGCTGCGCCCCGCACCCCTGCTCTTCGAGCCGTCGGCGGCCGTCGCCGATCCTGAGCACTTCTTCGACCTGGAGTCGATGGACGATCCGAAGGAGCTGCTGGGCCGCGCCACCGAGCTGACGCTGGCCTTCCGCGCCGCGACGGACCGGGCGGTCGAGTTCCAGGCGATCGCGGCGGCGCAGCTGGCGGATCCGCGCCGGTTCGACCGGCTGACGACCGCGGACATCGCGCGGCGGGCGGAGTGGACCGAGGACTACGCGGTGAAGATGGTGGAGTTCGGCCGCAGCCTGCTGAACGACCCGAGATCCTGACGCCGGCGGTCTCCGTGCGCGCCTCCCGCCGGCGGCCACCGGCCTGGCGGTGACTCCGGGTACGACCATTGGCATATGCCAGGTGCGCAAGATACTCCTTCCCACCCCGGCCCGTCCCGATTTCCGGCAACTCTCGGAATCCGGTTGATCACTCCGGGTAGACCTGTGCATATGACCGCATGGCTGCCAGACGAGACGACCCTGCTTCACGGCGACGGAACCCACCACGCCGGTGAGGACGCCGACATCCTCACCGTCCTGCGTGAGCGGGCCGGGCATCAGACGGCCCAGGTGACCGCGGCCGGCGCGGCCTGGCTGGCCGGGGCCACGGCGTACCCGCGCAGCACTCTGGCCCAGTGGGAGTCGCACCCCGGCGCGCCCGGGGTCCTGCCGTGCGGTTCCGCCTTCGACGTGGTGAACGTGCCCACGCTCTTCGGGCGCCGGATGCTGGAGCATCTGTGGGCCGACGGTCCCGGCTCCGGCCCGGTCGCCACGCACCGCGGCCGGATGCTGCTGTTCGCCTCCCCCGGCACCGCCCAGCGACTGCCCTCGCTGCTGGACTGGGAGGAGTGGGGGTCCGGCCCGGGGTCCCGGGCCGCCCGGAACCCGCTGGGGACGGACGGCAGCGGCCCCAAGGTGCCCCCACTGCTCTGTCACGGCGCCGGGGACGCGGTGACGGTCCCGCCGCTGACCTGCGATCCGACGGCTTCGGGGCCCCGCTGGGTGGTCGCCCCCGACACCCGCAGCCCCTGGCTCCCGGGGCCGGACGTCCTGCTCTGGGCCTGTGTCCGGGTCGCCCGTTCGGTACCCGCTCAGGCGCCCCGGATTTCGATTTTTCCTCCTGCGGACCAGGGTGCTAATGTCTACGACGTCAGCAGGCGCCGCTAGCTCAGTTGGTTAGAGCAGCTGACTCTTAATCAGCGGGTCCGGGGTTCGAGTCCCTGGCGGCGCACAGACGGAAGAAGCCCCCTCGCGAGAGCGAGGGGGCTTCTTCGTCGTTGTGGTCTCACGTCCCCGTGGTGATCCGGACCGTCCACGCGCCCGACGGTGTCCGGTCGGCGACCTCGATCGTGGTGTGGCCGCCGGGGATGGAGTACGTCTCACCGACCCTCAGCGGGGCGTCCGCGAGCGGCGGGTAGACGGAGCGGTCCCAGCAGGCGTCGGTGTCGGGGTGGGTGTCGAGGACGTCGACGGGTCCGCCGCCCGACGGCGTCCCGTTGCGGACGCGGTAGAGCAGCACGCCCTCGGTGCAGGTGGCGGCGTCGTTGCCGGTGGCGCCGCGGGCCTCGACGGCCACGGCGCTGCCCTCGCCGGTCCTGATCACGGCGAGCCGGGTCCCGAGGGACGCGCCGGGCACGGGTACGGCCGCCATCGGCTCCAGGGTGACGTCCCGGTCGCTCTGGATGCAGGTCACCTGCCGGTCGTCGAGCCAGCCCAGCTTCCACTTGTGCCAGCCGAAGAGGTCCGGAGCGAGGCCGAACTGGCTGCCCATGACGTCCCAGTCGCCGACGTAGGTGTCCCAGTCCCCCGTGCCGTCCGAGGGCCGGTGGTAGAGGTCGGCCAGGTCGAAGACGTGTCCGGTCTCGTGGGCGAGGACGTTGTGGTCGGGCGGGTGCTGTTCGAAGACGGTGACGACGCGCTTGATGTCCGTACCGTCGGCGTGCAGGGGCCGGTCGAAGTTGACGACCTTGGTGGCGTCGGAGTCGACGCCCGGGGCGTCCGGGTCGGCGACGAGGTAGACGATGTCGTACTTGGAGAAGTCGACCTCGGGGTCGGCCGCGTCGATCGCGTCGCGCAGGTAGGCGCTGCGCCGGCCGTCGTCCCAGTCGCGCTGTATCCCGTACCAGGACGACGCCTTGGGCATCTTGAGCCAGTGCCGCTGGGGATGCGGGCGCAGGGTGAACTTCCCGTACGAGGCGCGCTGGAAGAACCGGCTGGTGGCGGGGAAGTGGTCGGCGACGAGTTCGGCGGGGGTGGTGAGGGGCCGGGCGTCGGGGAACGAGAGGAAGACCATGACCGCGTCGAGGGGGTGGTCGGGGCGCGGATAGGCGCCGTTCCAGTCGTCCAGGCCGAGCGAGTGGTGGACATCGGTGCGCGGGAGCGCGCAGGGGCCCGCCTCGCCGGTGGCGGCGACGGCGGGGCCGGCGACGAGGGAGGTGGCGGCGAGCGCCAGGAGCGAGATCAGCCCGGCCGCCAGCGCGCGCGGACTCGGTCTCTCCATCCCTCCGGGCCCTTGCTGACGCGGCACATGTACCTCCGGTGCGGGGTGCGGGCTCCAGGACCCTCCTGACCACCTTGGGGCGCTCGGGGAGGTACGTCCTGTTGAGCTGCCCCAGTCGGGTCAGCGGACGAATGGGCGGAGCATGCTGCACGGACAGTCACAATCGATCACCGATACAACGGGAGAGAGCAGAGCCGCGCAGAAACAATCAGTCACGGGCAAACCGGATCACCCGGCGAATGGCTCAAGTGCACCGGACGCGGGGTCCACAACGGTCGGGGCGCTGGAACGGCCGAGGTGCCAGCCTCTATGCTTCACCTCGCATTCCTGCGCGGTTTCCGCCTCTGACAACGGCGCACCACGCGGCGGGCCAGTCCGACCAGAGGTCTCCGGGACAGAACTGCACGGCGGGAGCGAACGGTGAGCGGAACCTCCGAAGGGCCCAGGCCCGCGGCAGGCACAGCGCCCTCTTCCCCACCACCCGTACTCACGGAGCGTGACGACACGTGGCCCCTCGCCGGGCCGTCCCGCGAGCCGCACGACTACCGGGCCGCGTTCCGCGCCGCCACGCTTCCGATGGCCGTCGTCGACCACGAGGGCCTGATCGTCACCGCCAACGAGGCACTGGCGGCGCTGGCGGGGGTCGGTGCGGCGGCGTTGACCGCCCAGTCCGCATCCGATCTGGTCGACCTCGCCTCCGACGGCCGCACCTGGCACGCGTACCGCGAGGTGCTCCACGGCCGGCGCACCCGCTTCCGCTGCACCCGGCGGCTCAAGCACCCCGACGGGCGCTCGCTGTGGGCGGAGATCACCGTCGTCCCGATGGCCGAGGCCCCGGGGCAGGGAGCGGGGGCCGCGCCCGGGCAGGTCCTGCTCTCCGTCGCCGACGTCAGCGACCGGCGTGAGCTCCAGAAGCGGCTGCGCCACCTCCAGATGCACGACCCGGTGACCCGGCTGCCCAACCGGACGCTGTTCTTCGAGCGGCTCTCGGCGGTCCTGGAGGCCACGCCGTACCAGGACGACAGCATGCCCGGACGGGGCCGGATCGGGCTCTGCTACCTCGATCTGGACGGCTTCAAGGCCGTCAACGACACTCTGGGCCACCGGATCGGCGACCGGCTGCTGGCCGCCGTGGCCGGCCGGCTCACGGACTGCGCCGAGCGGGAGGGCCCGCATCCCGGCGGCGCCCATCTGGTGGCGCGCCTGGGCGGGGACGAGTTCGCGATCCTCGTCGAGGAGTCGACCGGTACGCGGCAGCTGACCGACCTCGCCCGCACGGTGCTCGCCGCGTTGCAGCAGCCCTTCGACCTGGCCGGTCAGCGGCTCTCGGTCTCGGCGTCGATCGGCGTGGTGGAGCGGCCCGTCGCGGGCACGTCGGCCACGGGCCTGATGCAGGCCGCCGACACGACGCTGTACTGGGCGAAGGCGGACGGCAAGGCCCGCTGGACCCTCTTCGACCCCGAGCGCAATGCCCACCGGATGACCCGGCAGGCCCTGTCGTCCAACCTCCGCCCGGCCGTCGAGCGCGGTGAGTTCACCATCGAGTACCAGCCGCTTGTGTGCATGGCCGACGGTGTCGTACGGGGGGTGGAGGCGCTGGTGCGCTGGAACCACCCGCAGTTCGGCATGCTCTCACCGAACCGGTTCGTCGCGATCGCCGAGGAGGACGGCTCGATCGTGCAGCTCGGCCGGTGGGTGCTGCGGTCGGCCTGCCGGCAGGCCCGCCGGTGGCAGCTCGACCACCCGGACGAGCCGCCGCTGTTCATCAGCGTCAACGTCGCCGTACGGCAGGTCTGGGACTCCGACCTGGTCACGGATGTCGCGGAGATCCTGACGGAGACCGGTCTGGACCCGGCGCTGCTGCAACTGGAGCTGACCGAGTCCGCGGTGATGGGATCGGCGGGCCGGCCGCTGCAGGCCCTGCAGTCGCTCAGCGACATGGGCGTGCGGATCGCCATCGACGACTTCGGCACCGGCTACTCCAACCTCGCCTATCTGAGCCGTCTGCCGGTCTCCGTGCTGAAGCTGGACGGCGCGTTCGTCCGCGGTTTCCGCTACGAGGACGGCACGCACCCCAGCCCCGCCGACGAGACGATCGTCGAGGCCATGGTCCAGCTGGCGCACCGCCTGGGCCTGACCGTCACCGCGGAGTGCGTGGAGACGGCCGGCCAGGCGGAGCGGCTGCGCCGGATCGGCTGCGACACGGGGCAGGGCTGGCTGTACTCGCGCGCCGTCGCCCCGGAACGCATCGCGGAGCTGCTCGGCGCCCGGGCCCTGAAGGCCTGAGCGGCCCCCCGGTCCCCGGGCCCCTCGGGCCCGTCAGGCCCCCGGCAGACCGTACGCGTCCGCGATGAGGCCGTAGCTGCGCAGCCGGGCCTCGCCGCCGTGGGCGTTGGCGGTGATCATCAGCTCGTCGGCGCCGGTGCGCTTGGCCAGGTCGTCGAGACCGGTGCGGACCTCGTCCGGGGTGCCGTGGACGATGTTGACGAGCCAGCTGTCGACGAATTCCCGCTCCATCGGGCTGAAGGCGTACGCCTCCGCCTCCTCCGGCGTCGGGACCAGACCGGGGCGGCCCGAGCGCAGGCGGAGCATCGACAGGGCGCCGGTCAGCACCTGGCGGCGGGCCTCGCGCTCGTCGTCGGCGGCCAGGGCGGCGACGCCGATCAGGGCGTACGGGGCGTCCAGCACCGCGGACGGCTTGAAGGACTCGCGGTACAGCTCCAGGGCCGGAATGGTGTTCTGGGCCGAGAAGTGGTGGGCGAAGGCGAAGGGCAGGCCGAGCATGCCGGCCAGCCGGGCGCTGAAGCCGGAGGAGCCGAGCAGCCACAGCGGCGGGCGGCCCGGGGACTGGACGCCGCCCTCGGAGGTGGCCTGGACGGGGCCGGGGACCGCGTGGATGCGGGCGTAGGGGTGGCCGTCGGGGAAGTCGTCGTCCAGGAAGCGCGTCAGCTCCATGAGCTGCTGCGGGAAGTCGTCCGCGCCCTCGTTCAGCCGGTCGGTGCGGCGCAGCGCGGCGGCGGTGGCGCCGTCCGTGCCGGGGGCACGGCCGAGGCCGAGGTCGATGCGGCCGGGGGCCATGGCCTCCAGGGTGCCGAACTGTTCGGCGATGACGAGCGGGGCGTGGTTGGGCAGCATGACGCCGCCGGAGCCGAGCCGGATGCGCTCGGTGCGGGCGGCGGTGTGGGCCAGGATGACGGCCGGCGAGGACGAGGCGACGCCGGGCATGGAGTGGTGCTCGGCGACCCAGTAGCGGTGGAAGCCTCGGCGTTCGGCGAGCTGTGCGATCTCCACACCGGTGCGCAGGGCCTGGGTCGCGGTGCGGCCCTGGCCCACGGTCACCAGGTCGAGCACCGACAGGGGCACGGGAGCCGTGCCCTCCGCCTTGCCACGGATCTCGTCGCCTCGAATCTCGTCCACGTCCTGACCTCTCCGGTGGTGCTCGTGATGTCCTTCGGTCCGCAGCACACAACAGGAGGTTGACTCCGTTTATTCCGGACGGGGGTTCTCCCTCAGCGCCGCTTGCCGTGCGCGTAGGCCCGGCCGCTCCCCCACTCCACCGGAGCCGGCGGTGCTTCGCGGGCCTCGAAGAGCGTGCCGAGCCGGGGCGCCCAGGCCGGGCGGTCGGCCAGCCGCAGGGCTTCCCGGACGGCCACCTGGTTCGCGGTGAGGACGGGTTTGCCGAGGAACTCCTCCAGTTCGACGAGGTGGCCGACCGTGTGCAGGGCCGTGTCCGGCAGCAGGACGGCGTCCGCGTCGGGGCGGTCGGCCGCGGCGGCCAGTTCCTTCACCCGGTCGACCTCCCAGGCCGCGGCCTCACCGGCGCCGGCCGCACCGGCCGCCTGGGTGGCGACCACCTCCACACCGGCGGCCCCGAGGAACGCGGTGAAGCGGGCGGCGATGTCCTCGGGATAGGTCGCGGCGACCGCGACCCGGGCGGCGCCCAGCTTCCGGACGGCGTGGACGAATCCGATGGAGGTGCTGGAGGCGGGCACGCCCGCCGCCCTGGCCACGGCCATCACCTGGTCGTGGGCGCCCTCGGGGCCGTACAGGAAGCTGCCGCCGTCGCACGCCCAGACGACGGACTGGACGCCGGAGCGCTGGAGCTCCTCGACGCCGGCGGCGAGCCGGCCGGGGTCGCCGAGCTCGCGCAGGGCGTCCTCGCGGTAGGCGTCGTCGGGGCTCTCGGTGTGGCGGACGACGAGTCTGATGGTGCTGTCGAGCAGGATCTCCATGCGCGGGTAGTCGTCCTCCGCGAAGTGGCCCGGGTAGAGGAATCCGACGGTCGTCATGTCCACCCTTCCTGTCCTGTACCGCTGCCTGTCCGGTGCGGCACACCGGCCGCGGCCCGACGGCCCGCGGCACTGACCGGTTTCCCCGGTTCTCTTCCAGTATTCCCCCATCCGCCCCGGCCACCGCCCGGCGTGTTGACGGGGTGGGGCGCGGCTGCGAGCGTGGGGCGTCCGCCGCCCCAGCCGACCCCAGGCCGACCCGGAGGAAACGCCCCCATGCCGGAGCCCGTCCTGCTCGTCCTGGACGCCGATCCGCCGCCGCGCCTCGGCGCGCTGACCGGGCGGGTGCGGGTCCGGCACACCGACGCCGCCGGCCTGGCCGGAGCGCTTCCCGATGCGGACGTCCTGCTGGTCTGGGACTTCACCTCGGACGCGGTACGGGCCGCCTGGCCCGGCGGCGGGCCGCGCCCCGCCTGGGTGCACACGGCGAGCGCGGGCGTGGACCGGCTGCTCTGCCCGGAGCTGGTGGCGAGCGACACCGTGCTGACCAACGCGCGGGGCGTCTTCGAACAGCCGATGTCCGAGTACGTGGCGGGCCTGGTGCTGGCGTTCGCCAAGGACCTCCCCGCCACCCTGGAGCTCCAGCGGCGCCGCCGGTGGCACCACCGCGAGACCGCCCGGGTCGCGGGGTCGCGTGCGGTCGTCGTCGGCGCCGGTCCGGTCGGGCGGGAGATCACCCGGCTGCTGATGGCGCTCGGCGTCGAGGTGGCGCTCGTGGGGCGCACGGCCCGGCGCACGATTCACGGCGCCGGGGATCTGGACCGGCTGGCCGCCCGGGCTGACTGGGTGATCTGCGCGGCGCCGCTGACCCCGCGGACGCGCGGGATGTTCGACAGCCGGTTCTTCGGGCTGATGCAGCCCTCGGCCCGGTTCATCAACGTGGGGCGCGGCCCGATGGTGGTCGAGGACGATCTCGTCGGCGCGTTGCGCAAGCGGTGGATCGCGGGAGCGGCGCTGGACGTGTTCGAGCGGGAACCGCTCGGCCCGGACAGCCCGTTGTGGGATGCCCCCGGTCTGATCGTGTCGCCGCACATGAGCGGTGACGCGGCGGGCTGGCGGGACCGGCTGGGCGAGCAGTTCGTCGAAATGTACGAACGGTGGTCGGCCGGGGAGCCGTTGCCCAACGTGGTGGACAAACGGCTCGGCTACATCCCCGGCGCGGACAAGGACTAGCGACCCCGACCGGGGCCGTTTCCGGACCACTTCATCACCCCGAGGCGGGCATCTTTCCCTAATGCCCCGTCAAGCTCCTTATCGCCCACCGTCCTACGCCCCGCACGCGACCGGTCACACTCCGCCCCCACCGGGACACGGGAGGGTCACCCTCCGGCCACCGTTCGGTTACATGAAACCCCTTCCTGCATAGACGTACGGGAGCGGGCAGGCGTCAACCCTGTCCGGACTGTTCGAATACCCCAGGAGACCGCGAACCATGGCTGACTTCCCTCACCTGTCCCGCCGAGGCTTTCTCAACCGATCGGCAGCCGTGGGCGGTCTGCTCGTCGTCCCCGGCCTCCTCACCGCGTGCAGCAAGACCGGCGCCGACTCGGCGGACGGCGAAGGCGCGCTCGACAAGCTCCGCAAGCAGGGATTCGTCCGGGTCGCGTACGCGGACGAGGCCCCGTACGGCTACATGGAGGGCAAGGAGCTCAAGGGCGAGGCGCCCACCCTGCACCGCGAGATCTTCAAGGCGCTGGGGGTGGACGAGCTGCGCCCCACCCTCTCCGAGTGGGACGGACTGATCCCCGGCCTGCAGGCGAGCAAGTACGACGTGGTCAGCGCCGGTATGGCGATCACCCCCGAGCGCTGCGCCAACGCCCTCTTCTCGGAGCCTGAGTTCATCTCGCCGACCGCGCTGATGGTGAAGAAGGGCAACCCGAGGAAGGTGACCGACCTGGCGTCCGCGAAGGCCGCCGGGATCACCGTCGGCGTGATGGCGGGTGCGGTCGAGGGCTCGTACGCCGAGGGCGCCGGAATCGCCAAGGACAAGATCAAGTCGCTGCAGAAGCCGCAGGACGGCGCGGACGCGGTCAAGGGCGGCCGGGTCGACGCGTTCCTGCTGACCGGCATCTCGCTGCGCTGGCTGGCGAAGAACAACCCGGAGACCGAGGTGACCGAGGCCTTCCTGCCGGAGCTCGACGGGGTGAAGCAGTACAGCCCGGGCGGCGCCGTCTTCCGCAAGGGCAACGAGGAACTGCGGGACGCGTTCAACCGCGAGCTGAAGAAGATCGTCTCCGACCGGTCGCGCTACGTGGAGCTGCTCCGGGACTACGGCTTCGGGGCCACCGAACTGCCGCCCGCCACCCTGAAGACGGCCGATCTGTGCAAGGGCTGACAGGAACGGTACCCACCGCATGAGTGATTTCTTCTCCGCCTTCGCCGACGATCTGCCCCAACTGCGCTCGGGCCTGTGGGTGACCCTGGAGGCCACCGTCCTGGGCGCGCTGCTGGCCCTGTTCCTGTCGTTCGTCCTCGGCCTGATGTCGGTCAGCCGCCTGCTGGTGTCGCGGGGCGTCTCGCGCGTGGTCGTGGAGTTCTTCCGCGGCACCTCGCTGTACGTCCAGCTGTTCTGGCTCTACTACGCGATGCCGCCGCTCACGGGCTACGAACTGACGCCCCTGCTCTGCGGTGTCCTCGCCTTCGGCCTCAACTACGGCGCGTACGGGGCCGAGGTGGTGCGCGGGGCGATCAACTCCGTACCGCGGGCCCAGTACGAGGCGGCGGTCGCCCTGAACATGACGCCCCTGCACCGGATGCGCAAGGTGATCCTTCCGCAGGCGTGGGCGCAGATGATCCCGTCCTTCACCAACCTGCTGATCCAGCTGCTGAAGTGCACGCCCCTGCTGTGGCTGATCTCGGCGGCCGACCTCATGACCGCGATCGAGAAGCTGCGCAGCCGTACGGGTGAGACCCTCACCGCGTACGTGACCCTGCTCGTCTGCTACTTCGTACTGGCCTACGCGCTGACCCTGCTGATGAACCTGCTGGAGCGGTCCGCCAAACGGCGGCTCGGTCTGGCGACCGGCGGAAGAAGCCTGCTGAAGTCGCGCAGCGCCGTGACCGCCCCCTCCGCCGGAGGTGCCCGGTGAACGAGGGATTCGACTGGAACGCCGCGGGCGACGCGCTGCCGCTGCTTCTGCGGGGATTCGAGGTCACGCTGCTGGCCACCGTGCTCGGCACGCTCGTCGCCGCGGTGCTCGGGCTGGCGATCGCCGTCGCCGGACGGGCCCCGACCCGCTTCGTGACCGTGCCGGTGAGGGTGGTGACGGAGTTCGTCCGCTCCACCCCGCTGCTGGTCCAGCTGGTCGGCGCCGCGGCGCTGTTCACCTCGGTCGAGCCGCTGACCATCGGCATCGCCGTGCTGGGCGTCCACTACGCCGCGTACACCTCCGAGGTCTACCGCGCCGGCATCGACGGCGTGCCGAAGGGCCAGTGGGAGGCCTGCCGGGCCCTGTCGCTGCCGGCCCGGCGGACCTGGACCGCCGTGATCCTGCCGCAGGCGGTGCGCAACGTACTGCCCGCGCTCGGGAACTACGCGATCTCGATGTTCAAGGAGACCCCGTTCCTCGCCGTGATCACGGTGCAGGAGATGGTCTTCGAAGCCCGTAAGTACGGGGGCGACCACTTCGCGTACACCGAGGTGTTCACACTCGCCGGACTGGTCTACCTGGTCGCGAGCTACCCCACCTCGCTGCTGATGAGAAAGCTGGAGAAGCGCCTTGGCCACTGAACCTCTCCCCCTGCAGAAGACCCCGGCCACGGCCTCCCAGGACGCCGTCGCGGTCCCCGCCCCCCAGGGCGCCGGACACCCCCTCGTCCGCTTCGACAAGGTCGTCAAGCGGTACGGGGACCACGTCGTCCTCGACCAGCTGGACTTCACGGTCGAGCGCGGCGAGCACGTCACCCTGATCGGGCCGAGCGGCTCGGGCAAGACCACGATCCTGCGGCTGCTGATGACGCTGGAGAAGGTCAGCGACGGCGTGATCCGGGTCAACGGCGACCCCGTGTCGCACATGGCCGCGCCGGACGGCTCGCTGAAGCCCGCCTCCGAGAAGCACCTGCGCGAGGCGCGGAAGCGGATCGGCATGGTCTTCCAGCAGTTCAACCTCTTCCCGAACATGAAGGTGCTGCAGAACATCACCGAGGCCCCCGTCCACGTCCTCGGCATGGACCGCGACAAGGCGGAGAGCCGGGCCCGGGAGCTCCTGGACCTCGTGGGCCTGTCCGGGAAGACCGACGCGCACCCCTCGCAGCTGTCCGGCGGTCAGCAGCAGCGGGTCGCGATCGCGCGGGCGCTGGCGATGGAGCCGGAGATCCTGCTCCTGGACGAGGTGACGTCCGCGCTCGACCCGGAGCTCGTGGCGGGCGTGCTGGAACTGCTGGGCGACATCGCCAGGAACACCGACATCACCATGCTGTGCGTGACCCACGAGATGAATTTCGCCCGGGACGTGTCGGAGAAGGTACTGATGTTCGACGCGGGGCGGGTCGTGGAGTCGGGTTCGCCGGAAAAAATCTTCTCGGATCCCGAACACGAACGTACTCGCGAATTCCTCAACGCGGTGCTGTGACCTCGGCATCCGTGGATCGCCATTGACTCTGGCACATGCCGGACGGGTGCGCCCCAGCTGACAGCGCCGAGGCGCACCAGCCAGTAGCCAACAGCCGCCCCTGAACGGCCCCTTGGCGGCTATCGTGGTGCCACAGCGAACAGCTTGCGGTCACAACCTGGTAGGGGGAAACCGTGGCGTTGAAGCCCGAACCGACCGCGCCGTTCCATTCGGTGCAGTACGCCCTTCGTGTTCTCGAAACGGTCTCCAAGCACGGCAACGGCGTGACGGACACCCAGATCGCCCGGGAGACGGGACTGCCCCTCGGGCACCTCGCCTCCCTGCTGCTGACGCTGCGCCGCGAGGGGTACGTCGAGCAGATCACCGACGGCGCGTACGTCATCGGCGCCTCGCTGCTGCTCCTCGGCTCGGGCGCGGCCCGCCGGCAGGCCCTGGAGGCCAGACTCCAGCAGACACTGGCCCAGCTGCGGGACTCGGTGGGTGCGGCGGTCTACATCAGCCGGTACGTGGACGGCGAGATCCGGGTTACCCAGTTCGCCGACGGTCCGCAGACGCCCGCGGTCAACGAGTGGGTGGACTTCCGGTCGGCGGCGCACGCCTCGGCGATCGGCAAGTGCCTGCTGACCCAGCTCGACCAGAACGGGCGGCGCGACCACATCTCGCGGCACAAGACCGCCCGGCTGACGTCGCGGACGATCACGAGCGAGAAGGTCCTCTTCTCCAAGCTGGACAGCCAGCCGGCGACGGTCCCGGTGCTCGACCTCCAGGAGTACGCGGTCGGCACGGTGTGCGCCGCGGTGCCGCTGACGGCGGGAGCGGCGGCGGGATGCCTGGCCCTGTCGCTGCCGGTCGAGGACGCGCACCGGCTGCGCGCGGCGGCGGACGCGCTGAACCGGCGCGCGGCGCCGGTGCTGCTGTCGCTGGCCCTGTAGGCCGGCAGGCCTGTTCCGGCCTCCGCGGGCCTTGCCCGCGGGGGTCCGCGGCGCGTGTCATCAGCACCCCCCGGGACCAGGTATTATTTTCGTGTCAGCAGGCGCCGCTAGCTCAGTTGGTTAGAGCAGCTGACTCTTAATCAGCGGGTCCGGGGTTCGAGTCCCTGGCGGCGCACAGACAACACACGAGGCGGTCTCCGTTCAACGGGGACCGCCTCGTGTGTTGTGTGCTGCCCGCGCTGATGTACAAACGTTTTACACATACGTACTAGACAGTTGTTTTAGACGCTCGTATATTCACTGTCATGACGAACTCTCCGAGCACCACCGCCGAACCCGGCGAACTCGCCGGCCGTCGGGAGTGGACCGCCTTCGTGGTCCTGCTCCTCCCTCTCCTCCTGGTCTCGATGGACATCTCCGTCCTCTTCTTCGCGATCCCGTCCATCGACCGGGACCTCGCACCCAGTGCCACCCAGCAGCTCTGGATCTTCGATGTGTACGCCTTCGCCCTGGCCGGTCTCCTGATCACGATGGGCTCGCTCGGTGACCGGATCGGCCGTCGCAAGCTCCTGCTGTTCGGTGCGGTCGCGTTCAGCACGGCATCGGTCGGCGCCGCCTACGCCACCAGCCCGGAGATGCTCATCGCGGCCCGGGCGCTGCTCGGGATCGGCGGCGCGACCCTGATGCCCTCGACCATGGGCCTGGTGCGGAACATGTTCCGCGACGAGCGGCAGCGCGGCCGGGCCATCGGCATCTGGTCCGGTGCCATGGCGGGCGGGATCGCGCTGGGCTCGGTGCTCAGCGGCATCATGCTGGAGCACTTCTGGTGGGGTTCGGTCTTCCTGATCAACGTGCCGGCGATGCTGCTGCTGCTGATCCTGGTGCCGGTCCTGGTGCCCGAGTTCAAGGACCCCGCTCCGGGGCGCTTCGACTTCCTGAGCGTGCCGCTGTCGATGGGGGCCGTGCTGCCGGTCGTCTACGGGGTCAAGGAGACCGCCGCCGAGGGGATGGATCTGCCCAACGGGCTGATCATCGCCGCCGGGCTCGCCGTCGGCTGGGTCTTCGTCCGCCGCCAGCGCGCCCGCACCGACGCGCTGATCAGCCGGGAGCTGTTCCGCGACCGGAACTTCGCCGCCGGGATCGGCCTGAACGCGCTGGCCGCGTTCGCCATGATGGGGTCGTCCTTCTTCACCACCCAGTACCTGCAGTCGGTGCTCGGGATGAGCACGATGGAGGCCTCGCTGTGGAGCCTCGCTCCGTCGCTGGCGGTCGGTGCGGCGGCGCCGGCGGCCACCGCGATCGCCCAGCGGACCGACCGCGCCCGGGTGATCTGTGGGGGCTTCGTCATCGCGGCCGCCGGTTTCGGTGTCCTCGCCCTGTCGGGTACGGACTCCCTGGCGGTCCTGCTCATCGGCTCGGCCGTGATGAGCAGCGGCATCGTCACCGTGATGGCGCTCGTCTCGGACCTGGCCCTGTCCACCAGTCCGCCGGAGAAGGCGGGCTCGGCGGCCTCGCTGCTGGAGACGGGCCAGGAGTTCGGAGGGGCGATGGGGATGGCGCTGCTGGGTGCGGTGGCCACCGCGGTGTACACCGCGGACATGCCGGACTCCGCTCCGGAGGCGGCCCGCAAGACGCTGCCGGGGGCCCTGTCCACCGGCGACGGCTCACTGGTGGCGCTGGGGCGGGACGCCTTCGTGCACAGCATGCAGTACGCCTCGGTGGCCGGTGCGCTGCTCCTGCTGGCGGGCGCGGTGCTGGCGCTGACGCACCTGCGGCGGACCGCCGTCTCAGACCCCTCCGCCGTGTGAGGACAGCAGGTCACGGCGCCCGTGCTCCTCGTACTCGGTCAGCAGCGCGGCGAGCCGTTCTTCGCCGAACGGTACGTACGCCCCGCCGTCACCGTTCCACCACAGGGGTCCCCCGGACCAGAACCCCTCGCGGCGCAGCCCGGCCCGGTGCACCTTGTTCGTCGCCGTCACCGGCATCGACCGGACGACGCGCACGAACCGGGGAGCCATCTTCGTGCCCAGGTCGGGCTGGGCCCGGAGGAAGGCGGCGAACGCCTCCGGGTCGAACCGCGCCCCGTCGCGCAGCGCCAGCGCCGCCATGACCTGGTCCCCCGCGGCCGGGTCGGGCACCGCGTAGACCGCCACGGCCGCCGCGTCCGCCCAGCGGGCCAGGATGTTCTCGATCATCGCGGCGGCCAGGTTCTCGCTGTCGACGCGCAGCCGGTCCTCCGTACGGCCCGCGAAGTACAGGAAGCCGTCGGCGTCGCGGCAGAAGAGGTCGCCGGTCCAGTACCAGCCGCCGCGCACCCGGGCGGCGTCCGCCGCCTCGTTGCGCCAGTACCCCTCGAACGGGGTCCGGCCACGGTTCACCAACTCCCCTATCGCTGCCTCACCGTTAAGAAGGCGGCCACCGGAGTCGAAGACCGCGGCAACGCGCTCCCGGCCGCTCGAAGGGTCGACGACCGCGAGATCGTCACGGTCCGACGCCCGGCCGATCGCACCCGGTGGGGTGTCCGGGGTCCGCTGGATCGCCGCGCCTCCCTCCGACGAGCCGTACCCCTCGACCAGCCGCACCCCGAACCGCTCCCGGAAGCGGGCCGCGTCCACGGCGCCCGCCTCGGTGCCGAAGCCGATCCGCAGGGGGTGCTCGCGGTCGTCGGGGCGCTCGGGAGTGGCCAGCAGATACTGCACGGCGCGGCCGACGTAGGTGAAGTACGTGGCGCCGTGCGCGCGCACGTCGGCCAGGAAGCCCGACGCCGAGAAGCGGCGGCGCAGGGCGACGGCGGCACCGGCGGACAGGGCCGGGGACCAGTCGGCGATCACCGCGTTGCCGTGGAACATCGGCATGCAGACGTAGTGGACGTCCTCGCCCCCGAGGCCGAAGTGGTCGACGAGCGACCGTCCGGCCGCCGCCAGCCGCCCCTGGGTGCAGATGGCGGCCTTGGGCGCGCCGGTGGACCCGGAGGTGAAGTACAGGAGCATCCGGGTCGCGGGGGTGGGCCGGCCGAGGACCGTGTCGCCCGGCCGCGCCCCGGCGTAGGGGGCGAGGAGCGCGGTGTACGCGTCGGTGTCGGTGACCAGGACGCGTACGCCCGGCAGCGCGAGGCCGTCGAGCAGCGGCAGGTGGGCGCGCTCGGTGATCAGCACCCGGCACTCGGTGTGCAGGATGTCGCGGACCAGTTCGGCCCCGCGACGGGTGGGGTTGATGCCCGCGACGGCGGCCCCGGCCAGGGCCGCCGCGCTCAACCACAGCGGGAATTCAGGGGTGTTGTCGAGCAGCACCCCGAGGTGCGGCGCGCTGCCCGCCGGCAGCAGGTCCGCCAGGAGCGCGGCCCGTGCGGCAGCGCCCGAGGCGACCTGGTGGTGACTGAGGACGGTGTCCTCATGCCTCAACCCGGGCCGGTGGTCGCCCCATTGACGCTGAACAAGCTCCGCGACGGTGCCTGCGCTCCCCATGGTGCCGCACGGTAACTGACCGAGCGTCAGAACTGAACGTCCGAGCACGAGTAGAACGCGTTGGCCGTGTCGGCTATGTTCCAGACGCTCAGGATGATGTGCTTCCCGGTCTTCTGGGTGGGGATGGTGCCCTGCTGGGTCAGGGTCGACGGCGGCTGCTGATTGCCGTACGGCACCGTCATGAAGGGCTGCGACTCCAGGTCGGACCTCTTGAGCGGCTTGGTGGGGTCCCAGCCGTTCTTGGTGATGTAGTAGCGGAAGTCCGTCGTGGCGTGCCGGGCGGTGAACTGCCAGCGGAAGCTGAAGCCCTGCCCCGCGGTGACGCGCGTGGCGGGCCAGTTGCCGCCGCGCGGGTCGTCGAGCTGGGCGAACTCTCCGTGCCCGGCGGAACAGATCGCACCGTCGGCGGGGCCGGCCGCCGGGAAGCCCTTGGGGCCCTCGACACTCTGCGGCTCCCACTGGATGTTGCCGCAGCCCGTCACCGTGCCGTTGGCGCAGAGCTTCTGGCGGCTGATGGGGTTGTCCGTGTAGCCGTGGCTGCCGGCACTGCTGGTCGCGAACATCGAGACGCCCGCTACCGCCAGGCCGACCAGGGCCGCACTTGTCTTCTTACGCATTGCTGCCGCTCCTCGGAGATGTGGGGGAGGTTCCATGAGCACTGCTACGCGCGGGTCCTGCGGTCTAGACCAAGGCCTAGGTTATGGACGTAGCATGAACATGTCCAGACCAATGAGAGAGGCGTTCCGTTTGTCTCCGAGGCGCCGGGCAGGACGGCTCAGGCGCTGTCCCCTCCGCTGCGGCCGGTGTAGAAGGCCACCGTCAAGTCCTTGACCAGCGACTTGCGTTCGTAGTCGTCGAGCTCCACGAGGCCCCGGGCGGTCAGCCGGCTGACGGTGTCGTCCACGGCGTCCACCACCGACGTCAGCACGCTGTCCCGGTGCTGGGCGTCGATGGCCGCGATCCGGCGGCGCCGCATGGCCGCCGCCACCTCCGGCGCGTACTCGATCCCGGTCGGCTGCGCGGAGTACACCTCGACGCCGACCGGTTCGCAGTCCGCCTTCAGCATCCTGGTCAGCGCGTCCCCGACCGCCTCCGCGTTGCGCAGGGTGTGCGCGTCCTCGTGGAAGGCGTCGGCGGGCAGCTGGGACAGGACCCGCGCCATGGCCGCCTCGACCTGCTCCCGCAGGTACTCCTCGTGGTCCTCGATCCCCAGCGCCGCCCGCACGGTGTCCTTGACCCGCCACACGACGAGGACGACGACCCGCAGCGCGGTGCCGTTGGCGTCCATCGCGGGGAGCGGCTCACTGCGCCAGTGCCGCAGCCGTACGTCGACCCGGCGGCGCAGCAGCAGCGGGCTGACCCACATGAGCCCGGTCCGCCGCACGGTGCCCCGGTACCGGCCGAAGAGCGTGAGCACCCACGCGTACCCGACCCGCCCCCGGCTCAGGCCGCCGAACGCGAAGAGCACCAGGGTCGCCAGCAGCGTGAGCCCCGCCCAGGTGCCGGTGCCGAGTCCGTCGTACGGCCGCGGGCCGGCCCCGATCCGCGCCAGCACCCGGGCGGGCAACGCCCCGGTCCACCACAGGCCCGCGCCGATCGCGGCGATCCCGCCGAAGCCGGTGAGCAGCGCGAGCCAGCCGGGCAGGGACGGCCCCGGCCGTTCGTGGAGCCGGGGGTCGGCGACCGGCGCGGGCCGGGTCGGGGGCCGCACCTGCGCGGTCCTCGGCGCCGGCGGCCGCCGCAGACCGGCCGGCTGCTCGCCGGGCGGCCGCCGTACGACGGTGGCGGGCAGCGCGGGCAGGGCCGTGGCGTCCGGATCGGCGTCGGGCTCCTCGCGGAAGAGCAGGTGTACGGGGATGGAGGCGGTGCGCTCGTTGGCGATGACCGCCTGGTGCCGGCCCGTGTCCACGCGGGGGTCGGCACGCAACTCGCCGGTGTCCTCGCGGGTGAACGCCGGGGAGGCGGAGGCGGGAGCGGACCCCGGCCCCGGCACGGAGGCGGTGAGCGGCGCGTTCTCCCGGCCGGGAACGGGGGCGGAGGTCTCGGGAGCGGAACCCTGGGGGGCGAGCGTGGCCGGGGCGGTGTCGGACGCGGAGGTCGCGGAGGCCTGGGGGGCGGGAGCCGCGGGGGCGGTGTCGGACGGCGATCCGTACGTGCCGGATCCGGCGCCCGCCATGACGAGCACCCCCGTCTCGGCGACGGCGGCCGGCACCGGGGCCACCGGCCGGCCGCCGGACAGGGACTCGGGCTGCGGCGCGGTTGCGCGTGCGGCTTCCTGCCCCGTCGCCCGGGCTGCGTCCTGCCCGGTCGCCTGCGCTGGTTCCCGCCCGGTTACCTGTGCGGCTTCCCGCGCGGTCTCCCGTGCGGTTTCCCGCGTGGGGGCGGGGAGGAGATCGCGGGCGTCCGGCCGGGCGTCGCGCGGCTGCGGCGATGCCACCTCGGCACCGGACGCGCCGGCCGGCCGGGGCACCGGGCCGAGGTCCGGGTCCGACGCCGGGGCCTCCGGCACCGGAGCACTCTCCGCCGGGGCCGGGTACGGCTCCGGGGCCACCGCCGCCGCCTGGCCCGGGGCCGCCACCGCCAGGTCCTGGTCCGGGCTCGACGCGGAGGCGGACGCGGACGCCAGGACCGACACCGAGGCCGAGGTCGCGCCGAGGGCGGAGCCCGTGCGCTCGCCCTCGTCCGCCACCAGGTCGAGTACGAGGTCGACCACGGAGTCCGGACCGGCCCCCACCGTCACCGACGGACCGGACACCGTCCCGCCGGAGGGACCGGCCCCCACCGTCACCGACGGACAGGACGCCGTCCCGCCGGACGGGCCCTCCCCCACCGTCACCGACGGACCGGGCACCGCCCCACCGGGCGGGCCCTCCCCCACCGTCACGGACGGACCGGACGCCGTCCCCCTGAACGGGCCGGCCTCCGCCGCGACCTCAACAGCCGAGCCCGCCGAGCCCACCGAGGGGTCCGCCCCCGTCCGCACCGACGATCCGGGCGCGCCCGCCGGCACCCCGAACCCGGCCGGCGTCTCCGGCGCCGCCAGGCCCGCCCGCTCCCCCGCCGCGGCCCAGGCGTCCGTGACCCGGCCCGCTCCGCCCGGCCCCACCCACTCCCGTACCGGGACCGTCCCGTATCTCTCCTCCTCGTAACCCCCGTATCCGCCGTACTCCGGGTCCTCCCGGTTCTCCGGGTTCCCGGAGCTGTCCGACACCGTGGATCGCATTCCCGCCTCCGTCATGTGCGTCGTGTCACGCGAAGAGTCGCCGCCAGGTCTCCGGACCCGGATAGCCGTCGGCCTCCGTGCCCCGCCAGCCCTGGGCCTTCTGGAAGGCCTCGACATTGCGCCGGTCCGCCTCGGTCCACCGAGGGCCGGGTCCCGACAGGTAGTGCTTGCCGTATCCCTTCTTCACCAACTGCTCGCCGAGCTTGTCGACATGGCCGTTGGACTGACCCGGCCGGAATTGCCCCCGTCCGGGGAACCCCGGAACCGACGGGGAGCCGCCCGGTGCGGGGATGTCGTGGCCGGTCGCGCGCGCCAGCAGGCTCCAGGTGTCAGGGCCCGGGATGCCGTCGGCCTCCTCGCCCTTCCAGCCCTGGGCCTTCTGGAACGCCTGCGTCGCCTTGCGGTCGGCGCTGCCCCAGGCGGGGCCCGGGCCGACCTGGTAGAAACCCTTGCCGCCCCGGTCGACGAGCATCTTGCCGAGCCGGGTGACGTCGTCGTTCTTCGTGCCCGCGCCGAACTTCGCGGCACCGGGGAACGGCGTCGCCGACGGGAGGCTCCCGGCGCTGCCACTGCTCCCGCTCGTCAGCCCCTTGTAGCGGTAGGCGACGTAGCTGCCCGAGTTGGTCCAGTACGCCATGGGCGTCGTCTGCTTGCGGGTGTGCGGCTTCGTCTGCTCGTACGCCGTGTAGTGGGTGTGCGTGTAGTCGGTCCAGCCGCCGAAGATCGTGACGTGCGAGCCCTGCGCGGGGTCGGCCAGGTTGTGGAAGAGCAGGATGTCGCCGGGCTGGAGTTCCTCCCGGGCGATGCGCGTCCCGTACGCGGCGAGGCTGCCGGTCCACTCGTTGCCCGGCAGGTTCCAGGCCATCGAGACGAAGCCGGAGCAGTCCTGGCGGTACCCGTCCGACCAGTACGCCGTCATGCTGTACGGGACCTGCGCGGTGACCCACTTCTTCGCGCGGTTGATGATGTCGGCCCGGGTGGTCGCGGGCAGTGCGGGCGCGCCCCCCGGGGACGCGGACGACCCCGAGGTCCCGGTGCCCCGCACCGGCCCCGGTCCGCCCTGGGGGCTGTCCGGCCCCGGCTCGAGCGGACCGGCCGCGGGGCCGTCGGCCGGCCGCCCCGGGTCCGTCGCCGGGGCCGGGTCGGCCGCCGCGACCACCGCCTCCGCGAGACCGGCGCTCAGCGCCACTCCGGCTGCGGTGACCAGCACCATCGCCCGCCGCGCACCGTGCGCGGCCGGATGCCCGCCGTGCCGCGTCGGCAGTCCCGCGGCCGCGGTGCGCCGTTGCTCGGCGCACCCCGCACAGGTGCAGTCGATGGCGGGTACGTACTCCTCGAAGGCCGGCACAGTCATGCGATTCCCTCCGCACTCGTCACGATCTTTGGGCGCATCTGCACGGGCGTCAGTGGGGCAACTCTCCCGACATATCTCATTTTGACGGACAGAAGAGAAAAAACGACCATCCGACAGGCCGGGACCGACGGGAAATGGTCAGGAGCACGGTCGGAGATCGGGTAGAGTTCTCCAGGTCAGCAGGCGCCGCTAGCTCAGTTGGTTAGAGCAGCTGACTCTTAATCAGCGGGTCCGGGGTTCGAGTCCCTGGCGGCGCACGCAGAGTCAAGACCCCCTCACCACGCGTGAGGGGGTCTTGTTCGTTCTCGCGCCTTCTCCGCGCGTCGCCGCGTACGGATCAACGCCGCCGGGCTACCGGCAGCCGCCGGGGCCGCGCACATCCTCCGCATGCCGAACCGGCCGTTGTGGCCGCCGTGCGGCCACTCCCCCTGGGACGCGACGGCGGTGCGCGGTCGCACGGCCGCCACCCAGGGGCAGGGCCCGGGACCAGCCCGGGCCCTCACGGCTTCGCCGAAGTTCCGTTGAGGCGGGTTGACGGCACTCCACCCGATCTGTCCGCGTGCGGAGGGTGACCGGTTATCGACGTACCGTCAGAATTCCACTGCCTGGCCGCGGTTCACGCACCTACAGTGGGGCGTGCGGCGGACCCGGACGCCACCGACCTCCCGTGTCCGCGCCGGGCCACTCCCGCGGCCCGCGCCCAGCGGTCGAGGAACGGCCCGGCCGGCGCCCGGAGAACCGGGCGGCCGGCCGGGCCGGGTACCGGAGGGGTCAGCCGCCGGTCGGCGCGCTCGCCCTCCCGCTCGCCTCCGCATGAGCGGCCGCCCCCGCCGCCTGCGCCTCCTCCCGCGCCTTCCCGCCCGCCTTCTCGCCCGTCAGGTAGGCCGAGACGACCACGTTCGCCGTGTACGACTTCGACGCCCGGTCGTACGTACCGCCGCAGGTGATCAGCCGGAGCTCGGCCCGGCCGTCCTTGCGGGGGCCGTACGCCTTCCGCGCGTCGAAGCGTTCGCGGGTGAAGACCTGGACGTCGTCGATGGTGAACTCGGCGACCGTGCCGTCGGTCCGGGTCACCTCGACCTTGGCGCCCGGGCGGACCGCGCTGAGCCCGTAGAAGACGGCCGGCTTGGTCTCGGTGTCGACATGGCCGACGAAGAGGGCCGGGCCCTGGGCGCCGGGCTCGGCACCGCCGCCGTACCAGCCGACCGTCTGGGGCGTGGCGAAGGACGGCGGCGCGATCGCCCCGTCCTCGTCCAGGCCCCGCGAGACGACGGGGGCCTGGACCCCGATCGACGGGATCTCGACACTGCGCGGCGCGACCCCCTCGATCGGGTCGTGCGCCGGGGGCAGCGGCACGCCGAGCGGTCGGCCGACCGCTGCGACGTCACCGGTGGTCGGCGCGGAACTGGCGCCGGAGCCGCCGGTGATGCCGCGGCCCCAGAGCCACAGGCCCAGCAGGAGGACGGCCCAGGCCACTCCGGTGAGCAGCCTGCCGTGCCCCGCCGAGCGGTCCGAGGCGGACACGTCAGTCGGTGGCCGGGCGGCGGCGTCGCACGCTGCGGAAGGCGACGGCGACGGCCGCGACGGCGGCCAGGGCCAGGCCGACCACGGCGTGAACGGTGCCGGGACCGTCCTGCTGGGCCTGGCCGGCGAGTACGGCGGTGCCTCCGCCGCCCGCGCGGACCGGGGCGAGGGGCATGGGCCGGCCGCGGTGGACGACGGTCAGGACGGCGGACGCCTTGGCGTGCTTGTCGCCCTTGCAGACCACCTGGACGTCGTAGTCACCCGGCTCGGCGTCCGAACGGACGCGGGCCTCGGCGAAGAGCGTCCTGTCGTCACCGGGCGAGAAGCGCGCGTCGGCGACGAAGGCGTCGGAGCTGCCCTTGGCCTCCTTGCCCTTGCAGCCGGCGACCTCCAGGTCGACCTCGCCGCCGGGGGAGACGGAGGACGGGGAGAGCGTGAGCGTGGCCCGGGACCGCGAGTCCTCGTGGTTCGCGCCGGACTCGGCCAGTGCGACGGAAGCGGGCGTCAGAGTCGCCGCGACCACCGCTGCGGCACAGAACGTGAGTGGTATGGAACGCATCGTGAACCTCCTTATGGCAGGTTCACGCGTGCCTCGGCTTTCCGCATCCGCAGGGGGACGGGGACTGGGCCGTTGGAGTGCGGCGGGGGAGCGGCCGTCGCGGCCCGCTCCCCCGCGTTCGCCGTGGTCAGCCCGCGTCGGCCGGCGCGGCGGGCTCGACCAGGGCGACGAGGTCGGCGATGGAGTCGACGACCGTGGACGGCCGGAACGGGTACTTGTCGATGTCCGGCACCGTGGTGAGCCCGGTCAGCACCAGGAAGGTCTGCATCCCCGCCTCCAGGCCGGCCAGCACGTCGGTGTCCATCCGGTCACCGATCATGGCGCTGGACTCGGAGTGGGCGCCGATGGCATTGAGCCCGGTGCGCATCATCAGCGGGTTGGGCTTGCCCGCGAAGTACGGGGCCTTGCCGGTCGCCTTGGTGATGAGGGCGGCGACGGAGCCCGTCGCGGGCAGCGGGCCCTCGGCGGACGGGCCGGTCTCGTCCGGGTTGGTGCAGATGAAGCGGGCGCCGCCGTTGATGAGCCGGATCGCCTTGGTGAGCGCCTCGAAGGAGTACGTGCGCGTCTCGCCGAGGACCACGTAGTCGGGCTCGTGGTCGGTGAGGACGTAGCCGATGTCGTGCAGCGCGGTCGTGAGCCCCGCCTCGCCGATGACGTACGCCGTGCCGCCCGGCCGCTGGTCGTCCAGGAACTGGGCGGTGGCGAGTGCGGAGGTCCAGATGTTCTCGACGGGGACGTCGAGCCCCATCCGGCTGAGCCGGGCGTGCAGGTCCCGGGCCGTGTAGATGGAGTTGTTGGTGAGGACCAGGAAGGGCAGCCCCGACTCCCGCAGCCGCTTGATGAAGGCATCGGCGCCGGGGATCGGCGTCCCCTCGTGGATGAGGACTCCGTCCATGTCGGTGAGCCAGGACGAGATCGGCTTGCGCTCTGCCATGTGGGACTCCAGTTGCCGTACGCCAGGTGCGGGGACGCCGGCGGCACCGCGTTGTGCAGCGCCGACGCCCCGATTTTAGGCTGACCGTCCGGCTGGGAGGTACTCCTTGATCACGACGTATCGCCCTCGCGTGCGGTGCGGCCGCGTGCGGCGTACACGGTGACGGGGAGCGGTGTGCGGTCCCGGGTGGGGGCTCCGGCCCGAGCCGGGCGGCCCCGGCTCGGGTGCGCGTCCGCTCAGGGGCGTGCGCGGCGTGCCCGGCGGGCCGTCACCACGACGGCTCCGCCGCCGATCAGGAAGCCGGCGACGGTGACGGCGGGCAGCGGTACGGGGACGGAGATCCCGGTCCTGGCGAGTTCCGGGACCCCCGCGGGGTCGCGTCCGGGCGCGACCGGGCGCGCGGGGCGGGTGGTTCCGGTGGTGGACGTGGGATCGGGTGTGCCGGGGTCCCGGCCGGTCAGGCCGCCGCTGTCGTCCTCCTTGCCGGTGTCGCCGGGCGTCTCACCCTGCTGCTCCTTGCCCGCCTCGCGGGACTCGCCGGGTTCGTCGGTCATGCCGCTGTCCGTCCCGTCGCCCCCGTCGTCCTCGACCACGCTGAACGGGTAGTCCTCGGACTCGCCGACCCACTCCCCGTCGGCGCCCTTCGCCGCGTCGCCCGTACCGCTTCCGGCGCCCCGCCGCTGGACGATCGCGGCGTTCGCGGTCATCCGCCCGGGGGCCGTGTCGGAGGTGAACGCCAGCCGCACCTGCACGGTCACGGTGTCTTTGGCGGGCACGGTGAAGCCGCCGAAGGAGTCGTCCCCCTCGCCGCCGAAGACGCCGATGTGCTCGTCCCGGTCGGTCGTCTCCCACGTGACGCGGTGCTCGACACCGGGGTGGGCGCGCTCGGAGAACTCCAGCTGGATCTGGTCCGAGGTCAGGGCGCGGTCCTCGTCGGTGAGGACGAGCACGGGGTGGATGGCGCGGCACGGTTCGGAGGTCTTGTTGGTCAGCTCCAGGAACCAGGTGCCGTAGCCGCCGCCGGAGGCGTAGGTGTCCGGGCCGCCGTGGATGCGGGTGTCGATCGGGAAGTCGGCGGCCGCCGGGTTCCCGCAGGACGGCTGCCGGCCGGCGGAGCCGGTCGCGGACGCCGGGGTCAGGCCGGCGGCCGGGTCGCGTTGCGGGGCGGCGGACGCGGTCGCCGCGCCGCCGAGCACCACGGGCATCACGCTCGCGGCGGCCAGCCCGAGCATGAGGCCGTGCCGGGGACGGGCGGCCGAGGGGGGCGGCGGTGACGGCGGCGCCGAAAGGGTGGCGGGTTCGGGGGAAGCGTCCGAAGGGGGCGGTGTGGGGGGCATGAGGGGCAGCCTTCGCTCGTCGCGGAACACGGCCGGCTCGCCCCGGGCCCGGAGTTCACCGGTCTCGGCCGCGACCCTGCCAGGGGCGCCGGGACCTGCCGCCGCGGACATGCCGCCGGGCCGCCCGGACGGCCGCCGGGAACCGCTCGTTCAGCCCAGTTCCCGCCCGGCCCGTGCCGTCAGGCGCGCTCCCCGGACGCCCCGGCGGGACCCGGCTGGCGGTCGGCGCCCGCGCCCCGGCCCGTGTCCGCGTCCCCCACGCGGCCGAACAGCGGGGCGAGCACCAGTTGCGCCGCCCCTTCGGCGACCGGGCGGTCCCCTCCGCCGGCGGCGACGACCGGTACGGGCGCCCCCTCGGCCCCGTCGCGCCGGGCCCGTGCGTCGAGCACCGTGCGCACCCCTCGGACGTAGGCGTCGGGGTCGGCGGCGACCGTGCGTCCCCCCAGCACCACCCGGTCGATGTCGAGCAGCCCGACCAGGTTGGCGGCGCCCGTCCCGAGCACCCGCGCGGCCTCGGCGACATCGCCCCGGTCGACGGCGGCCAGGCACAGCGCCTCGATGCAGCCGCGCCCGCCGCAGCCGCACGGGACCCCGTCCAGCTGGACGGTCTGGTGGCCGAACTCCCCCGCTCCGGTACGGGCCCCGCGGTGCAGCGCCCCGCCGAGCACCAGGCCGGAGCCGAGGCCGGTCCCCAGGTGGAGGTAGGCGAAGTCGGCCGGGTCCGGCGCCTGGAGGGCGAGCCCGAGGGCGGCGGCGTTGGTGTCCTTGTCGATGACGACGGGCAGCCCGGTCCGCGCGGCGAGCTCGTCCCGCAGCGGGTAGCCGTCCCACTGCGGGAACCCGGTGACGCGGTGCAGCACCCCGCCCCGGTGGTCGAGCGGCCCCGGGACCGCGACCCCCACCCCGAGCACCGGCAGCGCGTCCTGGCCCCGCACGGCGGCGACCGCCCCGGCCGCGGCCCCGAGCACCTCGTCCGCCGGGGCGCCGAGGTCCAGCGGGGCCGTACGGCTCGCGGTCACCGTGCCCGCGAGGTCGACGAGCACCACGGTCAGCTCGTCGCGGTCCAGGTGCAGCCCCACGGCGTGACCGGCGTCCGGCACCAGCCGCAGCACCGTCCGCGGCTTGCCCCCCGTCGAGGCGCGGCGCCCCGCCTCGGCGGCCAGCCCCTCGCCGCGCAGCCGGGCGGTGATCTTGCTGACGGCCTGCGGGGTGAGCCCGGTCCGCCCGGCGAGTTCGAGCCGGCTGATGCCGCGCTCGCCCGCGGCCCGCAGCAGATCCAGCACGAGCGCCGCGTTGTGGCTGCGCAGTGCCGGGAGGTTCGCGCCGCTGTTACTCCTGTTCACCGACCCATTGTCTCCCGCGCTTGCACTTTGGCAACAGCGTTGCCAAAGTGGAAGGCATGACTGCCCACGCGACTCACGAGCCCTCCGGTACGTCCGGGACCCCCTTGCGCGTCGGACTCGTCGGCTACGGCCTGGCGGGTTCCGTCTTCCACGCCCCGCTGATCGCCGCGACCGAGGGCCTCGTCCTGGACACGGTCGTCACGTCGAACGAGGAACGGCGGGATCAGGCGCGCGCCGAGTTCCCCTCGGTCCGGTTCGCCGCCTCTCCGGACGAGCTCTGGGCGCGTGCGGACGAGCTCGACCTGATCGTGATCGCGTCGCCGAACAAGACCCACGTCCCGCTCGCGACGGCCGCGCTGAAGGCCGGCCTGCCGGTGGTCGTGGACAAGCCGGTCGCGGGCACGGCCGCCGAGGCCCGGGAGCTGGCGGCCCTGGCCGAGGAGCGCGGGCTGCTGCTGTCGGTCTTCCAGAACCGCCGCTGGGACAACGACTTCCTCACCCTGCGCTCCCTGATCGCGGACGGTGAGCTGGGCGAGGTCCAGCGCTTCGAGTCCCGCTTCGAGCGGTGGCGCCCGCAGCCGAAGGGCGGCTGGCGCGAGTCGGGCGACCCGGAGGAGATCGGCGGGCTGCTGTACGACCTGGGCAGCCACGTCGTCGACCAGGCGCTGGTCCTGTTCGGTCCGGCGGCTCAGGTGTACGCGGAGTCGGACGTACGCCGTCCGGGCGCGGCCGCCGACGACGACACGTTCCTGGCGATCACCCACACGAACGGGGTCCGCTCGCATCTGTACGTGAGCGCGACGACGGCCCAGCTCGGCCCGCGCTTCCGGGTGCTCGGCTCGGCCGCGGGCTATGTGAAGTACGGCCTCGACCCCCAGGAGGCCGCCCTGCGCGAGGGCGCGCGCCCGTCGGCGCAGGGGCCGTGGGGTGTGGAGGACGAGGCGCTGTGGGGCCGGCTGGGTTCGGGGGAGTCCCCGCTCACGGGCGGCGGCGCCCCGGTCCGTACGCTGCCCGGCGACTACCCCGCGTACTACGCGGCGGTCGCCGGCGCGCTGCGCGGGAAGGGCGAGAATCCGGTGACCGCCCTCCAGGCCGCCGCGGCGCTGGACGTCCTGGAGGCCGCCCGCCGCTCGGCCCGCGACGGCGTCACGGTGACGCTGCCCGCGGCGTCCGCGTCCGCCCCCTCCCCCGCCACCGAGGAGCAGCCCGCATGAATCCCACCGCTCCGACCATCTCCGAGCTGATCGCCCAGGAGCGCCGGCTGACGCTGCCGCACTTCGGCTACGACGACGCGTACGCGCTCGGCGGCCTGCTCGTCGCCCTGGCCCGGGCACGGCACGCCCCGGTCGCGATCGACATCCGGCGCGGGGCGCAGCAGCTCTTCCATGCCGCGCTGCCGGGTTCGAGCGCGGACAACGACGCGTGGATCGACCGCAAGCGCAAGGTCGTCGAGCGGTACGGCGAGAGCTCGTACCTGGTCGGGACGCGGTTCCGGGCCAAGGGGACGACGTTCGACGAGGCCTCGCGCCTGGACCCGGACACGTACGCGGCGCACGGTGGTTCGTTCCCGATCGCGGTCGAGGGCGCGGGCGTCATCGGCTCGGTGACGGTGTCGGGGCTGCCCCAGGCGGAGGACCACGCCCTGGTGGTCGAGGCGCTGGAGCAGTTCGCGACGAAGATCAGCGGCTGACACGCGCGGAGGGGTGGGGACCGTCTCGGACGGCCCCCACCCCTCCGATCTTTAGGCGTTCTTCAGCTCCTGGCGCTGCCGCCCCAGCCCCTCGATCTCCAGCTCGACGACGTCCCCGGCCCGCAGGTACGGCTTCGGCTCGGGCTGCCCCATCGCCACCCCGGCGGGCGTCCCGGTGTTGATCACGTCGCCCGGGTAGAGCGTCATGAAGTGGCTCAGGTAGCGCACGACCTCGCCGACCGGGAAGATCTGGTCGGCGGTCGTGCCGTTCTGCTTCAGCTCGCCGTTGACCCAGAGCCGCATCGGCAGGGCCTGCGGGTCGGCGACCTCGTCGGCCGTCACCAGCCAGGGCCCCAGCGGGTTGAACGTCTCGCAGTTCTTGCCCTTGTCCCAGGTGCCGCCGCGCTCGATCTGGAACGCGCGCTCGGAGACGTCGTGCGCCACGGCGTAGCCGGCGACGTGCGCGAGCCCCTCCTGCGCGGAGTCCAGGTACCGGGCGGTGCGGCCGATCACGACGGCGAGCTCGACCTCCCAGTCGGTCTTCTCGCTGCCGCGCGGCACGAGCACCGTGTCCTCGGGCCCGACGACCGTGTCCGGCGCCTTGAAGAACAGGATCGGCTCGCCCGGGATCTGGGCGCCGGTCTCGGTGGCGTGGTCGTGGTAGTTCAGCCCGATGCACACGATCTTGCCGATCCGGGCGAGCGGCGGGCCCACCCGCAGCCCCTCGGCGTCGAGCGCGGGCAGCTCCCCGGGCGCGGCCGCGGCGGCCCGCACCCGGGCCATCGCGTCCTCGTCGGCGAGCAGGGCGCTGTCGATGTCGGTGACCGTCCCCGACAGGTCACGCAGGGTTCCGTCCTCGTCCAGCAGTGCCGGTCGTTCCGCGCCGGCCGTACCCACACGAAGCAGCTTCAACGGTCTTTCTCCCCTTGGTCGAGATCGGGCCCGTCGGATGGGTTGCGGCCATCGCAGGCTTGTCCGATCCTCCAAGACATCCGATCACTCCGCAAGACCCTGTTCACACACTGGACCGGCGCGTCCGCTCAGGCGATCACGCCGCCGTGGCCACGGCGGCGCCCGCGGCGGGCATGTCGCGGTACAGGAAGGCCCGCTCGACGGCGGTCCAGGTGGTGCTCGTGACGACGTACAGCGCGGCGGCCAGCGGCACGAAGGCCACGGTGAAGAGGGTGAAGAAGGACATCAGCGGCATCACCTTCGTCATCGCCCCCATGCCCGGGACCGGCTGCCCGTCGGGGCCGGCGGCCGGGGCGACGGGGTTGGCGGCCATCTGCCGCTTGGTGCGTCCGTAGTTGAACGTGGCGACGGCGGCGACGATCGCGAACAGCGCGAGGTACACGACACCCTGCGCCCCGAAGATCCCGCCGTCCGCGAGCGCGTCGTGCCAGCGCTCGCCGAGCGGGGCGCCGAAGAGCTGGTGGCCGAGGAGTTCGTTGGCGTCGTCGCCGATCTTCGTACTGGAGAAGAGGTGGTAGAGCAGGAAGAAGGCCGGCATCTGCAGGAGGCTCGGCAGGCAGCCGGAGAGCGGGGAGACCTTCTCCTCCTTGTGCAGCTCCATGAGCGCCTTCTGCATCCGCTCGGGGTTCTTCTTGTGCTTCTTGCGCAGCTCGGCGATCTGCGGCTGGAGTCGGCGCTGCGCCTTCTGTCCGCGTGCCGCGGCCCGGGACAGGGGGTGCACGGCGAGTCGTACGAGTGCGGTGAACAGGACGATCGCGGCGGCGGTGGACGCGTTCTGGAACAGGGGGTGCAGCGCGTCGGCGAGAGCGCCGACCAGGCTGGCGAATGCGGACATGAAGGCGGACATGGATGAGCCCTCCGGAGGCCTCGTCGTGCCGGGAAGTGGATCAGCTTCGGCATGACGGTCCGCGCGGGGCGCCCGTGGCCGCGCGCACGGGGCGCGCGTACCGGACGAAAAGGGGGAGGGGTGAGCCCTACGCGGCCGTCAGGAGGACGTGGCCGGGGGCTCGGGGGCGTCGGCGCCCCTTGGCGTCGGGGTCCCGTTGCGGGAGGAACGCGGTGCGTTTCTCCCGGTCGCGCATGGCGGTACGGACCCGGGTGCGGGGCACCGGGGCGGCGCAGCGCGCGCTCATGACCGAGCAGGCGACGAGCGCGGTACCGGCGGCCGCGGTGGCGGCGAGCGCGACGGCGGCGGAGAGGCTGCCGCCCTCGGCGAGCAGGACCTCGGTGAGGAAGAAGAGCAGGAGCCCGGCGGGCCTCAGCACACGGGCGAGGGCGCCGCGCACGCGGTTCATGGCGCGTGCGTCCATGATCCCTCCCCCTTCCGCTCTCCTGCGGCCGCGTGAGGACGCGGCACTTCGACCGTCATCCGTTATACACGATCGGCTTCCAGGGGCCTCGGGAGCCGACGGGGCGGGAGCGGTGCGCGGAACGCGGCCGCCCGCTGCGGGAGCGGGCCCCCCGGCCGCGCCCCTCCCGCCCTCATCCCGCCGGGACGAGCTCCTCCCCCTCGATCTCGTCCCGCGCGAGCACCTCGTCGTCCGGGCGCTCGTCGTGCTCGGGCGGACCGGCGTACGTCACCGCGAGCGCCACGGCCAGATTGGCGCCGAGCGCGACGATGCCGGCGTTCACGCCCCACACCGGATCGTTCTCCGTGAAGACGAATCCGCACACCACGCCCACGCCCACGACCAGCCCGCTCATCGCCCCGAGCAACGTCAGCCGCCGCCACATCAGCCCCAGCAGCACCATGGGGAGCAGCTGCGCCATGCCCTCGTACGAGATCAGCGACAGCCGTACGAGCGTGTTCGGCGCGGTGTACGTGAGCAGCAGGGCCAGGGCCCCCGCGACCACGACGACCAGTTGGGCCGCGCCCTTCTGCCGCTGCTCCCAGCGGGGCACGAGCGAGAGCACGCTGCGTCCCCACATCGTGCCGATGACCAGCATGAAGACGGCCATCGGCACGATCGAGGAGAGCGCGGCGGCGACGCCGATGATCCCGACCGACCAGGCCGGGAGCGAGTCGACGACCAGCTTGAACAGCGCCAGGTTCGACTCGGCCCCGACGAGCCCGGGGACGACGAAGAGGGCCGCCATGCCGAGCAGCATCGGGACGAAGAGCAGGACGTTGTAGGCGGGCAGCCACATCGCGTTGCGCCGGAGCACGTCGGCGTTCTTGGCGCCGAGGTAGCCCGCGACGGTGGTCGGGAAGATCACGACGGTGAGCGAGTTGAGGAAGGAGGTGGTGATGAACCAGGCCTGTCCGAGCCCGCTGTCCCCGTGCCCGGGGAAGGTCAGCCACTCGCTCTTCTCGGTGACGAGCCGGTCGAGGAAGGGCCCGTAACCGTCGAAGTAGTGCTGCGGTACGTAGATGGCCAGGAAGCCGAGCGTGGCGATGACCAGCACGTCCTTCAGCACGGACACCCACGCGCTGCCGCGCAGGCCGCTGACCACGACGAAGCCGGTGGTGACGGCGAAGGCGATGAAGTAGGCCCAGTTCAGGCTGATGGCCCCGTAGGAGATCGTCGAGACGACGACGCCCATGCCGGTGATCTGGAGCTGGATGTACGGGAGCAGGAAGACGGTCGCGAGGACGGCGACGAGCGCTCCGAGCCAGGGCCGGCCGAAGCGGTGCGCCACCATGTCGGTGATCCCGACGAGCCCGTGCTTGCGCGCGTACGCCCAGAGCATCGGCCCGACGACGTACCCGACGGCGTACCCGCAGGACATGTACGCGACCACGTACAGGACCGGCGCCCCGTAGTTGTAGCCCCAGCCGGCGGCGCCGAGGTAGCTGAAGCTGGTGTAGCCCTCACCGGCCATCAGCACCCAGATGAAGACGGTCCCGAGGCTGCGCCCGCCCACCGACCATTCCGCGAGCCCACCGCCCTCTCCCCCGCGCCGGCCGCGCACGGCGAACAGCCCGAGGGCCACGGTGGCGACCATGAAGACGCCGAAGACGGAGGTCGCGACGGCGGCGTTCACCGGCGGTCACCCCGCCGGGTCAGCCATACGGCGACGGGGGTGAGCAGGGTCGCCCCGAGCAGCCAGAAGAAGAGGAACGGCAGCCCGAGAACGACGGGATCGACCCGGTTCACGAACGGCAGCGCCCCCAGGTAGAGCACGTAGGGAACCAGCAACCACAACAACTGCGGACGTCGTCTCAGCACGTCGGAGAACCTTACGACCTCGTCCGCGACGGTCAGCGCTCGCGTACGCCGGTCAGCTTCCCCCACACCACCAGCCGGTACCGGGAGGTGAATTCGGGCGTGCACGTCGTCAGGGTCACGTAGGACCCGGCGGCCCGGTAGCCCACGTACGGCTTCACATTGCTGCGCGGCACGGCGGCGATGACCCCGCTGTCGCCGGGCTGCGTCCGGGCGAGGGTCCTGTCGACGGTGTACGTGTACACCGCGTCCCGCGTCTCCACGGTGATCCGGTCGCCGGACCGCAGCCGGTTGATGTGGCGGAACGGTTCGCCGTGGGTGTTGCGGTGCCCGGCGAGCGCGAAGTTCCCGGTGCCGCCGGGCTGCGCGGTGCCCGGGTAGTGACCGGCGTACCCCTTGTCCAGGACGCCGCGTTTGCTGATGCCCTGGGCGACCGGCGCGGTCAGCCCGATGCGCGGGATGCGCAGGACGGCGTACGCCTGGGACCGGCGGGGCGTGGCCGCGGCGGCGTCCGGCCCTCCCCCGTCGTCTCCCCCTCCCGCGTCGTCGCCCCCTCCCACGGCGGGGCTGTCGTCCACCGGCCGCTGGGAGGCCTCCGCCGGCGGCCGGTCCACGGCCTCCTCGCCCGTCCCCTCCGGCTCCCCCCAGTCCCGCTGAAGGGCGTGCACGGTGTCGGCGGCCTCGGCGCGGGCCTGCCGGTTGGTCCACCACAGCTGATGGGCGACGAGCAGCAGCAGGACGACACCCAGGGTCACCACCAGCTCCGCGCCCGTCCACAGCCCGCGCGCGGCCAGCCGCCTCCCGCGCGGGTCGCGCTGCACCACCACCGGTATCCGCTCTCGTATCCGCTCGCGCACGGCCCGCACGATAGGGCCGGCGGCCGTAACTCACCAGAGCGGGAACAGGCCTCCGTCCCGCGCCCGTCCAGCAGTACCGTGTGGTGCATGCGCCCCGACACGCCTGCTGACCACACCACCGAAGCCGAGCGCCTGCTGCGCACCGCGGCGCAGTACCCCGAGGACCACGAACCGCTGCTCCTCCAGGCGGCGGCCCATCTGGAACTCGCCGGTGACCGCACCCGCGCCACCGCGCTCTACGACTCCCTGCTCAGCGACCCCGACACCGAGCACCCCCACCTGGTGAAGGCGCTCAGCGCCGCCAACCTGTGGGAGTACGGCCACGAGGCCGAGGCCCGCGCGATCATCGACGGCATCCGGGCGGCCGCCCCGCAGGAGGCCGCCCCCTGGGAGATCGCGGCCGAGACCCTGGAGGCCCACGACGAGCTCGAAGCGGCCCACGACTACTTCTCGACCGCGCTCACCCTCCTCATCGCCCCGGGCGAGGAAGTCCCGTACGCCACCCAGTCACTGCTCACCGGCCGGCACCGGGTACGCCGCCTGATGGGCGTCACGCACGACGCCTGGGACGAGCTGGCCGACGCGCTCCACACGGCGGCCGTCCCGCTGGACGAACTCCACGACCCGAAGCGGCTGTGGGCGCTGGGCTCCTCGGACCCGGGCGAGCTCCGCGCCGAGATCACCCGCCTCCGCGCGGAACTGGGCACGTACCGCACGGCCCTGTCCCGTCCGTTCCCGGTGGCGGTGCTGCACTGGCCGGAGGCCGAGATGCGCGAGCTCCTCACCGCCTATCCCGGACTCGCCACGGAGTACACCTCGCACCCCGACCACCTGGCCCGGCTGGAGGCGGCCCTGCGCGACCTGCATGCGACGGGGACCCCGAACCTCGGCATCGTGACGGGCACGGTCCCGTCGTACGAGGCGTTCGCCGCCTCCGAGGCCGCCTCCCCGTCCGACCCGGACCTGCTCCCCCAGTACGCGACGACCCTGGCGGCCCGCGGCCGCGCGGTCCCGTGGCCGCCGGCGAGGAGCGCGGCGTGCTGGTGCGGCTCGGGGCGGTCGTACCGGGACTGCCACGGGGGCGCGTAGCGACGAGCGGGGCGGGGCGGGGGGATGCGCGGGCCGCCCCGCCCCGCCCCGATTAACCCGTGTCCCCGCCCGCCGGGTCTGCGTACCCTGCCGCCATGCCCGAACTCCAGCGCCTGCGCCCCGATCACGCCCCGGCCCTCCTCGCGTTCGAGGAGGAGAACCGCGCATTCTTCGCGGCCTCGGTGCCGGACCGCGGCGACGACTACTTCACCGGCTTCGCCGCCCGCCACGCGGCACTCCTCGCCGAACAGGCGACGGGGGCCTGCCACTTCCACGTGCTGGCGACGGAGGACGGCGAGGTACTGGGCCGCTTCAACCTGATGGACGCGGTGGACGGCGAGGCCGAACTGGGCTTCCGCCTGGCCGAGAAGGCCACGGGCCGCGGCCTGGCCACGGCCACGGTCCGCGAGCTCTTCACGCTCTGCACCACGGCCTACGCCCTGACGACGCTCCGCGCGGCGGCCACGCTCACCAACACCGCCTCCCAGGCGGTGTTGACTCGCACCGGCTTCGTCCCGACGGGAGAGAAGGCGCTCCTGTCCGGGAAGCCGGGGCTGGCCTACGTACGACAGCTGACCGGCCAGGCCCCGGCCGGCCGGGCGCTTTAGCCCGCACCCGGACGGACCCGGCGGGGCGCGAGGGGCACGCCCGCCCGGGCCCAACCAGCCGGATTGCCGGGCGTGGTTCGGGGGGCGGGGGTTCTGACCCCGCCCATGTCATACAAATCTGTCGGTCCCCCTTGATACAACTGCGTGCATAAGCAGCACGAAGAGGGGGACTCTGCCATGCCCAGCCACGCAGCACAGGAAGCAGCACCAGTTGCGGGTCTGTACGAGACGCTGATCACCCGCCGTCTCGAAGAACGCGTGAAGCAGTTGGACGCCGCGGGCTGGCGCGCGATCGACGAGATCGTAAGGACGGAGTCGACGCCTCACGTCTTGTCCCGCCACATTGCGGAGGTCGTGCGTCGCGTACTTCAAGGCCTGACCCCGGCAGAGCAGGTCGTCGCCGCAAACCACATCCTCGAGTCCCTCAACACCGTGGAGGGTTCGACCGAGTGGGTTGATCTGGTCGTCGACGGACCTCGTCAGCTCCTCGCCGTTGCGGAACAGGAGGCACCCGGCGTGTACGCCATCCGGCCGGCCACCCCACTTTCCGAAACGGCGCTCATCACCAACGCCCCCGAGGACCCCAGCCTGGGGTTCGAACTTCGGGCGGAACTGGCTACGGCAGACCGTGTGGACCTGCTCTGCGCCTTCGTGAAGTGGCACGGCCTCAGGGTGCTTGAGCAATCGCTGATGTCGGCACGCGCGCGCGGCGTCCCCATCAGGGTCCTCACGACGACATACATCGGCGCCACAGAGCGTCGCGCCCTCGACCGACTGGTCCGCGAGTTCGGCGCCGAGGTGAAGGTCAACTACGAGCTCCGCTCAACTCGCCTCCACGCCAAGGCTTGGCTCTTCCGCCGGGACAGCGGCTTCGACACGGCGTACGTCGGTAGCTCCAACCTCTCCAAGGCCGCGCTCCTCGACGGTCTCGAATGGAACGTGCGGCTTTCGTCGATCGCCACCCCGTCGGTCCTACGCAAGTTCGAAGCGACTTTCGACGCCTACTGGAGTGATCGCTCCTTCGAGTCGTACGACCCCGACAGCGACGCACCGAAATTGGACGAGGCACTCGCCTACGCGGGCGGTTCCGGCGGGGGCCAGGGACGCAACGTCATCACGCTCTCTGGGCTGGAAGTCCGCCCTTACCCACACCAGCGCGACATGTTGGAACGGCTCGAAGTCGAGCGCACGGTTCATGGCCGCACCCGCAATCTGCTCGTCGCGGCTACCGGAACCGGAAAGACGGTGATGGCTGCCCTGGACTACAAGCACCTGCGCCACAAGCTCGGACAAGATCTCCGACTGCTTTTCGTGGCCCATCGCAAGGAGATTCTGGAACAGTCCCTGCGCGTGTACCAGAACGTATTGGTCGACGCGAACTTCGGCGAGTTGTTCCTCAGCGGCGAAGTGCCTGAGGATTGGAATCACGTCTTCGCCAGCGTCCAGTCCCTCAACGCCCGCGCCCTGGAGCGTCTGGCCCCAGACCACTTCGACGTCATCGTGATCGATGAGTTCCATCACGGCACATCGCCTACCTACCGCCGGATCGTGGATCACTTCACCCCGCGGGAGCTGCTCGGCCTCACCGCCACCCCCGAACGGACGGACGGGTTGAACGTCCAGGATGCGTTCTTTGACGGTCGGATTGCAGCGGAGATGCGTCTCTGGGAGGCCCTCGAAAACGAGCTACTGAGTCCGTTCCACTATTTCGGCATCACAGACAACACGGACATGAGTGCCGTGACCTGGAAGCGGGGAGCGTACGACTCCACTGCTCTCGGCAACCTACTCACCGGCAACGACGCCCGGGCCAGGCTGGTCGTCAAGGCGGTAAGGGACAAGGTCACCGACCCTGGAGCTATGCGGGCGCTGGGATTCTGCGTTTCCGTGGCGCACGCCCGGTTCATGGCTGAGTTCTTCCAGCGCGCTGGTCTCAACGCCGTCGCACTCTCAGGTGATACCCCCCAGCACGAGCGCAAGGCCGCGCTCGACGACTTCCGTGGCGGGCAGCTCCAGATCATTTTCTCCGTAGACCTGTTCAATGAGGGACTCGACATCCCTGACGTCGACACTCTCCTCCTGCTCCGACCGACCTCAAGCGCCACGGTGTTCCTCCAGCAACTCGGACGCGGCCTGCGCCGCACCGAGAACAAGGCTGTACTCACCGTTCTCGACTTCATCGGCCAACACCGTAAGGAATTCCGCTTCGAGGATCAGTTTCGCGCCCTGACCAACCTGACGCGCAACCGGCTCGTTGCTAACATTGAGCACGACTTCCCGCAACTCCCCTCTGGTTGCCAGATCATCCTTGAGCCCAAAGCCAAGGCCTTGATCCTCGACAACATCCGAAACCAGATCGGCGTCAACGTCGCCCAACTCGCGCGCGAGGTCGCCGCCTACGCGGAGCCGCGCCTCACGGACTACCTGCGGGAAAGCGGCCGGGAGCTCAAGGAGCTCTACCGCGGCAGCGGAAACTCCTGGACAGGCCTCCTCCGCCGAGCCAAGCTCCTCGACCCGCACGCCCCCGCCGGCGAGGCAGCACTCCTCAAGCGCGTATCGGCCTTCCTCCACGTCGACGACCCGGCACGCGTCTCGGCGTACACCAAGCTACTCATCGACGACGCCCCCACCTATGACCAACTGACCGCTCAAGAGCAGGCGTACGCCCGCATGTTCTTCTTCTCCCTCTGGCCCTTGGGGGGCGATTTCACCAGCTACCAAGAGGGCTTCGACACCCTGCGTACGCAGCATGCATTCCGAGACGAAGTCCGCCAGGTGCTGGCTCACACCCTCGACCTGGCCGACCATCTGCCTCTTCCACTGGAGGGCCCGCACGCCGATCTCCCCTTGGCAGTTCACGCCTCGTACAGCCGCGAAGAGCTGCTCCCCGCTCTCGGCCAGTCCACCGTGAACGGCTCCATGCCCGGGCACTTCCGCGAGGGGGTGAGGTGGTGCGAGAACCTTCAGACGGACGCCCTTCTCATCACACTCGAAAAGGACGAAAAGGATTTTTCTCCCGAGACGCGTTACAAGGACTACGCGCTGAACGAGTTCGAGTTTCACTGGGAGTCTCAGCACCGGATCGCGGACACTTCCCCGACAGGTTTGCGTTACCAGAGGCACAAGGAGGGCGGAACGCATGTGCTGCTCTTCGTTCGACGCTACAAGACGACAGACATTGCCGGTCCGCAACCGTGGATGCTGCTTGGCCCCGCCGAGTACGTGAAGCATGCAGGGAGCAAGCCGATGGGAATCACCTGGAAGCTCCGGCACGAAATGCCCGCCGATGTGCTGACTTATTCAGCGATCGCAGCCGGATAAGCCGAGAAGCCTCTTGGCGCACGTGCTGAAACGGAGGGAGCGTCCCAGCACGTGCAGCCCTGAAGGCGGCAAGCTCAGTACCGGGACTCTGTGACGACAGCAGGAGCCCCGGTACCACCCGGGTGCGCTCCAAGTTCCTCACTCACCTACGGTCAGGAAGACACTGGCACACCTCGGCCCCACAACTCCTCGGCATGTTCGGCGAACCGGTCAAACATCCCGCCGTCGCCCTGACGCCGAAGGTGGAGCAACGGCGAATCGTGACCGACAAGCCGCGCAAGGTGCGGAGTGACCAACGCCTGGTGATCGAATCGGAACACAGATAGAGACACGTGGTTGACAGCGTCCTCATGGCTGCTGAAACGGGCCTCCACGCGGTCGGCAGCGCCCAGGCGCTCCAGGTGTTCCAGGGTGATCCGGATGCGAGTGGATACGCTCAAGGCAACACCCTCGACCGTCTCACGCTGACGAGTTACCTCACCGTCCGGATCTCCGAGCAGGAACCGGACGCGGCAACCCGCATCGATCTTCCTGCGAAGGGTTTCGACGAAGGCCGGCTGCTCGAGCCAGAGGAAGTAGTTCGTGTATCCGGCCAAGTAGATCTGCTCCGTAGCCCGTTCGACCAAGTCACCCCACACGGTCGACGGGCAGGCAGACCGGTAGGGATAAGACTGAACGAGCTCCCGGTCGTGACCCGACTTCACCCGGTCCTGCACAGCCTTCGGCCAGATCATCTGTTCATCCACCTCCAGCGCCTGACAGGCGTCAGTACGGTTCCTCGCGTGGGGCACCAACTCGGCGTCGGCCAGCCATCGCTCTACAGTCTTTGGCGCCACACCGATGCGAGCCGCAAGCCTGCGGGGCGACAGCCGAGCATCCGACATAGCCGATCGTAGTGCGGCGTTCAAGACTTCTCCCTGCGACGTTTGGGCCTTCTTGGACCGTAGCGGCAGTGCGCCCAACTGACCGGGCACTTCATGGAGATACGTCCCATAGGGGCGGCCATTCTCACCGCCATGAATACTTCGAATCGGGCAATCGCCCAACCCTTCGAATTTTCCGTCCCACCTGCACCACCAGAACCTTTCGCCGACTGCAGTGTCTGCTCCAGTTGGGCCGAGCAACGGCAAGCAGCCAGAAGCGCGGGCGACTACTCGCGCGCTACCGACGCTTCCGTAGAGATCCGCAGGCACCCTCACACCGTGCGAGTCATCCCATGACCGCCGTCGACCTCCCGCAGTGGCGGGAGGGCTACGCAGCCGCCTTGACGGCAAGCGAAGGGTTGAGGGCAGCCCTCGCAGAGCTAGGCGTTCCGGAACGCAGCTACCGCAGCATCCGGCCGGCGATGACTTCCACCGGCAGACCGTACGTCTACCTCGGCATCCTGAACGCAGGAGCCGTCGAAGCAATCACCGCGGTGCTGCGAAATGAACTCGCCCATTCAGTCGAGCGGACGGAAGCCTGCCAGGGTGCGCAACCCCGGCCTCGGCCCAACCCCACCTCGTCACCGTCCCCTTAGCAGTGCGGTGCACACGGTGCTCGTGGCGAGGGGAGGCAGATCGACTCACCGCGGTGGCCGGTCCATAACCCCCTGGCCACAACCTTTCGTGGCGGACAACGCCCCGTTGCGGGTGGCGGGCGCTCAGCCTGCAGAGCCGATCGCATCTCAGCTCGACGAGGGCTCAGCGTGCTCGCCGTCCGCGGATCACCGCACCGAAGGCCGCTGATGCCTCGCCCAGTGTTCGTCGGCGGTGATGCCGAGCAGCACCACGTCGTGGTAGGCGCCGGCGAAGTACTCGTGCTCCCGCAGCCGACCCTCCTCCACGAAGCCCAGCCTGCGGTGGAGGGCCAGGGAGGCGTCGTTGAAGGCGTAGACCTCGACCTCGCACTTGTGGTGGCGCTGTTCGGCGAACATGTAGGTGAGGACGAGTTGGATCGCCTCGGCCGCGTATCCCTTGCGGCGGTGCTCGCGGGCGATCTCGATGCCCGTACGGAACCGTCCCGCACGGGCGTCGGTCTCTCCGACCGTCACCGACCCGGCGAAGGTGCGGTCGGCCAGCCCCTCGACCACCAGACGGAACGCGGCACCCCCCGGCTGACGTCCAGCCCGCTCGGCGGTCCAGGAGCGGAAGCCCTCGGCGGAGCGCGGGGGTTCGACGAGGTCGGCACTGCGCACGTCGAGGGTGTTCCGGGCCAGGTCGTGAAAGCCCTCCCAGTCCTCGGGCTCGACGCCGCGCAGGCGTACCTTCTCGCCCGTCCACATGTCGGTCATGGCACCTTCCCGTTCGTCGTCGTTCGCGGGCACCACTCGGGAGACACGTCGTACGCGGCCGGCTACGGGCAGCGGCGTACGGACCCGGGCCGGGCGCGAACTGCCGTTCCACCGCGCCGCCTTCAGAGGGAACGGGGGTCAAACCCCGTCGGACTCGGCCGGTCTCGTCGGACGCGGCGGTCGCGTCGTACTCGGTCGGAACCTACAGTTCGGGCAGCCTGGCCATGCGTCCGGGGTACGGGGCACGAATGCGAGGCACGGTGAACGGGGCTACGGTCCACGGCCGCGCGCCGGCCGCCTCCCCGGCGCCGGTCAGGCCGGCTTCATCCGGCCCGCCGTACCGAGCCGGTGGCCTGCGGGCCCGCGGCCAGATGCGCGGCGATGCGTGTCATCGTTCGCGCGTTGTCCTCGAACAGGTGCGCCTGCATCCCCGCCGCCTGGGCGGCCTCCACGTTGACCGCGATGTCGTCGATGAAGAGGCAGCTCTCCGGCGGTACGCCCAGGGCGGCGCTCGCGGCTTCGAAGGCGCGGGGGTCCGGCTTCTCGATGCCGATCTCGTGCGAGTAGACGATCCGCTCGACCAGTTCGTCGAAGTGGTACAGCTCCGTCTCCCTCTCCCGGGCCCCCACGAAGCTGTTGCTCAGGATGCCGAGACGGCACGTGCCCCGGAGTCCTCGTACGTAGGCGATGAGTTCCTCGTTGGGCGTGCCCAGGTATTCCGTCCAGAGGTCAGCCATGAAGGCTTCGACCTGGGGCGCGTCCAGCCCGAGGCGTGCTGCCAGCTGTTCGTGCACCCCTCGTTCGCTGACGCTCCCGATGCTCCCGGCCTGCCATACGTCACGCATCCGCTCGTGCACCGTGCCGCGCGGCATCCCCAGCCGTTCTTCCCACCGTCGCACCCACCCCGTCTCCGGTGTGATCTCCAGTACGCCGCCGATGTCGAGAATGACGCAGGTCGCGGTCACTCGCACTCCCCCTCTTCGTCCTGCCTGACGGGCGCGCGACTCCCGCCCGCCCCTGTCCATTGGTCTATGACGACGCGGTGCTGTTCGCCGTTGCGTCCCGGGCCAGGTCGAACGGTCCGGGACGCTGGGAGACCTCACCCCCCGCCGGGTGGGACCCGAGGGACAAGGGGGGCTAGGACGCCGGGCCCCCTGAGGCGGCCGGGTTCTCGGGAAGGTCCGGTCAGGTCAGTCGCTTGTGCATGACGATGCAGGGCCGGCCGTGTTCCCTGTCGACGCGGCGGTCGATCTCCTGCCAGCCCAGCGCACTCCAGAACGTGAGGGCGGCGGGGTTGTTCTCCAGGACGGCGAGACGGATGCCGTTCCGGTCCTCGCGGCTGTACCGCTCCTCCAGCAGGCCGGTCAGCATCCGGCCGATGCCCTTGCGGTGGTGGTCGCCGTGCACCAGGAGCAGCCCGATCCACGGGTGGCCGTCCGTGGGGTGCCGATCGAGCAGACAGAGCAGCCCGACGAGGCGCCCCTGACGATCACGGGCGAGCAGCACCTCACCGCCCTCGATCGCCGCTTCCGCACGCAGGTCGGCTTCGACCCGGGCGGCCTCGATGTTCTCGGGGTCGTGCTCACCGGCGGCGCGCCAGTACTCCGGGTTGGTCGCGTAGAGCCCGACCACCTCGGCGATCTCCTCTGCGGAGAAGCGGATCGGCGCGAGACTGAGCGGAGACATACCGGTCAGGGTAGCCAGCCCGCGCCCGCCGCCCGAGTTTGAGTAGCCAGCCCGCGCCCGCCGCTGGAGTGCGAGCAGCCAGCCCGCGCCCGCCGCCGGGTCCGCCGTAGCCGATCCGCGCGCGCCGCCTCAGTGCGAGGTCATCGGGTGTCAGCTCGCGGCACGGAGCGTCCATGCCGCGCACGCCGGGGTGTCGTCGCCCGCGAGGCCCGCGTCAGCCGCGTCCCGGGGCCGGCCGCGCCGCCCCGCGCTTCTTCCGCGAGCCGAATCCGTCCGATGTCTTGACGTGCCCCTGACTGGATGGCTTCATGGGAGCGCGCAAATTGTGGGAGCGCTCCCATGAAGCTTTGGAACGTCTGTCGATGCTCAGCTCTTGATCCCGCCCACCCTCTGGAGCCGCAGTGAGAACAGCAAGAAGCACGACGAAGACCCCCGTACAAAACAGTCCCGCACACAAGAGTCCCGCCACCGTCCTCCTGACCGTCCTGGCCACCCTCCTCGGGCTCCTCGCCCTCGGCGGCCTCGCCCCGGCGCAGGCCGTCGCCGCCGCGACCGGGCTGCACATCAGCGACGGCCGCCTGGTCGAGGGCAACGGCAACGACTTCGTCATGCGCGGGGTCAACCACGCCCACACCTGGTACCCCGGCGAGACCCAGTCGCTGGCCGACATCAAGGCGACGGGAGCCAACACCGTCCGTGTCGTTCTCTCCGACGGCTTCCGCTGGAGCAAGAACAGCCCGGCGGACGTGGCCGCCGTCATCGCCCAGTGCAAGGCCAACCGGCTCATCTGCGTCCTGGAGGTGCACGACACCACGGGGTACGGGGAGGACTCGGCCGCCGGCACGCTCGATCACGCCGCCGACTACTGGATCAGCCTGAAGGACGTCCTCGCGGGCCAGGAGGACTACGTCATCATCAACATCGGCAACGAGCCCTGGGGCAACACCAACCCGGCCGGCTGGACCGCCCCCACGACCGCCGCGATCCAGAAGCTGCGCGGTGCCGGCTTCGCCCACACGATCATGGTGGACGCCCCCAACTGGGGCCAGGACTGGCAGGGCGTCATGCGGGACAACGCCCAGGCCGTGTACGACGCCGACTCGACCGGCAACCTGATCTTCTCGATCCACATGTACAGCGTCTACAACACCGCGCAGAAGGTCACCGACTACCTGCACGCCTTCGTGGACGCCGGACTGCCGCTGGTCATCGGGGAGTTCGGGGGCCCCGCCGACCAGTACGGCGACCCGGACGAGGACACCATGATGGCCGCCGCCGAGCAGCTGAAGCTCGGCTACATCGCCTGGTCCTGGAGCGGAAACACCGACCCGATCCTGGACCTGACGATCGGCTTCGACCCCACCCGGCTCAGTGCGTGGGGTGAGCGCATCTTCCACGGCGCCAACGGCATCGCCCAGACCTCGCACGAGGCCACCGTCTTCGGCGGCGCCTCGCAGGACACCGAGGCCCCGACCGCCCCCGGCACCCCGACCGCCTCCGCGATCACCGCCACCTCCGCCACCCTGACCTGGACCGCGTCCTCCGACAACGTTGCCGTCACCGGCTACGACGTCGTCCGCGTCAGCGGTGCCACGGAGACCGCCGTCGCCGCCTCGGCCACCCGCAGCGTCGCCGTCACCGGCCTCACCGCCGACACCGCGTACACGTTCGCCGTGTACGCCCGCGACGCCGCCGGAAACCGTTCGGCACGCTCGGCCACGGTGAGCGTCACCACGGCCAAGGGCGGCAGCACGCCGGGCGCCGGCTGCTCCGTCGGCTACCGGGTCGTCGGCCAGTGGCCGGGCGGCTTCCAGGGTGAGATCACCATCCGCAACACCGGCACCGCCGCCATCGACGGCTGGACGCTGGGCTTCGCCTTCGCCAACGGGCAGACCGTCACCAACATGTGGGGCGGGACCCCCAAGCAGACCGGCGGTTCGGTGAGCGTCGCCCCCGCGTCGTACACCTCCACGATCGCCGCGAACGGCTCGGTCACCGTCGGCTTCACCGGCAGCCAGAGCGGTACGAACGCGGCACCGACCGCCTTCACGCTCAGCGGCGCCACCTGCGCCACCGCCTGAGACGGCCCTCGGTCGTCGGTCGTCTGCCGTCGGGCCGTCGGCCGTCGGTCGTCTGCCCTCGGTCGTCGGTCGCGTGAACCCGGGGAGCCCGGACACCGGGACGGCGCAGCGTCGTAACGCCCGGATGCCGCGACGCCGGGACACCGGCCGGCGGAGGTCATCGCCTCCGCCGGCCGGCGTGCGCATGTCCGCATCCGCACGGGCACCAACACGGGCACGAGCACGGGCACGCCGACCCACCCGACCGCCCGCACACCCGTCACCGCCACGCACGCACGAACGCCCGCCCGCTTACCCGCCTGCGCTCCGGCACAGCCGCGCGCGGGCCCGGCCTGTCAGTCCTCGACGGTGACGGTGACCGTGTTCGTGGCGCGCTCGTACGTGAGGAACGCCGCCCCGCTGTCGAGGATCTTGTGGTCCGTGAGCGTCCAGGCGGTCGGGTCGAACGTGGCCCTGCCGGAGAAGAGGGGAATGCCCGCACCGATCGTCATCGGGCTCAGCTTGACGATCAGCGTGTCGATCTCCGAGTACAGCGAACCGGCCAGCTCGCCGCCGCCGACCAGCCAGATGTCCTTGCCCTCCTCCTGCTTCAGCTCCCGCACCCGCGCGCCCGGGTCGGTGGCGACGATCTCCACGGCGGGGTCGGGGCTCTCGCCCAGCGTGCGGGAGAACACCAGGTGCCGCAGGTGCGGGTAGGCGTTCGTGACGCCGGCCTTCAGGCCGATCTCGTAGGACCGCCGGCCTTCGACGACCGTGTCGAAGTGCGTCCCCTCCGCGGTGATCGAGAGCGCGGCCCGGGCCGGTCCCGGCAGGGTCTCCGGGTACGCGGCGATCAGGTGTCCGATGTAGTCGTCCGGGATGGGCCAGAATCCGTCCGGGCCGGTGGGGTCGGCGCCGTCCGGCCCGGCGATGAAGCCGTCGAGGGTGGAGGCGATGTAGTACACGAGCTTGCGCACGAAGGGCCTTTCGTCCATTGGCCGGCCACCGCGGGCGCGGTGCCTGTCGGCCGCCATGATCAAACAGGCGCACCCGCCAGGCAACGGGAATCGATGCCTCCGGGCGGAGGGGCACCCCGGAGACGTCCCCCCGACGCCCAAAGCCCGACGCCCGGCACCCGGCACCCGGCACCCGAGAGCCGAGAGCCGGGAACACCCCGGAGCCCGAAACCCGAAACCCGAGACCCGGGAACACCCCGGAGCCCGAAACCCGAAACCCGAAACCCGAAACCCGGGACCCGAGACCGGCCGCTCACTCCTTCGTGTGTACGCGGCCCGGCCCCGGCCCGGCGCTTGAGATCCGGGATTCGGGGGACGGGATCCGAGGGCCGGGGTTCGAGCCGTCTTTCTCAAGAGGTAGGCACATAAGGGGGGTTGGGAAACCTTCCCGCCCACCCTCCCCGTCACGGCCAGCAAGTATGACTAATAGTGACCAAGTTGCGGCGCAGCGTCGCGGCTGCTTACGGTGCCCCCAACGAAGCGACCCCGACGCGGTGTATTCACCACCGGCCGGGGTCTGACCCCAAGATCAAAAAAGGGTTGATCCCGTGGCTGCTCAGCACCCTAGCCCCGCCCTCCGCGCGTCCGCATCCCCGCGCCCCCACCCCACCGCCCGCCCCGGCTACGGCAAGCGCTCCGCGCCCGACCAACGCCCGCCCGGCCCAGCGGACTTCATGCTTCTTCCGGCCCGGGAGCGCCAGATCGCCGGGTTCGTCGACCGGCTGCCGGACGGTGCCGCCATGGACATCAAGTCGCTGGCCAAGATCCTTCCCCTGTACGGACAGATGGCCGTCGGCAGCGCGCTGAGGGCCCTCGGCGTGGCCGGACACCTCCGGTACGTACGGTGCAGGGTCAGCGACAGCGGGCAGGGCCGCTGGGTCACGTACACGTTCTGGTCCCGCACCGCCCGCGACAACGAGTGGTGGGGCACGTTCCTCTCCGCCCAGGCGGCGGCGGCGGCACCCCTCGCCGAGGTGGTTCCCGCGTCACCCCTCGCGGCCGGGCCGCCCGTCGTCGTACCGCAGCAGCGCGTCCCCGAGACGACGGCCGAGCCGACGACCGAGACGATGGCCGAGACGGCAGCCGAGCCGGAGGCAATCGCGGCACGGGGCCCGGTGCCGATTCCCGGTCCGGCCGCCGCCGAGACACCCGAGACACCCGAGACACCCGACGCCCTCGTCGGCCTTCCCGGCCACCTTCCCCGCCTTCCCGGCCTTCCCGGCCTTCCCGGTCCCGCCGCCCCCTCCCCCGCCGCGCTCTCCCCCGCCTACCTCGCCCTCGCCCGACTCGGGGGCGTGGAGCCCCGGCTGGCCCTCTCCGAGGCCGACTGCCTCGCCCTCGAAGCGCTTGCGGCCTCCTGGCTGGCGCGCGGTGTGGACGCGGCCTACCTCACGCACGCGCTCGTCTCGGGCCTCCCCCAACGGATCGGGTCGCCCGCCGGGTTCGTCCGACGGCGGCTGCACGACAAGCTCCCGCCCCGGCTGCCGAGCGCCCCCGCGCCCACGGAGGCGGCCAGCGCCCCCGGGCCCCGGCTGATGGTGGAGTGCACCGAATGCCGTTCGCCGGGGCCCTCGGCGGCACTCGTCGACGGCCTCTGCCGCCCGTGCCGCGCACCCTCCCCCGCCTCCACGGCCGTCGTCGACCCGCCGCCCCTCACCCGCGACGTCCAGGCGCACGTCAAGCACCTCCGCGAACTCCTCAAGGCCCCCTGAGCAGGGGGCCCGGGAGCAGTCTTCTTCCCCTCATCCGGGTCGGCCCGAACCGCCCGTTCGCCCGTCCCGCCCGTCCCGTACGCTGCTCCGGCCGACCAGAACGTACGGCCCCCTGGTCCTCGCGTCCTGTACCCGTCAGGATTTGGATAGGGTGCCGGTTCGACAGCAGTGCTCTTCGGGGGAGTTATGAGTTCATGAGCGGTCAGCAGCCACACCGGGGCAGCGCCTCCCAGGTCTTCCAGCCACTCGCGGGCGACGACCCGGCCACCATCGCCGGATACCGTCTCGCCGCCAAGCTCGGTGCGGGCGGCATGGGCAAGGTGTACCTCTCGTACACGCCCGGCGGGCGGCCCGTCGCCATCAAGGTGATCCGTCCCGAGTTCGGCGAAGACCCCGAATTCCGGCGGCGGTTCGCGCAGGAGGTGCAGTCCGCGCAGCGTGTGCAGGGGCTGTTCACCGCGCCCGTCATCGACGCCGACACCAACGGGGCGCAGCCGTGGCTCGCCACCGCGTACGTGCCCGGCCCCTCGCTCGCCGACGCGGTCGTCGCACACGGGGCGCTGCCGGTCGAGGCCGTGCTGCTGCTGATCGCCGGTATGGCGGAGGCGCTGCACGTCATTCACGGGGCGGGCATCGTGCACCGCGACCTCAAGCCGTCGAACGTGCTGCTCGCCGCCGACGGCCCGCGCGTCATCGACTTCGGTATCGCGTACGCGGCCGACGCGACCTCGCTCACCGGCAGCGGGGTCACCATCGGCACGCCGTCGTTCATGGCCCCGGAGCAGGCGGCGGGACGCCGGGTCACCCCGGCCACCGACATCTTCGCGCTCGGGCAGGTCGCGGCGTACGCGGCCACCGGCTCCCCGGCCTTCGGCGAGGGGACCTCGCACGGGGTGCTCTACCGGATCGTCCACGAGGAGCCGGATCTCACCGGTGTTCCGGAACGGCTGATGGACCTCGTCAGCCGTTGCCTGGCCAAGGACGCGGAGGCCCGGCCCTCGGTCGCCGAGGTCATCGCGCTCTGCCAGACCGCGAACGCGGAGACGGTGCTGCGCCGCCCGGAGGACTGGCTGCCGAGCCCGGTCGCCGCCGACATCACCGTACGGGCGGCCGCTCCCGCCCCGGCCCAGACGCCGCCGCCGCCGACCGCCGCCCCGGCCGTCGCTCCCCCGGTCGCCTACTCGCCCACGACCCCCGCGGCCCCGAGCACGCCGCCTCCGGGGTTCGGCCCGCCGGTCACTCCGCCGCCCGGGCAGACGCCGCAGGCTCCGCACACCCCGTACCCGGTTCAGCACCAGGCGGCGCCCACCCAGCCCGCTCAGGCCGCTCAGCCCTATCAGCCGGTTCCGCCGTCGCAGGCGCATGCCTCTGGCCCGTACCCCGGCGCGTACCCCGCGCAGGCCGCCCAGACACACCCCGGGCATCTGTCGCCCCAGGGGCCTGCGACGCCGCCGCCCGCGAAGCGGCGCGGTGGCCGGGTCGCCGCCATCGCGATCGCCGTCGCGCTGGTCGTCGGCGTCGCGGGCGGCGGCACGGCGTACTTCCTCCAAAAGGACGACGCGAAGTCCTCGCAGGGCAGCGAGTCGCCCAAGGGCGGCAGCACGCCGAAGGGTGACAGCACGCCGAAGCAGGCCGGTTCGTCGCCGAGCGAAGGGGAGGGGGGCACGGACACCGGTACCGATCCTGCGGCGTCCGCCAAGCCGGACCCCGAGCCCATCGAGTATCCGGGCATCAACCTCACCTCCGGATACAACCTGACGCTCGGCGACGACGGCCTCAAGCCTCAGGACGGTGACGGCGGCGGTGACCAACTGGTCTACTACAGCACCGGCGGGCACCTCGACGCGGCAGGCACCGACGGGACGCTGGTCCGGCTCGACCCGGGCCAGGAAGGGTCGCTGGCCGTCTGCCGCGCGGAGACCCGGTTCACCGACAGCATCTACGTGAACAAGCTCTCCAAGGGCCGCCAGGTCTGCATCACCACGGGCTCCGGGCACGTGGCCCTCCTGACGTACCAGGGCCAGTCGCCCGAGGACTCCCCCAGTACGTACATGACCGTGGACGTGACCGTCTGGCGCAACGCGGCGGGCTGACCGGGCCTTTCACGGACGGCGGCCGGGGCTCCCACCCCGGCCGCCGTCCTTCTGCCGACCGCAGGCCCGGCCTCCGTCAGACCGGTGCGCTGAGCGGCGGCCGGACGGTCGGCGCGGTCGCGCGTGCCGCTCGGCTCGGTCGGCGGTCAGACCCGGTCAGCCGGTGATCAGCTTCTGGAGCGCGGGCGCGTAGAGGTCGGCGATGTGTTCCGGAGAGGCGAGCGCGCCCGCTCCCTCGCGGTGGAGGCTGAGGGTCGCGCCGAGGCCGAGGAGGTGGCCGGCCAGGAGTTCGGCGCGCAGGGCGCGGTCGTGGCCGGGCAGCCGGGCGGTCAGGGCGTCGGTGACCTGTTCGTGGAAGCGGTCGCGCAGCAGGGAGCGTTCGTCCTGGTTGCCGAGGGAGAAGACGACCCGCAGCAGGGGGTCGGACTTGAGCGCGCGGCGACGGGTCACCAGGGTGACGACCAGGTGGCGGCCCAGGACGTCCAGCGGGGCGTCGAAGAGTTCCGCGGCCTCCGGGCCGAAGTCGGCCACGGTGTTGAACAGTTGCTCCTTGCGGCCGAAGTGCTTGACCACGAGGGACGGGCTGACGCCGGCGTCCGCGGCGATCTTGCGGATCGTCACCTCGGCGTAGGGGCGCTGGGTGAACGCCCGTCGCGCGGCGCGCAGGATCGCGTCCCGGCCGCTGCCCGCCTCGGCGGGGACGGGGGCCGTGGCGATGGCCCGGCCGCCGGTCATGCGCCCTCCTGGAGTTCTTCCGTCCGCACACCCGCCGTACGGGTGCCCGGCGCCTTGCGGCTCTCCTCGACCGTACCCGGCCGGGCCGGCCGGTGGCCCGGCAGGAACAGCGTGACGGCCAGGGCCGCGAGTGCCGCGCCCGCCGCGATCACGAAGACCAGCTGGTACGCGTGGAGCGTCGGAGCCGTTCTGCCGCCCGCCTGGAAGGTGAGGTTGGCCAGGACGGCGGCGACCGTCGCGCTGCAGAAGGCCTGTCCGATCGACCGCATGAGGGTGTTCAGGCCGTTGGCCGCCCCGGTCTCACTGACCGGGACCCCGCGCATCACGAGGGCGGGCAGGGCGGAGTACGCGATGGCCGTGCCCGCGGCGACGACCGTGGCGCCCGCGATCACCAGCCACAGGCTGTGGCTGGTGAAGTACCGCACCCCGTATCCGGCGGCCATGATCCCGGCCGCCAGCGCGAGGCTGACCTTCGGGCCGTGCTTGGCGGATATCCGGGCCGAGACGGGTGACAGCGCCACCATCGCCACCCCGCCCGGCAGCAGGCACAGTCCGCTGACGACGAGCGAGGCGCCGAGCCCGTACCCCGTGGCCTTCGGTTCCTGCACCATCTGGGCGGTGACCAGCGAGTTCGCGTAGAAGGCGAAGCCGATCAGCAGGGCGGCGACGTTGGTGAGCAGGACGGCCGGGCGCGCGGAGATCCTCAGGTCGACCATGGGCGTCGGCACGCGCAGCTCGTACGCGCCCCAGAGCAGCGCCACCACCACGGCCGTCACCAGCAGGCCGACCGTCCGGGCCGAGCCCCAGCCCCAGCCGGCGCCCTGGGTGACCGCGAGCAGCAGACAGACGAGGGCGGCGGACAGGCCCAGTGCGCCGAGCGCGTCGAAACGGCCGCGGGAGCGCAGCGGGGACTCCGGTACGCAGCGCAGCACCAGCGCGATGTCGAGGAGACCGATCACGCCGGAGACCCAGAACATGGTGTGCCAGTCGAAGTTCTCCACGACGAGGGCGGCGACCGGCAGGCCGACGGCGGCGCCGATCCCGAGCGTGGAGCTCATCAGCGCGACGGCGGACAGGACCCGCTCGGGCGGCAGCTCGTCGCGCAGGATGCTAATGCCCAGCGGGACGACGGCGATCGCGGCGCCCTGCAGGGCGCGGCCGGTGATCAGCACCTCGATGTGAGAGCTGACCGCGCACAGCACCGATCCCACGACCAGCACCGCGAGCGAGGCCACCAGCACCCGGCGCTTGCCGTACATGTCGCCGACCCGGCCGAGGACCGGGGTGAAGACGGCTCCGGTGAGGAGGGTGACGGTCACCAGCCAGCTCGCGGCGGCGGGGGTGGCGCCGGTGAGCTCGGGGATGTGCGGGAGCAGCGGTACGACGATCGTCTGCATGACCGCGACGACGACCCCGCAGAACGCCAGCACGGCCACGGCGAAGCGGGGGTGCGGGGCCCGGACCTCGGGGGTCGCGGGGGCGGCTGGGTCCGGCAGGTCCGCGGGCATGTGTCTCCGTACGGTGTTCAGCGGCGAGGAGGGCGCGGGGCGACGGGGGTGTACGCCTGTTCACCCCCAGGGTAAACGGATGTGCACCCCCTCGGCGACGGGAGGCCGGAACACCGCGTTAGCCTCGGAGCCGAGAGCCGGTACGGGCGGTGCGCCGCGCGCACGGCGACGATCTACGAGAAGGCTGAGGTGGCGGCGATGGCGAAGGTTCCGGCAGCGGCGGTGGCGGCGGGCGGACTGGTCGGCGGCTACGCCGTCGCGCGGTGGACCAGGAAGCGGCCGCTGGGCGGGGTCGCCCTCGCCGCCGCGGGCGGGGTCGCGGCGTACGAGTGGAACCGGCAGGCAGGACCGCGTGCCGCCGCCGCGCTGAGCACCGCCTACGTGGCCGCCTTCGCGGGATCGCACCCCCTGGCGAAGAAGGTCGGCGCCTGGCCCGCGGTGTTCACCGTGGCGGGCACGATGGCCGCCGCCTCGTGGGCCGTCACCCGTCGCGCCGCCTGAGCGGAAGGTTTTTCCGCGCGGCCTGAACGCGGGCGGCGCGGGGTGCGTACTGAGGGGCACTCCCCCGCATCACCCGGGTGCGTATCCGAACCATCGACAGGGCGGATACGCACCCGGCCCCCTCAGCGCTTCCCTCCGAGGCCCCCGGGTGTCCCCACCGGCCGGACCTCCCCGGTCACGGCACTAGCCGCCCAGCGCCCGTGACACCGAATAGATCAACAACCCCGCCAGCGCGCCCACCACCGTGCCGTTGATCCTGATGAACTGCAGGTCACGGCCGATGTGGGCCTCGATCTTCTTCGACGTCTGGTCCGCGTCCCAGCCGGCCACCGTGTCCGTGATCAGCGAGGTGATCTCCGTCCGGTACGTCGTCACGACGTACACCGCCGCGTCCTCCAGCCAGCCCTCCAGCTTCGCCTGGAGCCGCCCGTCCGTCGCCAGCCGGGCGCCCAGCGCCATCAGCGAGGAACGGGCCCGCAGCCGCAGCTCGCTCCGCTCGTCCTCCGCGGCCGCCATCACCATCGTGCGGACGGACGACCAGGCCGAGGCGATGACGTCCTGGACCTCGGCGCGTCCCAAAATCTCCGACTTCAGCCGTTCCACCCGGGCCCGGGTCTCCGCGTCCGTCTGGAGATCCGCCGCGAAGTCCGTCAGGAACGTGTCGATCGCGCCGCGCGCCGGATGCCCCGGCATGTCGCGCATCTCGGTGACGAACCGCAGCAGCTCCTTGTAGACGCGCTCGCCGACCCGCTTGTCGACGAACCGCGGGGTCCAGCCCGGCGCACCGCCCTGCACCGCGTCCATCACCGAGTCGCCGTGCAGCACCAGCCAGTCGTGCGCCCGCACGCACACCAGGTCCACCACCTTGCGGTGGCCGCCGTCCGCGACGACCTTCTCCAGCATCTTGCCGAGGCCGGGGCCGACCTCCGCCGCGTTCGCCCGCCGGGTGATCGCCTCACCGACCACCGCCTGCACATCCGAGTCACGCAGCACGGTCAGCGCACCCCGCAGCGCGGTCGCCGCCTCGGCCGTGACCCGGTCCGCGTGCGCCGGCTCCGCGAGCCAGGCGCCGAGCCGGCCGCCGATGGCCAGGGAGTGGATCCGGTCGCGCACGACCCCGCCCGACAGGAAGTTCTCGCCGACGAAGGAACCGAGTGAGGCCCCCAACTGGTCCTTCTTGGTGGGAATGATGGCGGTGTGCGGAATCGGCAGTCCGAGCGGACGCTTGAAGAGGGCCGTGACGGCGAACCAGTCGGCCAGCGCACCCACCATGCCCGCCTCGGCGGCCGCCGCGACGAAGCCCGGCCAGCCGCCCACCCCCTCGTTCTTCGCCCAGGTGGCGAGGACGTACACGAGCGCGACCAGCAGAAGGAGGCCGGTGGCCGTGGTCTTCATACGCCGTACGCCACGACGCTTCTCCTCGTCCGCCGCGGTGTACGCGAACGAGGCGAGGGGGGCCGAGGGGCGGCCGCCCGCGCGTCGCCCCGGCCCCGCCCCCGAACCGCCCGCGCCGGCCGCCGCGTCCTCGGTCGTGCCTTCGATCCGTTCCATCCGCTCCACCCGTCCGCGTAACCGTCGCCCCCGGCAAGCCGTACGCATTGTCCTTACCTGACCTACTCCCGGGCCGCACGTCGAGTTCCCCGTGCCCTGCCGCATCATGGGTCCGGCCCACGAAGATACGAGGAGACACACCGTCCATGCCCAGGCGCCAGGGTCACGCCCTGCTCATCGCCCTAGTGGCGGGCACCGCCGCGCTCGCCGCCCTCGTGGCGTTCGCGGGCTCCCTGCTGTTCACCGGGCCCCGGACGAAAGGGGTGGCCGCCCCGGTCCCGCAGGGCGCGGTCCGGGCCCCCGCCGCACCGGCCCACTCCACCGGCCTCTGGCTCGCCACCTGGGCGGCGGCCCCCGTCCGCGGCGAGCCGGCCCCGCAGCAGGGCGCGGACCCGGGCGTGCGGACCATCCGTAACGTCGTGCACACCAGCATCGGCGGCGACGCGGCCCGCCTCACCTTCTCCAACCTCTTCGGTACGCATCCGCTGCTCATCGACCGCGTCACCGTGAACGGCCGCCCGGTGACGTTCCGCGGCGCGCCGTCGGTGACCGTCGCCCCTGGCCGGCAGACCGTCGGCGACCCCGTCGTCGTCCCGGTCGCCGCCGACGCCGATCTCGTCGTCACCCTGCGCACCCCCACCGCCCGGGGCCCGGTCACCGTCCACCCCCACAGCCACCAGACGTCCTTCACCGAGGACCCGCTGGGCACCCACCGCACCACGGACTGGCGCTACCTCACCGCCGTCGACGTACGGGGCCGGGCCGCCACCGGAACGCTCGTGGCGTTCGGCGACTCGCTCACCGCGGGCAGCGGCTCCACCACCGACGAGAACAGCCGCTGGCCCGACGTCCTCGCCGACCGGCTGCACGGGCGCTACGCGGTGGTGAACCAGGGCATCGCGGGCAACCGCCTCCTGCGCGACGGCACCGGGCCACGCGGGCTCGACCGCTTCGAACGCGACGTCCTGGGCGTCGCCGGAGCGAAGACCGTCGTCCTCGCCCTCGGCATCAACGACATCCAGGCCTCCCCGCAGCAGGCGGACCCCGCACGGATCACGCAGGCCCTGCGCACCCTCACGCGGCGCGCGCACACCCGCGGACTGCGGGTCATCGGCGCGACGCTGATGCCGTACGAGGGGCACCGCAACTGGACCCCCGCACGCGACGCCGTACGCGCCCGGGTCAACGAGGCGATCCGGGCCGGCGGGATCTTCGACCAGGTCCTCGACTTCGACCGCACGGCCCGCGACCCGGCGCGGCCGGAACGGCTGCGGCCCGCCTACGACTCCGGCGACCACCTGCATCTGAACGACGCCGGATACCAGGGCCTGGGCTCCCTCGTGGACCTGAGCGCCCTGCTGCGCGCCCGGCCGTCGTCCGACGCGCTGTGAGAGCAAGGGCCCGGGCGTGGTGAAGGACTGACGGCGCGTCCTACCGCCCGCCGTCGCCCTTCTCCAGCCGTCCCCGCCTGCGCTCGGCGTCCCGCAGGCGCCGCTTCTCCGCCTTGCTCCGCTTGCGCTCCACGCCGACGCCGCCCATCAGCGCGAGGCCGGTGATCCGCACCCGGGGCGCGTCCGGCGCCGGGTCCCCGTCGTCCTTCGTGTGCTCCCCGAAACCGCCCATGATGCCGATGCCACGGACGTCCACGTTCAGGTCCGGGGGGACCGTCACCTGGATGCCGCCCATGATCGTGAAGCAGCGGACGACCACCTCCCGGTCCTCGAAGTTCGCCTCGCGCAGGTCGATGTGGCCGCCGCCCCACATCGCGAACGCCGTGAACACCCGGCCCACGGTCCAGTTCCCCTGGCGCCGGAACCCGCCCCAGAGCGCGAAGCCGCCGCTGGACGTCGCCGGCATGCCGACGCGGTCGGACCAGCGGGCCACCGAGCCCGTCCGCGGCTGCCCCGCGGCCACCGGCGCCGGCGGGGCGCCGGGGGCGGGCAGATCGCGGACGAGCGGTTCGAGCTCACCGTGCGTGCGGGCCTTGTAGGCGGCGTCGAGACGCTGCTCGAACTCCTCCATCCGCAGCCGGCCCTCGGCCACGGCCTCGCGCAGGATCTCGGCGATGCGTTCACGCTCGGTGTCGGAGGCGCGCATATCCGGAAGTTCGCTTGTCATACCGAGCAGCCTATTGAACGCGTACGCTCACGTCACCGCTCTACCGGCCGGGGGCCGACGCGTACATCTTGGCGATCACGGCCTCGATGTCCGGCTCCCGCACCGACAGGTCCACCAACGGATACTCCGCGGCGATCCGCGCCACCAGCGGCGCCGCCGAGGCGGACGCCGGGAACGCCAGCCACTGCCGTACCCCCTCCACCTTCACCGTACGCACCGAAGGCTCCGACTCCAGCCGGATGGGCGGGAGTTCACGCTCCAGGTCCACGACGAGCATGCGCTCGCTCCCGCCCACCTCGTGCAGCCCGGCGAGCGCACCGTCGTACATCAGACGGCCGTGGTCGATCACCATCACCCGCTTGCACAACTGCTCGATGTCGGTCAGGTCGTGAGTGGTGAGCAGCACCGTCGTACCGCGTTCGGCGTTCAAGTCCCGCAGGAAACCACGGACCTTGGCCTTCGACACCACGTCGAGGCCGATCGTCGGCTCGTCCAGGTACAGCACCTCCGGATCGTGCAGCAGCGCCGCCGCGATGTCACCGCGCATCCGCTGCCCCAGCGACAGCTGCCGCACCGGCACGTCCAACAACTCGCCCAGGTCCAGGAGTTCGATGCAACGGTCCATGTTGGCGCGGAAGCGCGCATCGGGGATCCGGTACATCCGGTGGACCAGCCGGTAGGAGTCGCGCAGCGGCAGGTCCCACCACAGCGTGGTGCGCTGCCCGAAGACCACACCGATCCGGTGAGCCAGCCTCGTACGCTCCCGGGAGGGGTCGATGCCCGCCACCCGCAGCGCACCGGCGCTCGGGGTGAGGATCCCGGTCAGCATCTTGATCGTCGTCGACTTCCCGGCCCCGTTCGGGCCGATGTATCCGACCATCTCCCCGCGCGCCACACGGAAGCTGATCCCGTCGACGGCCCGCACCTCACGCCGTTCGCGGCGCAGGAATCCCGTCCTGCGGCGGACGTCGAAGACCTTCTCGACGCCGTCGAGTTCGATGAAGTCCGTGTCCATGCCCGTCGCCCCTTCTCGTTCGCGCTCCATCAGCTTCCCGTGCTCCGGTACGCCCGCAGGCCCGCGCGCCAGGCCAGGCCCGCGACCGCCCCGCACACACCCGCCACCAGGGGAGGCAGGAACGCCGCCTGGTCCGGGAGGCCCAGCGGATAGTCCCGGCCCAGCACGTACAGGGCCGGCAGCCAGTTCACGAAGGCCAGCGGGACGACGAACGTCACCCCGCGCACCAGGTCCGTCGCGAAGACCGTCGGCGGGTACTGCAACAGCGTCGCGCCTCCGTAGGTGAACGAGTTCTGCACCTGCGAGGCGTCCTGCGCGACGAACTGGAACGCCGCACCGGCCACGAACACCGCCGCGAAGATAGCCGCCCCGCTCAGCACCATCAGCGGCACCAGCACCACCTTGGCCACCGTCCAGTCGATGTCCAGCGTCACCAGCGCGTAGCCCAGCACCAGCACCCCCTGGCTCACCCGGCCCAGCCTGCGCAGCGCGAACCGGTCCGCCGCCACCTGGGCCAGCACCGGAACCGGCCGCACCAGCAACGTGTCCAGCGTGCCGTCCCGCACCCGGCGGCCCAGCCGGTCCATCGACCCCATCAGCAGGTCCGCCAGGCCGAACGACGTACCCGCCGCCCCGTACAGCAAGGCGATCTCCGGCAGGGTGAAACCGCCCAGCGCGTCGATGTGGGAGAACATCAGCAGGATCGCAACGAAGTCGAACGCCGTCGCCGCGAAGTTCCCGAACGTCGTCATCACGAACGACGCCCGGTAGGCCATCGTCGAGCGCAGCCACATCGCCACGATCAGCCCGTACGCCCGGACCCCCTCGGCCACCCGCGACCGCGGCTCGAACACCACCGCGGGCCCCGGAACCACAGCACCGTCCACCGCCTCAGCCACCCTGGACCACCACCCTCCGCGTCGCCACCGACTGCAAGAGCCGCCCCGCCAGCAGCAGCGCCAGCGCCCAGCCCGCCTGGAACGCGTACACCCGCACCAGCCCCCACCCCGTGTGCTTGCCGAGGAACACGTCGGCCGGCACCTGGAGCAGCGCCGACCACGGCAGCGCCCGGGCCACCTCGCCCAGCAGTCCCGGGAACAGATTCAGCGGCAGCAGCATCCCCGAGAAGAACATCCCCGCCAGGAACGCGATCTGCGCCGCCCCCGCCCCGTCCATCAGCCAGAACGCCGACAGCGCGACCAGATAGCGGATCGCGAAACTCACCACGACCCCCAGCGTCACCGCGACCAGGAAGGCCGCCCAGACACCCGGCGACGTGGGCATCGCCAGGTCGAACGCGAGGGAGCCGAGGGCCATCGGCAGGATGCCGCGCCCCAGCAGATGAAAGGCCGCGCGGCCCAAGTCGCCGGCCATCCACCACAGTTGCAGATCGACCGGCCGGTACAGGTCGACCGCGATATCGCCCGTACGGATCCGCTCGATCAGCTCGTCCTCGAAGCCGCCGCCCATCATCACGCACGTCATCAGCAGCGCCTGGCCCAGCCACACGTACGTGAGCGCCTGCGCCATGTCGTAACCGCCGAGGTGCGGGCGCTCGTCCCACAACGCGGCGTACGTGTACGCCAGGACGAAGCCGAAGACCGTGTTGGTGAACACCCCCGCGGCCGTCTCGATCCGGTACGTGGCATGGCGCCGGAACCCTCCCGCCGCCACCACCGCATAGAGCCGCACCCCACCACCCCCCACGATCCGGGTGCCCCGCCGCACGCGGACACCAAAGCGCAGGAGCCTAGTCCAGCCGGGGCAGCCGCCGCGACCGCTTTACGGAGGTCGATCCGGTGGATATCTCCCGAAAAGGGGCACTATGGGGGAACTGACCGCGGCCGAGGAGTCTGCACCGACATGAGCGACGAGCCACAGCAGCAGAACGGAGACCCCACCCCCCAGGGCTGGACCCCCCGAGACCCGTCCGCCGACGCCGCCGCTCCCGCGGAGCAGAGCGCCGGGGCCCCGGGAGACCCGGGCGCGAAGAAGCAGAAGAAGCAGAAGAAGGCCAAGCGCCCCAAGCGCACGGGCTGGCGCCGCGCGCTGCCCACCTGGCGCATGGTCCTCGGCGGCATCCTCCTCATCGCCCTGGTCCTGGCCGGCGGCTTCATCGCCGGCTACCAGCTCGTCGACATCCCGCCCGCCAACGCCAGCGCCACGGCCCAGTCCAACGTCTACCTCTACAAGGACGGCAGCGTCATCGCCCGCGACGGCGAGGTCAACCGGGAGAACATCAGACTCGCCCAGGTGCCCCGAACCGTCCAGCACGCGGTCCTCGCCGCCGAGGACCGTGACTTCTACTCCGAACGCGCCGTCGACGTCAAAGCGATGTTCCGGGCCGGCTGGAACACCCTCACCGGCAAGGGCAGACAGGGCGGCTCCACGATCACCCAGCAGTACGTCAAGAACTACTACCTCGGCCAGGAACAGACCGTCGTCCGCAAGATCAAGGAATTCTTCATCTCGATCAAGCTGAACCGCGAAGAGTCCAAGGGCCAGATCTTCGAGGGCTACCTCAACACCAGCTACTTCGGCCGCAACGCCTACGGCATCCAGGCCGCCGCCCAGGCCTACTACAGCAAGGACGTCGGCGACCTCACCACCGCCGAAGGCGCCTACCTCGCCGCCCTGCTCAACGCCCCCAGCGCCTACGACGTCGTGACCCACCCCGAGAACCGGCCCGCGGCCGTCGCCCGCTGGAACTACGTGCTCGGCGGCATGGTCAAGGAGGACTGGCTCACCCCCGGCGAACGCGCCGCCCTCGCCTTCCCCGTGCCCGGCCCGGTCAAGCCCGCCAACAGCCTCTCCGGGCAGCGCGGCTACATCGTCCAGGCCGTCGAGGACTACCTCGTCCGCAACGACATCCTCGACGAGAAGACCCTCGCCACCCGCGGCTACCGCATCACCACCACGCTGGAGAAGAAGAACCAGGACGCCCTCGTCGAAGCCGTCGACGCCAACGTCATGTCCAAGACCAGCACCCGCAACAAGGCCGACCGCAACGTCCGCGTCGGCGGCGCCTCCATCGACCCCGCCACCGGCCGCGTCCTCGCCCTGTACGGCGGCATCGACTACACCGAGCAGTACGTCAACAACGCCACCCGCCGCGACTACCAGGTCGGCTCCACCTTCAAGCCCTTCGTCTTCACCTCCGCCGTCGCCAACCGCTCCACCACCCAGGACGGCCGGCGCATCACCCCCGACACCGTGTACGACGGCACCAACAAACGCATGGTCCAGGGGCCCGGCGGACCCACCGGATACGCCCCGGCCAACGAGGACGACGTCAGCTATGGACCCATCCCCGTCCGCACCGCCACCGACAAGTCGGTCAACGCCGTCTACGCCCAGATGGCCGAGGACGTCGGCCCGGAGAAGGTCCGCACCACCGCCACCGACCTCGGCATCCCCGAAGACACCCCCGACCTCACCGCCTCCCCGTCGATCGCCCTCGGCCCCTCCACCGCCAGCGTCCTCGACATGACCGAGGCCTACGCCACCCTCGCCAACCACGGCGAGCACGGCGCCCACACCCTCGTCGACCACGTCACCAAGGACGGCGAGACCATCAAGCTCCCCGACCGCACCACCGAGCAGGCCGTCAGCCGCGAAGCCGCCGACACCACCACCTCGATCCTGCGGAGCGTCGTCGACGGCGGCACCGGCACCGCGGCCCAGGGCGCCGGCCGCCCCGCCGCCGGAAAGACCGGCACCGCCGAGGAGGACACCGCGGCCTGGTTCGCCGGTTACACCCCCGACCTCGCCACCGTCATCGCCGTCATGGGCCAGGACCCCACCACCGGGGCACACGAATCGCTCTACGGAGCCCTCGGCCAGCGGCGCATCAACGGCGGCGGCGCCCCCGCCCAGACCTGGGCGCAGTACACCAAAGCCGCCCTGCTCGGCGCACCCGTCAAGAGCTTCGACCTCGAACTCGAGAGCGGCACGGACGAGACCCAACTGCCCAGCGCGGACACCACCGCACCCGGCCGCACCGGCCGGCCCTCGCCGAGCCCGTCCGCCGCGTCGCCCCTGGACACTCCGTCCAGCCTTCCGCCCACCGCCCCGCCCGCCCCCGCGACCACACCCGGCATCACCGAGGGCCCCGCCGGCACCACGGGGAACGGCGGCACGGACACCGGCGGCGACGACGCAGGCGACACGGACGACGCGGACGACGGAGCCGGAGGCGGAGCCGGCGACAACGACGGACGCGACAACGGAAGCGGCACAGGCCTCCTCGAAGGCTCCCCCGGCACCCGCGCCCCCACCCGCCGGTAGAGCACGCCCCGCGACGTCAGTGACCCGACGTCGCCTTCAGCCCCACCACCGCCACCAGCAGCAGACAGACGAAGAAGATCCGCGCCGCGGTCACCGGCTCGTGCAGCACCACCATGCCCATCACCGCCGCACCCGCCGCCCCGATACCGACCCACACCCCGTACGCCGTACCGATCGGCAGCGTCCGCGCCGCATGCGACAGCAACAGCATGCTCGCCACGATCCCCAGCCCCGTGAACACACTCGGCCACAGCCGCGTGAACCCCTCGGTGTACTTCATCCCGATCGACCAGGCCACTTCCAGCAGACCCGCGACCACCAGCAGAACCCACGCCACGACAGCACCTCCGACGACACAGCACACGGACAACACGGTGCGTCGTCTTTGCGCAATCCCGGTACGGCGCGTCTCGTCGGGGTCACACCACCGTAGCAAAGGGACAGCAAAAGGCCTGGTGACCGCAGTCACCAGGCCTCACACACCGCCATCCGGGCCCCGGCACACGGCCCCAGCCCGGACGGGCTACAGATACAGGCCGGTCGAGTCCAACGAACCCTCGAAGCGGTCCGCGGCCACCGCATGCAGATCCCGCTCCCGCATCAGCACGTACGCCACGCCCCGCACCTCCACCTCGGCACGGTCCTCGGGGTCGTACAGCACCCGGTCCCCCGGCTCCACCGTGCGCACGTTCTGCCCCACCGCGACCACCACGGCCCACCCCAGCCGGCGACCCACCGCGGCCGTCGCCGGAATGAGGATGCCGCCGCCGGAACGCCGCTCGCCCTCGGGTGAATCGGACCGGACCAGCACACGGTCGTGCAGCATCCGGATGGGCAGCTTGTCGTCGGTGTTCTCGCTCACGCCCCGCAACCTACCTGGCCGACCGCGCACCGCGCGCCCTCGGGGTCAGCGCTTCTTGCGCCGCCCCGACACGGTGAGCAGGCCCACCACGCCCACCGCGAGCAACACCACCGGAATCACACGCTCCAGACGCGGCGCACCCTCCTCCGACACGAACTGCGCCTTCACGTCCGACACCGTCCGGTTCACCGCGACGAACGCCCGCCCGGCCGTCCGGTCCACCGTCCCGGCCACCTTCGCCTTCGCGTCACCGATGATCGTCTTCGGGTGCACCCGCACTCCGATCTCGTCGAGCACCACCGCGAGCTGCTCACGCCTGGTGATGATGTCCGCCTCGATCTGCGCAGGGGTCCTGGCATCCGACACTGCGCCGCCTCCGTGGTCCTCGTCCGGTAAACCTTCATCGACAGTCTGTCAGTTCCACCGCTCCCGCACCCGGCGGCACCCCTATTACCCTCGGTCCCGTACACCCCACGTACCAACGAGGAGAACCATGAGCGAGCGACTCCAGCCCGGCGACACCGCCCCCGCCTTCACCCTCCCCGACGCCGACGGGAACGACGTCTCGCTCGCCGACCACAAGGGCCGGAAGGTCATCGTCTACTTCTACCCCCGCGCCCTCACCCCCGGCTGCACCAAGCAGGCCTGCGACTTCACCGACAACCTCGACGTCCTCGCCGCCGCCGGCTACGACGTCATCGGCGTCTCCCCCGACAAGCCGGAGAAGCTCGCGAAGTTCCGCGAGGAGGAGAACCTCAAGGTCACCCTGGTGGGCGACCCCGCCAAGCAGACCCTGGAGGCGTACGGCGCCTTCGGCGAGAAGAAGAACTACGGCAAGACGGTGCAGGGCGTCATCCGCTCCACGATCGTCGTCGACGAGGACGGCAAGGTCGAGCACGCCTTCTACAACGTGCGGGCCGCCGGCCATGTCGCCAAGATCATCAAGGACCTCGGCATCTGACCCGATCCCCGGAAAAACGGCCGAAACCCCACCCATGCCCTAGGCCGAACGGCCGAAATCATGTGATGGACATCCCAATCCTTCGCCGAATCGGTTTGCGACCGCCATGTCCGCGCAGAAGCCTTTCCTGGAACACCCACTGAGGAAAGGACCCCGGCCATGGCGGCCTCCGACCCCCACCAGGCGGCCGACCCCGACGCGGTCAAACGCCACCCCGCCCTCTTCCGTGCCATCCGCAAACGCCAGAACCCCAAGCTGCGCCGTACGGACATCACCATCACGGACGACCAGGCGGTCAAGAGGGCCGTCAAAGCCGCATCCCTCGGCAACGCCATGGAGTGGTTCGACTTCGGCATCTACTCCTACCTCGCCGCCACCCTGGGCCACGTCTTCTTCCCCTCCGGGAACGACACGACCCAGCTCCTCTCCTCCTTCGCCACCTTCGCCGTCGCCTTCCTCGTACGGCCCCTCGGCGGCATGTTCTTCGGCCCCATGGGCGACAAGATCGGCCGCAAGAAGGTCCTCGCCCTCACCATGATCATGATGGCGATCGGCACCTTCGCCATCGGTGTCATCCCCTCCCACGACGCCATCGGCGTCTGGGCCCCGGTCCTCCTCATCTTCTTCCGGATGCTCCAGGGCTTCTCGACCGGCGGCGAGTACGGCGGCGCCTCCACGTTCATCGCCGAGTACGCCCCCGACAAACGACGCGGCTACTTCGGCAGCTTCCTCGAATTCGGAACCCTCGCCGGATACGTCGGAGCGGCCGGCCTGGTCACCGCGCTCTACGCGCTCCTCGACGACACCCAGATGGAGGCGTGGGGCTGGCGCGTCCCCTTCCTCGTCGCCGGACCCCTCGGCCTCGTCGGCCTCTACCTGCGACTGCGCCTCGACGAGACCCCCGCCTTCCAGAAACTGGAGGGGGGCACCGCTCACGCCACCGAGGCCGCCGACGGCGTGGAGACGACCGCCAAGGGCGACCTCGCCAAGATCTTCCGCGACTACTGGCCGACGCTCATCCTCTGCATCTGCCTGGTCGGCGCGTACAACATCACCGACTACATGCTGCTGTCGTACATGCCGACGTACCTCTCCGACGAACTCGGCTACAGCGAGACCCACGGCCTGCTCATCCTGCTCGCCGTCATGGTCTTCCTGATGCTGATCATCAGCCAGGTCGGCAAGCTCTCCGACCGCTTCGGCCGCAAGCCGCTCCTCATGACCGGCATGCTCGGCTTCCTGATCTTCTCCCTCCCCGCCTTCCTCCTGATCCGCCAGGGCAGCATCCCGGCGATCACGATCGGCATGCTCCTGCTGGGCCTCTCCCTGGTCTGCATGCTCGGCACGATGTCCGCGGCGCTCCCGGCCCTGTTCCCGACCAACGTCCGCTACGGGTCCCTGTCGGTGGGCTACAACCTGTCGGCGTCGCTCTTCGGCGGTACGACCCCGCTGGTCATCACGGCCCTGATCAGCGTCTCGGGCACCAACCTGATGCCGGCGTACTACGCGATGGCGGCGGCCCTGGTCGGCGTGATCGCGGTGGCCTGCATGAAGGAGACCGCCAACAAGCCGCTGGCGGGCTCGCCCCCGTCGGTGGAGACGAGCCAGGAGGCGGAGGACCTGGTCGCGGCCCAGACACCGGACCCGAAGTTCTGAACCGTCCCGCACGGAGAATGGCCCGCCCCGCTTCGGTTGCCGCCGAAGCGGGGCGGGCCATTCCGCATCTTGTCGGATATCGGACGTGACTCTCCGATAAACGGTTCGTTACTCCGTACGAGGCCGCAAACGAGCGGCCGGATGCAGAGGGGAACATGCCGATTCGGTATACCCGCGAACTGCTCGAAGAGGCAGCGCGCGAGACGATGAACGCGAATGATGCTGTGCGGTGGTGCGGGGGGACGCCTACGCCGGGGAGCCGGAGCTATCTGCGGAGGAAGATGGCGGAGTGGGGCATCGACATCTCGCACTTCGCCGACACGAGGGGGCGCCACACCAAAGAGAAGCTGCGCGAACTCGCCGCCAGTTCCGGGAGCGTGGCCGAGGTCGTGCGTCGCCTGGGCATCAATCCGGTGGGCGGCAATCACGCACATATCAGCCGCCGCATCACAGCGCTCGGGATCGACACATCGCACTTCGTGCGCACACCGCCTCGTCGCCCCAAAGGGGCGCTGGGAAACCGCCTGACGCTCGGCTCCCCCTCGGACGGGCGGGTTCCCGGCCAACGACTACGTCGGGAGCTCGTCCGAACGGGGATGGGCGATGAATGTGCCGCCTGCGGCAACAAGGGCGAGTGGCAAGACGAGCCACTCCGACTCGAAGTGGATCACATCAATGGCGACTGGTGGGACAACCGCCCGGAGAATCTCCGGATCCTGTGCCCCAACTGCCATGCCGCGACCGATACTTACCGCGGCCGCAAGCGCAGGAAGGCGCTATGAGCGGCAAGTACCCCCGTGATTTGCTCGCACGAACCGCCGCCGCCGCAACCAGCCTCGTCGACGTCCTGCGCCGCCTCGACGCGCCGCTGGGCACCAGGTCGTGCCGCTACGTGCACGACCGGCTCCAGCACTACGCCATCGACACGTCCCACTTCGTCGAGGAGGCCTTACCGGATCGAGAGCACCACGCGTACCCGGAAGAGGTCCTTGCCGAAGCCGCCGCCCACTCCCACAGCATCCGGGAGATGTTCGAGTACATGGGCCTGCCACCAAGCGACAGCCCCTACGGCTATGTACGCAGGAAGCTCGATCGACTCGGGATAGATACGTCCCACTTCACCAGCGGGCGCCGATACGGGACTCCTTCCACGCCGCGTCACGAGTTGGCCGCCGCGGTAGTCGAGTCACAAAGCCTCGCCGGTGTGCTGAGCGCTCTGGGCCAAGTAGACAACGGCGGCGCTCGCGCCCGCCTGAAACGGGATATTGAGGCGTATGGCCTGTCAATCGACCACTTCACCGGCCAAGGCCATTCGGCCGGCACACGCTCTTCGCACCGCAAATCCGCCGCCAGCATCCTCGTCCGCCTGGAGGACGGGGCATACCGAACGCGTACGCAGTTCCTGAGACGAGCACTTGACGACGTCGGGGTTCCTCGGGAATGCGCGAGATGCGGAACTGGCGAGACATGGCGGGGAGGCCGGCTCGTCCTGGAGATCGATCACATCAGTGGCGACAGATTGGACAACCGGCTCGAGAACCTTCGCTATCTCTGCCCTTCATGCCACAGCCAAACAGCTACTTTCTCCAATCGCACCCGCTCGACCTCCCCGAAGCGGTAAGCTAGTCAACGGTATGCGCCCGCACGCCAACTGGTTTGAGCGGCGGCCTTTAGGTGGCCGTGTCTGTCGGTTCGAATCCGACCGGGCGTACCCGACAGTGAGATGCCCGGCCCCTCCCGAGGGGTCGGGCATCTTCGCGTCACCCCACCAACTCCCGCACCACCGGCACCAGCGCCCGGAACGCCTTCCCCCGGTGGCTGATCGCGTTCTTCTCCGCCGGGGTCAGTTCCGCACAGGTGCGGGTCTCGCCCTCCGGCTGGAGGATCGGGTCGTAGCCGAAGCCGTGCGTACCGGCGGGGACATGGCGCAGGGTGCCCAGGAGCCGGCCCTCGACCACGCGTTCCGTGCCGTCGGGGAGGGCGAGGGCGGCGGCGCAGGCGAAGTGGGCGGCGCGGTGGGGGGCGTCGATGTCGGAGAGCTGGGCGAGGAGCAGGCCGAGGTTGGCCTGGTCGTCGCCGTGGGTGCCGGACCAGCGGGCCGAGAAGATGCCGGGGGCGCCGCCGAGCACGTCGACGCAGAGGCCGGAGTCGTCGGCGATGGCGGGGTGGCCGGTGGCCCGGGCGAGGGCGTGGGCCTTGAGGAGGGCGTTCTCGGCGAAGGTGACGCCGGTTTCCTTGACGTCGGGGATCTCCGGGTACGCGTCCGCGCCGACGAGTTCGTGGGTGAGGCCTGCGTCGGCGAGGATCGCGTGGAGTTCGGTGATCTTCCCGGCGTTGCGGGTGGCGAGGATGAGGCGGGTCATGGGTCGATTATCGCCGCGCCGGGGTGAGGCGGTTACGGGGTGCAGACCTTGCCGATCTCCGTCGCCGCGTCGGTGACCGGGGTGATGTCGGGGGTGGCGTCGCCCTTGTCGATGGCGTCGCGGACGTTGCCGACGCCGGACTGGAGGTCGTCGACGGCCTTGCTGAGGTCGGCGTCGTCGGTCTTGTCGCCGAGGTTGCCCAGTTCCTTCTGGATCTCGTCGAGCGCTTCGGAGGCCTGGGTGGGGTCGCTGGAGGCGTTGGCGACGGCCTGTCGGAGGTTGTCGACGCTGGTGGCGATGGCGTCGGCGGTGCGGACGCAGTCGAGCGTCTTGTCGAGGGCGCCGCAGCCGGCCGCGGCGGTGACGGTGAGGAGTGCGGCGGTGATGGTCAGGGCGGTGCGGTGGTGCCGGTGACGCGCGGCCATGGTGTGGGTCCCTCCCCGGGTGCGGATACGCGGACGGGCGCACGGTTCGACCCGTGCGCCCGTATGCGTATCGACGCGGTGCGGGGGGACTTGGTTGCTTCTTTACCCGCCCGCGTTCCTACTCGCCGAGGGTGCGGGCGAGGGCGTCGTTCTGGAACCGGGTGAGGTCGACGCAGCCGGTGGTGGCGAGGTCGAGGAGGGCGTTCAGCTCCTCGCGGTCGAAGGGCTGGGCCTCGGCGGTGCCCTGGACCTCGACGAAGCGGCCGTCGCCGGTGCAGACGACGTTCATGTCGGTCTCGGCGCGGACGTCCTCCTCGTAGCAGAGGTCGAGGAGGGGGGTGCCGTCGACGATGCCGACGCTGACGGCGGAGACGGTGCCGGTCAGCGGCTTGCGGCCGTGCTTGATGATCTTCTTGCCCTGGGCCCAGGTGATGGCGTCGGCGAGGGCGACGTAGGCGCCGGTGATGGCCGCGGTGCGGGTGCCGCCGTCGGCCTGGAGGACGTCGCAGTCCAGGACGATCGTGTTCTCGCCGAGGGCCTTGTAGTCGATGACGGCGCGCAGGGAGCGGCCGATGAGGCGGCTGATCTCGTGGGTGCGGCCGCCGATCTTGCCGCGTACGGACTCGCGGTCGCCGCGGGTGTTGGTGGAGCGGGGCAGCATGGAGTATTCGGCGGTGACCCAGCCTTCGCCGCTGCCCTTGCGCCAGCGGGGCACGCCTTCGGTGACGGAGGCGGTGCAGAAGACTTTGGTGTCGCCGAAGGAGATGAGTACGGATCCTTCGGCGTGCTTGCTCCATCCGCGTTCGATGGTGACGGGGCGGAGCTGGTCGGGGGTGCGGCCGTCGATACGAGACATGGCGTCGACTTTATCGGGTGCGGGGTGGGGGTCGTCGCGGTGTGCGGGGCCGGGTAGACCGCAGGCCCCGTCCTGGTGGGGCGGGGCCTGTGGGGGGCCGGGCGGTTGGTCCGGCCGGGTTCAGCGGTGGGTCACATCATGTCTTCGATGTCGGCGGCGATCGGGTCCGCGTCGGTGCCGATGACGACCTGGATCGCGGTGCCCATCTTGACGACGCCGTGCGCGCCTGCGGCCTTGAGCGCGGCTTCGTCGACCTTGCTCGGGTCGATGACCTCGGTGCGGAGGCGGGTGATGCAGCCTTCGACCTCTTCGATGTTCTCGATTCCGCCGAGCCCGGCGACGATCTTCTCAGCCTTGCTGGCCATGGCCTTCTCCCTGGTTCTTCACGTTCGTGCGACGGCCCACCCTGGGTCCGTTTCGTCACGGTAACGCACGGTTGGCCCAACTTCGCGAGCGAGTGTCCGAACCATCACCAATGATGACGATCACCGGCGCCCTGTCTTCCGGGCGGGCTCCGCACCGTACCGCAACTGGTCTACACCAGTTTGCAACAGCCGCCAAACGAGGCCTGTTCCGGGAGGACGCCGATGAGCTCAAGCAGCGCAGCGATCCCACAGAAGAAGTGGTGGAACGGTCTCTTCCAGGGTCTCCAGAAGATGGGGCGCAGCCTTCAGCTCCCGATCGCCGTCCTGCCGGCGGCGGGCATCCTCAACCGGCTCGGCCAGCCGGACGTGTTCGGTGACGAGGGTCTCGGCTGGGACAACATCGCCAAGGTGTTCGCGGCGGCGGGTGGTGCGCTGCTGGACTCGGGTCTGGGCCTGCCGCTGCTGTTCTGCGTGGGTGTCGCGATCGGTATGGCGAAGAAGTCGGACGGGTCGACGGCGCTGGCGGCGGTGACGGGCTTCCTCGTCTACTACGCGGTGCTGCACGCGTTCCCGGTGGACTGTGCCAGCGGCTCGACGTTCACCACGGGCGGTACGTGGTTCGGTACGTGCGTCACGGGCGACGCGAAGGTGACGGCGGCGGAGTACCAGAACCCGGGGGTGTTCGGCGGCATCGTGATGGGTCTGATGTCGGCGTGGTTCTGGCAGCGGTACCACCGGGTGAAGCTGGTGGACTGGCTGGGGTTCTTCAACGGGCGCCGGCTCGTGCCGATCATCATGGCGTTCGTCGGTCTGCTCTTCGCGGCGTTGTGCGCGTGGGTGTGGCAGCCGATCGGCGACGGTCTGACGAGCTTCTCGAAGTGGCTGGTGGACCTGGACTGGGCGGGTTCGGGCATCTTCGGCGTGGCCAACCGCGCGTTGCTGGTGATCGGCCTGCACCAGTTCCTGAACACGTTCGTCTGGTTCCAGTTCGGCGACTACACCAAGCCGGACGGGACGATGGTGCACGGTGACATCAACCGGTTCCTGGCGGGGGACCCGACGGCCGGTCAGTTCCTGACGGGCTTCTTCCCGATCATGATGTTCGCGCTGCCGGCGGCGGCGCTGGCGATCTACCACTGCGCGAAGCCGCATCGCCGCAAGGCGGTCGGCGGCATGATGGTGTCGGTCGGCCTGACGTCGTTCGTGACGGGAATCACGGAGCCGATCGAGTACTCGTTCCTGTTCGTGGCGCCCCTGCTGTACGCGATCCACGCGGTGCTGACGGGTGTGTCGATGGCGGTGACGTGGGCGATCGGGGTGAAGGACGGTTTCAGCTTCTCGGCGGGCCTGATCGACTACGTCATCAACTGGAGCCTGGCGACGAAACCCTGGCTGATCATCCCGGTCGGGCTGGGGTTCGCGGCCTTGTATTACGCGATCTTCCGGTTCGCTATCACCAAGTTCAACCTCCAGACGCCGGGCCGTGAGCCCGACGAGGTGGAGGAGGAGATCGAGAGGGATCTCACGAAGTAGCTGTTCGGCGGGGTGCGCGCCCCGCTCGGCCAAGGCCCTCGGACCGTCCGGTCCGGGGGCCTTCGCCATGTCACCGTGCGTGGGTGATGGCTCCTGCGAAGTAGTCGGAAATTGCAGGTTCCTTATCTAACCCTCACCGTGCTACAACTGGTCTACACCACTCAGTGGTCCAGACCACGCGCCGCCGCAGCGGCGCGTTTCTCGAGTCGCCGCCCACCAGAAACCCCCGTATCCCTGGCGGCGCCTTGTCCAATGGAGGAAGTTGATGTCCACGGCTGGCACCGCTCCCGCGGTCACCAAATCGAAGGGCGCCGGCGTGATGGCGGTCATGCAGCGCATCGGCCGCAGCCTCATGCTGCCGGTCGCGGTGCTGCCCGCGGCCGCGCTGCTGGTCCGGCTCGGCAACGCCGACATGCTCGGCCGCGAATCGTTCCCGACCGTCATCACGAAGCTCGCGGGCTACATGGCCGCGGGCGGTGGCGCGCTCCTGGACAACATGGCGCTGCTGTTCGCCGTGGGCATCGCCATCGGCTTCGCCAAGAAGTCGGACGGCTCGACCGCCCTCGCCGCGGTCACCGGCTACCTCGTCTTCCAGAAGGTGCTCGCCACCTTCACCGACAGCAACCTGCCGCAGGTCGCGAGCGTCGTGGACGGCAAGATCGTCATGAACGACGCCCCGGTCAACGCCGGTGTGCTCGGCGGCGTCGTGATGGGCATAGTCGTGGCCCTGCTGTACCAGAAGTTCTACCGGACGAAGCTGCCCGACTGGGCGGGCTTCTTCAGCGGCCGCCGCCTGGTCCCGATCCTGTCCGCCTTCGCGGGCCTGGTCATCGGCATCGTCTTCGGTCTGATCTGGCCGGTCCTCGGTGCGGGCCTGCACAACTTCGGTGAGTGGCTGGTCGGCTCCGGTGCGGTCGGCGCGGGCATCTTCGGTGTCGCCAACCGTGCGCTGATCCCGGTGGGCATGCACCACCTGCTGAACTCCTTCCCGTGGTTCCAGGCCGGCGACTTCGACGGCAAGCACGGCGACATCGCCCGCTTCCTGGCGGGCGACCCGCAGGCCGGGCAGTTCATGACCGGCTTCTTCCCGATCATGATGTTCGCGCTTCCCGCGGCCTGCCTCGCGATCGTCCACTGCGCCCGCCCCGAGCGCCGCAAGGTCGTCGGCGGCATGATGTTCTCGCTCGCCGCCACCTCGTTCGTGACCGGTGTGACCGAGCCGATCGAGTTCACGTTCATGTTCATCGCCCCGGTGCTGTACGCGATCCACGCGGTCCTGACCGGTGTCTCGATGGCCCTGACCTGGGCACTCGGCATGAAGGACGGCTTCGGCTTCTCCGCGGGGCTGGTCGACTTCCTGCTGAACCTCGGCATCGCGTCGAAGCCGTGGCTGCTGGTCCTGGTCGGTCTCTGCTTCGCGGTGATCTACTACGTGGTCTTCCGCTTCGCGATCACCAAGTTCAACCTGCCGACGCCGGGCCGTGAGTCCGACGAGGAGCTCGCGGAGCTCCTCAAGGCCGAGGCCAAGTAGTCCGTACGACGACGGCGCGAAGCCCTCACCTTCCCGGCGGAAGGTGAGGGCTTCGTCGTGCGTGGGGCGAGCGCGTCCTAGATCTCGTAGACCGCGCCCGGTACCGCCAGCTCCACGGGGCCGTCGAAGACCTCCTGGGCGTCGGTCAGGTTGCGGCCGGCGTCGGTCCACGGCGGGATGTGGGTGAGGACCAGCCGGCCCACCCGCGCACGGGCGGCGAGCTCGCCGGCCTCGCGGCCGTTGAGGTGGAGGTCCGGGATGTCCTCCTTGCCGTGGACGAAGGAGGCCTCGCAGAGGAAGAGGTCGGCGCCCTCCGCCAGCTCGTCCAGCGCCTCGCACGTGCCGGTGTCGCCGGAGTAGGCGAGCGAGCCGCCGCCGTGCTCGATGCGGATGCCGAACGTGTCGACGGGGTGGCGGAGCTTCTCCGTACGCACCGAGAAGGGGCCGATGTCGAACGAGCCGGGCTTCAGGGTGTGGAAGTCGAAGACCTCGCTCATCGCGTGGTCGGACGGGGTGTCGGCGTGGGCGGTGGTGAGCCGCTGCTCCGTGCCGTCGGGGCCGTAGACCGGGATGCGGGCCGGGCGTCCGCCGTCGTGCGGGTAGTAACGCACGACGAAGTACGCGCACATGTCGATGCAGTGATCGGCGTGGAGGTGGCTGAGGAAGATGGCGTCGAGGTCGTAGAGACCGACGTGGCGCTGCAGCTCGCCGAGGGCGCCGTTACCCATGTCGAGGAGCAGCCTGAAGCCGTCGGCCTCTACGAGGTAGCTCGAGCATGCCGATCCCGCGGACGGGAACGAGCCGGAGCAGCCGACGACGGTGAGCTTCATGGAGCGTGAACCTCCGAGACGTGGGAACGGGGAGGGTTCGTGCGGTCTGTTGAGCGGTTCGTCGAGCGTAAGGCGCGAAAGAGCTGGTCGCTCCTTCGGAGTGTGTCGTTGTGGGGGAACTCACCTGCCCTGTCACCGGTTCGATGGAAGGGCGCGCGCCTCGGGCGGGGGGGTTCGGGTGTGTGTGCGGGGTGCGTCCGCGGCGGGCGGGCTGTCCTCACCTCCGCCCCCGCGGGCCCCTCCGGGAACGGCGGACGCCGGGGGCCGGGACCGGTGTCGGTCCTGGCCCCCGGCGTCCGGGGCGGGTGCGGTGCGCGGGCGGCTACGCCCAGAGCTGGCCCTGCAGCGTTTCGATGGCCGCTTGTGTCGTGGGCGCGGTGTAGACGCCCGTCGACAGGTACTTCCAGCCGCCGTCGGCGACGACGAAGACGATGTCGGCCGCTTCTCCGGCCTTGACCGCCTTGTTGCCGACGCCGATCGCGGCGTGGAGCGCGGCGCCGGTGGAGACGCCCGCGAAGATGCCCTCCTGCTGGAGGAGTTCGCGGGTGCGGGTGACGGCGTCGGCGGAGCCGACGGAGAAGCGGGTGGTGAGGACCGAGGCGTCGTAGAGCTCGGGGACGAAGCCCTCGTCGAGGTTGCGCAGGCCGTAGACGAGGTCGTCGTAGCGGGGCTCGGCGGCGACGATCTTGATGCCGTCGACGTGTTCGCGCAGGTAGCGGCCGACGCCCATGAGCGTGCCGGTGGTGCCGAGGCCGGCGACGAAGTGGGTGATCGAGGGGAGGTCGGCGAGGATCTCCGGGCCGGTGGTCGCGTAGTGGGCGCCCGCGTTGTCGGGGTTGCCGTACTGGTAGAGCATGACCCAGTCGGGGTGCTCGGCCGCGAGTTCCTTGGCGACGCGGACGGCGGTGTTGGAGCCGCCGGCGGCCGGGGAGGAGATGATCTCGGCGCCCCACATGGCGAGCAGGTCGCGCCGCTCCTGGGAGGTGTTCTCCGGCATCACGCAGACGATGCGGTAGCCCTTGAGCTTGGCCGCCATGGCGAGGGAGATGCCGGTGTTGCCGCTGGTGGGTTCGAGGATGGTGCAGCCGGGGGTGAGCCGGCCGTCCTTCTCCGCCTGTTCGACCATGTGGAGCGCGGGGCGGTCCTTGATCGAGCCGGTGGGGTTGCGGTCCTCCAGCTTGGCCCAGATGCGGACGTCGTCCGACGGTGACAGCCGCGGCAGGCGGACGAGCGGGGTGTTGCCCACTGCGGCGAGCGGGCTGTCATAGCGCATCAGTTCATGCCGCCGGCGACGGCCGGGAGGATGGTGATGTTGTCGCCGTCGCTGAGCTTGGTGGAGATGCCGTCGAGGAAGCGGACGTCCTCGTCGTTGAGGTAGACGTTCACGAAGCGGCGGAGCTGGCCGCCGTCGACGATGCGCTCACGGATGCCGGCATGGCGGCTCTCCAGGTCCGTGAAGAGGTCGGCGAGGGTGTCCCCGTTGCCTTCGACGGCCTTGGCGCCGTCGGTGTAGGTGCGGAGGATGGTCGGGATGCGGACCTCGATGGCCATGGCGTGGGCTCCTGTCGAAGCGGAGTGGTGGCGGTGGGCGTGGGGCGTGCGGCTCGGCCCCCGCGCAGGGGTCGGTGCGTGGAGCGGGCGTCCGGTGGGGCGGCGCCGGGCCTCGGCCCGGCTCAGGCCTCGCGGCGGGCGGTCCGGTGGTTCGTACAGATCGCGCTGGCGAGCCGGCACAGGTCGACGTGCAGGCGCGCCACGAGCAGCATGCCCGGCGTCTTTTCGCTCACGTCATGGGGAACCATGCGCTCATCGTATCGATTCCCGGTCCGGGGTCCGGTAGGTGATCTCACCTGGTGGATGGACGGCGTTCGGCAGGTGGACAGGGCCGGGTATCCGGCCCTGTCCGGCCGCTGCGGGCGGGCGCCGTGGACGGGGTCAGGGCGCGGGGAGCGCGTCGACGACCTCGACGTCCTCCTCGGTGATCTCGCCGTCGACGATGCGGTACGAGCGGAACTGGAAGGGCCCCGCCCCGTCGGCGTCGGCGGTCGAGACGAGGACGTAGTGGGCGCCGGGTTCGTTGGCGTACGTCACGTCGGTGCGGGAGGGGTAGGCCTCGGTCGCCGTGTGCGAGTGGTAGACGATCACGGGCTCCTCGTCGCGGTCGTCCATGTCGCGGTAGAGCTTGAGGAGGTCGGCCGAGTCGAATTCGTAGAACGTGGGCGAGCGGGCCGCGTTGAGCATGGGGATGAAGCGTTCGGGGCGGCCGGTCCCGGCGGGCCCGGCGACCACGCCGCACGCTTCGTCGGGGTGGTCGGCGCGGGCGTGGGCGACGATCTGGTCGTACAGCGCCTGGGTGAGGGTCAGCATGGCGCCCAGGATAGGACGACGGGCCCCCGCGTACCGAGGAGTGGTACGCGGGGGCCCGCATCGTGGACTCGCCGGCTCGGGGCGCGCGGCTCAGCGGCCGGTGAAGGCCTTGTTCTCGGGGTTGCGGGCCTTGAGGACCAGATAGGAGACGCCGAGGATCAGGGCCCACAGCGGGGCGCAGTAGAGCGAGATCCTGGCGTCCTTGTCGACGCCCATCATGACGATGACCATGCCGATGAAGGCGAGGGCGAAGACGCTGGTGTACGGGGCGCCGGGGGCCCGGAAGGTGGACTGCGGGAGGACGCCGCGGTCGGCGAGGCGGCGGTAGCGGATCTGGCTGACCAGGATCATGATCCAGGCCCACATGCCGGAGATCGTGGCGAAGGAGACGACGTAGGTGAAGGCGTCTCCGGGCCACTGGTAGTTGATCCAGACGCCGACGAGCATGAGGGCCGCGGAGACGGTGGTGCCGACGAGGGGGGTGCCGCTCTTCGTCAGCCGGGTGAAGAACTTCGGGCCCTGGCCGTTGAGCGCGAGGTCACGCAGCATGCGGCCGGTGGAGTACATCCCGGAGTTGCAGGAGGAGAGCGCGGCGGTCAGGACGACGAAGTTGACGATGCCCGCGCCGAGCCCGAGGCCCATCTTCTCGAAGGCCTCGACGAACGGGGAGACGCCCGGTGAGAACTCGGTCCAGGGGACGACCGAGAGGATCATGATGAGGGCGCCGACGTAGAAGACGGCGATGCGCCACGGCACGGTGTTGATGGCCTTGGGCAGGACGGTCTTGGGGTCCTTGGACTCACCCGCGGTGACGCCGACGAGCTCGACGGCCAGGAAGGCGAACATCACGATCTGCAGGGTCATCAAGGTGCCCTTGATGCCGTGCGGGAAGAATCCGCCGTCGGACCACAGGTGGGTGACGGACGCGGTGTCGCCGGCGTCGGAGAAGCCGAGGGTGAGAATTCCGGCGCAGATGAGGATCATGCCGACGATCGCGGTGACCTTGACCATCGAGAACCAGAATTCGAGTTCACCGAAGAGTTTCACGGAGATCAGGTTCACGCCGTACAGGATGATCGTGAAGATCAGTGCGGACACCCATTGCGGAATGTCGAACCAGAAGGTCATGTACTGGGCCGCTGCGGTGACTTCGGTGATTCCGGTGACCACCCAGAACAGCCAGTAGGTCCAGCCGGTGACGAAGCCCGCGAAGGGGCCGACGAATTCGCGTGCGTACTCGGAGAACGAGCCCGAGACCGGGCGGTACATGAGGAGTTCGCCGAGCGCCCGCATGATGAAGAAGATCACCAGGCCCGCGATGGCGTACGCCAGGATGAGGCTCGGCCCGGCCTTGGCGATGGCTTTGCCCGCGCCGAGGAAGAGGCCGGTGCCGATGGCCCCGCCGATCGCGATCATCTGGATCTGGCGGGCTCCGAGGGCCCGCTGGTAGCCCTCGGAGGAAGTGGTGGCATCCGCGGCTGCCGCGTGCGGGCCCTGTCCCTTGTCGTCGACCTGCGCCGATGTCATGTGGTGCGCCTTTCTCCACGCTGATCCGCGCCTTTCGGCCGCGGATCAGGTCCTGATCCCCCCGGATACGGATGGAGTGCCGTCGGCGGTCGCCGACTCGTAGCGCCTACCCGGGAACAGGGGTGGCGTCCCCGAGTGGTCGTGAAGATTTATCACGGACACATCGGTGATCCACCGGACATTATGTGGCGCACACCACAGGAAAAAGCGGACAACGGGGGCCGGGTGCTGCAAAAAAGACCGATCAGGTGACGCGATCGTTATTCGGATTTGAGCGTCCGTTGAGCGAACACGGAGCAGTCCCGCGAGCGCGTGGCGTTACGGCATCAGTGTTTCGACGAGTGTTTCCTGGAGGGCGCCCAGCCAGAGGTAGGCCATGACCATCGGCTTGCGCGGGTCGCTGTCGGGCAGCCGGTAGAGGGAGCCGTCCTCGCCCCCGTCCTCGCCGGAGACCTCCAGCCGGGTGCCGATGGTGAGCCGGAGGTCGTTGAGGGAGCCCAGCCAGTTGCGGCTTTCGTCGGCGGTGAGCGTGAGTACGGCGGTGCCGCCCTCCCCTCGCCCGCCCTTGCCGGAGTCGCCGCGTGACGCCCCTTCCGGCTGCGGCGTGAGCGCGTCGAGGGTGCGGACGACGACGAGGGCGTCGTCGCGCTTGCGGGTGCGCAGGTCGTTCTCGGTGAAGCGGCGGAACTCGGCCGACGCCTCGCGCAGTTCGGTGTCGTCGTCGCCGTAGGCCTCGGGGAAGAGGCGGGCCAGGGCGGGGTCGGAGGGGGGTTCGCTGGGGCCCTCGGCGAAGAGGGCGGCGAGCGGGTCGGCGCCCTCGGCGGGTTCGTCGCCGGGACCGATGAGTTCGAGCAGCTGGACGGCGAGGGAGCGCAGGATCGCGATCTCCACCTCGTCGAGCGCGACGGCCGCGCCGCCGCCGGGGGTGGCCTCGAAGTGGCCGGCCATGGGTTCTCTCCGATGGTGGTCGGGCGGTGCGGGGAGCGGGTGCGGGGCGGGAGTGCTAGTTGCGGTCCTGGGTGAGGGTGGCCCACAGTCCGTAGCCGTGCATGGCCTGGACGTCGCGTTCCATCTCCTCGCGGCTGCCGCTGGAGACGACGGCGCGGCCCTTCTGGTGGACGTCCAGCATCAGCTTGTGGGCCTTGTCCTTGGAGTAGCCGAAGTAGGCCTGGAAGACATAGGTCACGTAGCTCATGAGGTTGACCGGGTCGTTGTGGACCAGCGTCACCCAGGGGACGTCGGGCTCGGGGACGACGAGGCTGTCCTCGGCCGATTCGGGACGTTCGATCTCTACGGGGGCGACGCTCACCTACCCCATGCTGCCACCCGGGAGGGTGCATCGCACAAACGGGGCCGGTGGCGCGGCGGGCCCGGCACCCCCATCTCGTCACTTTGACGAAATAGGGGTAGCATCCCCGGCATGAACTCAGCGGACCTTGGGCGACGGGTCGGTGTGCCGTCGACCGCGCTCTTCACCGACCAGTACGAGCTCACGATGGTGCAGGCCGCGCTGAAGGGCGGCACCGCCGGCCGGCGCTCGGTCTTCGAGGCGTTCACCCGCCGGCTGCCCGAGGGGCGGCGCTACGGCGTCGTCGCGGGCATCGGGCGGGTCCTGGACGCGGTGGAGAACTTCCACTTCGACGACGAGATGCTCACCTTCCTGCGCGACCAGAACGTCGTCGACGGGCCCACGCTCGCCTATCTGGCCGATTACCGGTTCAGCGGCGACATCTGGGGCTACCCGGAGGGCGAGGTCTACTTCCCGGGCTCGCCGATCCTGCGGGTCGAGGGCTCCTTCGCCGAGTGCGTGCTGCTGGAGACGGTGATCCTCTCGATCCTCAACCACGACTCGGCGATCGCCGCGGCGGCCTCCCGGATGTCGGCGGCCGCGGGCGGGCGCGGGCTGATCGAGATGGGCGCCCGGCGCACGCACGAGCTGTCGGCGGTGGCCTCGGCGCGTGCCGCGTACATCGGCGGCTTCGACACCACGTCCGACCTCGCCGCGGGTTTCCGCTACAACATCCCGACGGTCGGCACGAGCGCCCACGCGTTCACCCTGCTGCACGACTCCGAGCGCGACGCGTTCCGGGCCCAGGTCGACTCGCTGGGGCGGGACACGACGCTGCTGGTCGACACGTACGACGTCACCACGGCGGTCCGTACGGCGGTCGAGGTCGCCGGCACGGAGCTGGGGGCGGTACGGATCGACTCGGGCGACCTGCTGCTGGTGGCGCACCGGGTGCGCCAGCAGCTGGACGAGCTGGGCGCCACCGGGACGAAGATCGTGGTGACGTCGGACCTGGACGAGTACGCCATCGCCTCGCTGGCCGCCGCGCCGGTGGACGCGTACGGGGTGGGCACGCAGCTGGTGACCGGCAGCGGGCACCCCACCTGCTCGATGGTCTACAAGCTGGTCGCCCGCGCTGCCTCGGCCGATCCGGCCGACGAGCTGCGGCCGGTGGCGAAGAAGTCGCTGGGCGCGAAGTCCTCCAAGGGCGGCCGCAAGTGGGCGGCCCGCCGGCTGGACGAGGACGGGGTGGCCGAGGCCGAGGTCATCGGCACCGGTCCGGTCCCGGCGGAGCTGGCCGGCCGGCAGTTGCTGGTCGAGCTGGTCAGGGGCGGCGAGGTGGTCGCGCGCGAGCCGCTGGACGCGGCACGGGAACGGCACATCGCCGCGCGGGCGGGGCTGCCGATGTCCGCGAGGCAGCTGTCGCGTGGAGAGCCGGTGATTCCCACGGAGTACGTATGAGCGGGTGCGGTCCGGTACGGGGGTGAGCGGGTGCGGTCCGGTGCGGGGGCCGGGGCGCGGTCGTCCCGTCCTCGGTCGCCGCACGGGCTCGACGAAGCCCGGCCGGTCCGGTTCGGGGCCGCCCCCGAAGGATGGTTTTCCCGCGCGCTCGGTTTCGCCCGGATCGGCGCTCCCCCTCCCTAAGCCGGGCCGCATTCTCTAGGCTCGATGTCACCCCCGTCACCCCGTGACCACCGCTCGCCCACTCCCCCACCGAAGGACACCCGCCATGCACCGCGCCCTGATCGTCGTGGACGTCCAGAACGACTTCTGCGAGGGCGGGAGCCTCGCCGTGGCCGGGGGCGCCGATGTGGCCGCCGCCATCACCGACCTGATCGGTGAGGCCCAGCCGGGTTACCGGCACGTGGTGGCCACCCGCGACCACCACATCGACCCCGGCGACCACTTCTCGCCGGAGCCGGACTTCGAGCACTCCTGGCCCGCGCACTGCGTCGCCGGTACGGAGGGGGTGGGCTTCCACCCGAATTTCGCCCCGGCGGTCGCCTCCGGGGCGATCGACACCGTCTTCGACAAGGGTGCGTACGCCGCCGCGTACAGCGGCTTCGAGGGCCAGGACGAGAACGGGACGGGGCTCGCCGAGTGGCTGCGTGACCACGGGGTCACCGAGGTGGACGTGGTCGGCATCGCGACCGACCACTGCGTCCGGGCCACCGCGCTCGACGCCGTCCGTGAGGGCTTCGCCACGCACGTACTGCTGGATCTGACCGCGGGCGTCGCCGAGGCGAGCACGGACCGGGCGCTGGCCGAGCTGCGCGACGCGGGCGTCGTGCTCTCCGGCAAGCCCGCGCTCTGAGCCGCCGGCCCGGCGCTCAGCCCTGCGGGGCCGGCTGTGCGGGCCTCAGCAGCGCCCGTATGGGGTGCCAGAGCTCCTGGGCCCGCTCGGGTCTCGCGCGCCACAGCAGGCCGTCCGGGTGGTGCAGGACGGCGGTGATCTCGTCCGGGGTGGGCGGCTCGGCGTTGCCGCGGAGGTAGACGGCGCGCAGGCCCAGATTGCGCAGCCGGGTCAGTGCGCGGGCCCGGTTGGCCGCGTGCACCAGGACGCGCACCGGGGTGTCCGGCCCTACGCCTCCCGCCGGGCTCGACAGTGTGATCGCGACGACCACACTGCCGTTCGGCAGTTTGCTGAATCCTCCGCCGGCCATGCTCCGCGCTCCCCCCGTGAGACGTCGTGTCAATAAGAGTCCGAACAAGAGGCACCTAAACACGATCGGCCGCCGCCCGCTAGAGGGCGACGGCCGATCATGCTTTGACCTGCTGTTTTACCGAATTACTTGTGCGAGGGACCCACCTGGACGGTCATCGTGGAGCCGTCGAGCGGCTCGCTGATGATCGAGATCCGGGTGTTGGTGTCAGTAACCTGCACGCTTCCGGTCTTGTTCTCCTTGTACCAGTAGGTGCCCTTGTGGTCGTCGAAGGCCGGAACGCCGAGCTGCGGCTTGATCTTCGTGGCCACGTCACCGTTGTGCAGCGTGAAGCCGTCGGTGGGGTACCAGCTGAACGGAGCGTCGAAGGGCTGGATCTTGTTGCGGATGACCGAGCCGTCCGCCCACTTCAGCGGCTTGGCGTGCGCGTCGATCGGCAGGATCAGGCCCTGACCCGGGTGGGCCGAGACGTTGTTGTCCTTCTGCGAGCCGTCCCACAGCCAGATCAGCAGGCCGTTCTGGTACGGGTAGTGCTCGACCCAGTCCGGACGGGTGTTGGCGAAACCGAAGTTGTACGGGCCGACCTTGAGGGTCTGGTCGTACGAGACGTACTGGCGGTTCTCCGCGATGTAGCGCTGCTGGTAGTCCTTGGTGAAGGACGAGCCCACCCGGGAGAAGCCCTTGGCGGTCCAGCCGTTGTCGTCGCCCTCGGCGTTGTCCGAGAAGAGGACGGCGCCGTCGGCGTTGACCGCGATGGTGTCGGCCGCGAAGCCGACGCCGCCCGCGCCGCCGTCGGTGGTGTAGCGGAAGCGGATGTCGATCTTCTTGCCCGCGTAGGCGTTCAGCGAGTACGACAGCTTCTGGTACGAGCCGGAGACGTCGGTCAGGGCCGGCTTGTCACTGGCGTCGCGCGGGATGGCCTGGCCGTTGGCGGTGCCGTCGAGCGCGGTCCAGCTGGTGCCGCCGTTGTCCGACACCTCGGTGTAGAGGTAGTCGTAGTCCTTCTCGATGTCCCACCAGCCCGCGAGGTCCAGGGACGCGGCGGACTTGCCGGTCAGGTCGACCGAGCGCGACAGGGTGTTGTTGAGGTTGTCGCCCATGTCGCTCCACCACTGCTTGGCGCCCTCGGCGGGCGTCGTGACGGCGGTGGTGACGGCCTTGTCCGGCAGCTCGACGACGAGCGCCTGCTTGTTGCTGGTGTTGTACTCGGACACGCCCAGCTTGTGGGTGGACTTCGTCGCGGCCTTGGCCACGTCGTAGTCCAGCCAGCCCAGCTGGAACTTGTCCCAGGCGGTCATGTCGCCGGGCAGGTCACCGATGCTGTTCTTACCGGTGCCGAGCCAGGAACCGGCCGACATCAGCGACCAGAAGCCGACCGAGTTCTCGGCGGTGTTGGTCGTGTCGTACAGGTCCGGCAGGCCGAGGTCGTGGCCGTACTCGTGGGCGAAGACGCCCAGGCCGCCGTTCTCGGGCTGCGCGGTGTAGTCGCCGACCCAGATGCCGGTGTCACCGATCTGGGTGCCGCCGGCCTTGTTGTCGGCCGGGCCGGTCGCGCCCGCGTTGGTGCCGTAGGCGTACCAGCGGTGCGCCCAGATGGCGTTGGTGCCCTCGACGCCGCCGCCCGCGGACTCGTCCTCGCCGGCGTGCACGATCTGGAAGTGATCGATGTAGCCGTCGGGCTCGTTGAAGTTGCCGTCACCGTCGAAGTCGTAACGGTCCCACTGGTCGTACTGGGCGAGATCCGCCTTGATCTGCTCGGGCGTACGGCCCTTGGCCTTCTGGTCGGCGGCCCAGGCGTTCACGCCGTCCTTGATCATGTCCCAGGCGTTGGCGCAGTTGGTCAAACCGCAGTAGTTCGAGCCGTAGCGGGCCTCGTTGTACGGGACCTTGACCCAGTCGGAGACCTCGCCGTCGACCGAGTAGCGCCCGGAGGACGTCTTCTCGTAGTACGTCTTGAGCGAGTTCTTGCCGGCCCCCTCGCCGAAGTACAGGTCCTGGAAGTGGGCCTGGTTGTAGTCGGCCTGCCAGGCGGTGCTGTTGTCCTTCGCGGGGTCCGGCTTGGCTATCTTGTTGTGCGCCGGTCCGGGCGTGCCCCCGTACTTCTTGACGGCGGGCTTGGGGCCGGCGCCGTCCGGGTCGAACATGGTCGTGTTGTCGACCTGGTCACCGAACTCCACCAGGACGGTGAAGATCTTGTCGGTCTTCTGGCGCTGGACCTCGGAGTACTTGTTGTCGTCGAGCTTGACGACCTTGGAGCCGTTGCGTGCCAGCACCTTCTTGTCGCCGGATATGACCTTCTCCAGGGCGGCCTGACGCTGGGCGTCCTGCTGCTTGCTGAAGGGGCCTTCCAGGTTGTGCGCGTCGCCCTTGGCCGACCCCGGGTCCCGGCGGTCGACGGCGGAGGCGGCGGCGCCTGACGCCTGGTCATCCGCCTGAGCGGTGGCGAAGGCGGATGCGGTGGCGGCGGTCGCGGCCATGGCCACGACAACCGCCCCGGTGCGAAGCGCCCGTCTTTTAATGATCACGTGATGCAGTCCTCCCCGGCGCCCGCGGCTACGGCCTTGGAGGTGTGAAGGGGCCGCGCGCGGTAACGCGTCACAAGTGACGACATTCGACCGGAGTTACGGAATAAAAGACAGACCTTGACTTGAACAGACCAAGTGCACTATGCAGGAGCGCGTTTCCGCTATCCGGACGACCGCTCCCCGCCCGACCGGCGCGCTCAAACCCCCCATCGGTGCGCGGCGTGACTCCGTGCGCCCCCCGTGCACCGGTACCGTGGGTTAGGTTACGCTTACTACCTGTTCCGCTCGGGCATTCACCGTCGTAGAGTCACTTGACAGCGAGAGCGTGTCGAGAGACTGCCCATCCGACGTCCCGAGGACGGATATTGCCATGCCGCGACCTACTGCTGCACAGCTCTCCTACGGTTCGGTGACCGTCGTCTTCTCGACCCTCGCCATGCTGCTGCTGTCCCGTACCGAATCGGGCATCGGCATCGCCGTCATCGGTACGGCCGCGCTCGCGCTCGGCCTGCTGGTGGCCGTCACCGTCCCCCTGCCGACCCGCAGGAACACAGCGAAAGCGGCGAAGACGAGGGCCGCGGTGTCCGCACACCGCGACACCGTCCCCGCCGCTGCCGAACCCGGGGGCCGCACCCTCGACACCGCACAGTCCAGGATCCCTGCCGCACGCGCCGCGTCCGAGCGGGTGGGCGAGCATTCGCTGAGGCGCTGACGGCTGGCACGGACGGGAAAATGCTGGCGCGCTTTCCCGTCCGGTTCGTCTGAGACCGTGACCCATGGGGGGGGTGCACAGGGTCTGCAACCGAACGAGCTTCGGCCGGGGGCCGCCCGAGGCGCGTCCAAGAACTGGCTCCTGACCGCGCACCGGTCCGGTCTGTCGCCGACCGGGCGCGAATGGTCAACTGACTTCGAACAAAAGCGCTCGCCCAGCACCTGCAGGCCGACAGGGCTCGCTGGCGGAGGCAGCCACCAGCGCGCCAGCGCTTACGGGGCGAAGGTGCGGAAATCAGCACAGCCAAGCCGTCGCTGCCCCATCGGGTGCCGCTACTTGCCCGGCTTGAACGTTCCTTCCGCAGGGTACGCAAACGCGTCGAGCGTAGTCTTCTTACCAGCCGAAGTCCCCTCGATCGCGAGCTGGCCACCCATAGCTCGCAAGTCCAGGTAGAAGCGCACCACACCCTGCTCGGCTTTCAGGCCGTGGATGCGGGAGTCGATGTAGCCGAGCTTGTTCAGCTTCTGCCTCACCTGAACTGCGGTGGGCTTATTCAGGCCATTCAGCGCCTGAGTAATACGTTTGCCGTGCTCACGCCCCTCGCACGCCTCCACCCCATTCAGCTTCGGCTCCCCAGACGTTACGGTGGGTGCAGGCAAGTCCGTGGGCGGATTCTCGTCCACCGGCAACAGGTCACCTGGCCGCGTGGGCGGATGCTCACCAGGGTTCGGGGCACCCGGATCCGCCGTCGTCGGCGCGTCCGGCACGCACGGCGCCCCCACTCGCTCCAGCATCTTCATGAACACCACCTGCTTTTCCGGGCCGTGGCTGGTAACCGGCACTTGCGCCCCCGCCCGGCTCGCGGCGTTCTCCCGACCTCCCTCGGCCTGCTCGCTGCCACATGCAGCCAGCGCCACCACCGCGAGCGCTGACACCCCCGCGCCCGCAAGAACTCTGTTCAGCGTCATGAGCACATTTTCACGGAGCGGTCTGCCACCACACATGAGTACGCGTACTCATGCACTCCATCTCGGTACTCAGATATGTGCGTTGACGAGCACTCAACAGGCCTGCAAAACGGACTGATTGACTCCCCTTTTCACTACTTGTGGTAATCGCCTTTGTCACATTAGTGTCCGACCCCGATGGTCGAATTCGACTAGCAACGAGGGGCACCCATGCGCAAAAGCGCACTACTACTGGTGACCGTGCTCAGTGCGGCCGTTCTGCTTCCGCAGGCACCCGCCGGCGCCGCCACCACCATCGACCAACCACTCGCCGACGGCACCGTTCAGCAAGTCGGCCCCGGGCTCTTCTTCACGGAAACCAACTCGTTCCAGATCAACGAGACGGACTCCGCAGCCGGGCTCATGGGCCGAAGACACACCGTCACTGAAGTCGACGGTGTAGCCAAGCCTCAGTCTGCGCCGGTCGCTCGCGCCGACCTCGGTGTCTACGGCGACGGGTGGGAAGCCGAATTCCTCGGCGGGCAACTCAATCGCAAGGCTGTCGGCTCCTCCGGCGCCTTCACCATCACCGACCTGAACGTCGACGAAGACACCGAGTATGCCCTCACCGATACTCTCTCCACCCCCGACGGCGGCAGCATCAATAGGTACACCGCCCCCAACGGCTCCACCCTTACTGAAACGTCCAAGTGGAACGACCACCTCGGCGTCATGGTCACGACCATGAAAGAAGTCGTCAACGCCGACCTCAAGTCCACAACCGAGGGCGACGACACGTTCAGCGCCCCATCGGCCGACCTCAAGCCCACCTACACGTGGGCTCAGAAATCCCCCGGAACCGACACTTGGCGCGTCACGGGTGTCGGCACTGCCTCCACCGGCACCGACACCGTCACCTACGACTCCAGGGGGCGCGTTTCCACCGTCAGCGCCCCCGCCGGCGCCGAAGAAGCCGCCCAAGAACTCCAAGTCACCTACGCGGCCTCCACCACGGCGACTTCCACCACCAAGGGTGACTACACCGGCCGCATCAAGTCCATCGACCTCACCACCGGTACCACCGTCCAGACTGTCGCCCGCTACACCTACGACTCCACGGGCCTGCTCCGCGACGTGACCAACCCGGTCGAATCCGCGGATGTGGGCGCCTCCTACAGCTACGACTCCACGGGCCGCGTTACCGACATCACCTCCCCCATCAACGGGAGTTGGGAGATCGACTTCTCCTCCAGCGACGATGGCTCCCCCAACGTCGAACCCATCGGCCCCGACCGTCCCGCCTCGGAATCCATCTTCAACGGCGCCGAGGGGATTACCGACCCCACTGCCACCCGGCCCCCCGCATCCGACATCACCACTGGCGAGATCAGCGATCCTCAGGCCTACCCGCGCCACTGCAACCGCGCCACAGACTGGCTCTGGTACCTCGAAAGCGGCTGCGCCGCTTGGGCTGCCCACTACGGCTGGCATCAGCCCTATTGGAAGAAGCTCCCTACCGGCTACTGGGTCGTAGGTATCAATCACGATCATTGCACGAACGCCCCGGACAAGCCGTTCGGCTACGACTTCCGTGGCGCCTGCGACATGCACGACTACGGCTACGGCCTCATCGGCAACACGTATAAGGGCTACAAGTACTACTTCGACCGCTCCAAGAAGTCGAACGTAGACAACGCCTTCCATACCACCATGGCCACATACACCTGCTCCGCCTACCGCTACAAGAGCACCTGCCGCTCCGTCGCCTACACCTACCTCCAGGCAGTCAAGCGTGGCGGCAACCCGAAGAACGGCGCCAACGCCACCTGAATCGCCCTCTGAGCGCCAGCCCGGGGAGCATCCCCGCCGCCCCCGGGCTGGCCCTTTTGTGCCCTCAAACCAGGAGCATTCGCTTTGAAAAGACCCATATGGGCTGCCGTCCTTGCCTCAGCCGTCACCACACTCAGCCTCGTCGCCATACCCGCCGTGGCCGACGGCCTCGACCCTGCCAGCGACATCGACCCCGTCTCCTCCGCTACCTACAAGGCGGCTGAAGGCGGCAAGGAGATCCGCGTCAACGTCGTCGCTGCAGCGCGCAGCGACCTTGCCACCGCCTCCGAAGCAGGCGAAGTGATCCACTCCTTCAATAAGGCGCCGGTCACTACACTCCGCGTCGACACTGTCGGACTGGCCAAGCTCTCCGCCGCCCCTGGGGTCCTGTCCGTCACAGAAGACATTCCCATGCCACCATCGCTGGACTCCACCATCCCGCTCATCGGCGCCGACAAAACCGCCGCATCAGGCACCACCGGCGCCGGAGCCACCATCGCCATCCTCGATACTGGCGTCGCCGTTAAGCACCCCTTCCTCGGCGGACGCGTCACCGACGAAGCGTGTTTCAGCTCCACCGACGAAACCTACGGCTCCACCAGTCTGTGCCCCGACGGCACTGACGCCCAAGAAGGCCCCGGCTCCGCCGACGCCGAAAGCGGACCCTGCGCCGCCATGGGCACAGCCTGCGAGCACGGCACCCACGTCGCCGGAATAGCCGCAGGCAACGGCACGAGCCTATTCGGAGCCCCCAAGCAAGGGGTCGCCCCAGGCGCAAAGATCATCGCCATCCAAGTCTTCTCGCGCTTCGACTCTGCCGACTACTGCGGATCCGAAGCCTCGTGCGCGCTGTCGTTTGCTTCGGATCAACTCGCAGCCCTGGAGAAAGTCGATGCATACAAACAGTCCGGCAGGCCCATCATCTCCGCCAACATAAGCCTCGGCAGCGGACGCTACACCTCCGCCTGCGACGCCGACCCTCGCGCCGCCGCCATCAACATCCTCTACAGCGAAGGCGTCGCCACTGTCGCCGCCGCGGGCAACCAGGGCTACACCAGCGCCGTGAACTCCCCCGCTTGCGTCCCTAACGCTGTCACGGTGGGTGCTACAACTGACGACGACCAGCTCACCACGTACACCAATCGTGGGTCCCTGGTCGACATCTTCGCCCCCGGCAATGGCGTGACCAGCTCACTGCTGGGTGGCACCTACGGCGCCAAGAACGGCACATCCATGGCCGCCCCACACGTTGCCGGGGCCCTGGCCGTGCTGCGCCAGGCCAATCCCACCGCCCCACTCGGCGACCTCATCAAGGCGCTCACCGGCACCGGGAAGACCATCACCTACACGGAAGGCCCCAACCCCCGCCTCCAACTGGATGGGGCAGTAGCGGCCGTCGCGCCCAGGCCCGACCCCAACAAGCCTCGCCCGTACCAGATACGGGACGAGAAGGACTCCTCCATCCCCGCAAAGGGCAAGGGCTTCGTCACCCGTTCCCTCACCTCAGCTGTCCCCGGCAACGCTCCTTCCCGGATGAGCGTGGAGTTCGACGTGGCCGGCCTCGGCCGCGGCAACTTGAACGTCGACCTTATCGACCCCCAAGGCAAGACGTACCGCCTGGATGCATCCGCCTTGCCCGCGGCCTCGCCCGCCAGCAGCAACCTCGCCGCACCACAAACCTCCGAATCCTTCCGCTACACCTACTACGCTGATGCCTCCGCCTCCCCCGCTACGGGTACGTGGAAGCTCAAGCTGGAGAACGGCTACTCCGACGCCACCGGCACACTGCTGAACTGGTCAATAGCCTTCCCCTTCAGCAGTGTCACCAGCGTCTCGTTCCCTGACTCCGCAACCACCAAATCCACGTTGCCAGTGTCGAGCATTGGCGGCCACGCCTCCAGCGCTACTCGGGTTTCCGTGTACCTCACCCACCCGAGAGTCGGCAACCTCCGAATTACCGCAACCAGCCCAAGCGGCGCGATCTATCCTGTGCAGTTCGACGGCACAATCAACAACGAGACCTCCCTCAACAAGACGTATACCATCGACGCCGCCGACGACGTAGCCGACGGCATCTGGACGCTCGAGGTCACCGACTCATTCACCGGGAAGACCGCCGCCCTCAAGGCGTGGACGCTTGCCTTCCCTACCTACCAGAACCAGACGGCCGTCGCTATCCCGGACAACGCCACTGTTGAATCCGACATGGTCATCACGTCCGACGCCGACTCCACCGCGCCGAACCGGATTCAGGTGTGGGTGAACCTGACGCACGGAAACGTCGGCGACCTAAAACTCGACCTGGTTGCCAAAGAGGGCATCTCCTACCAACTGAAGGCGGCCGATCACGTTGCTGGCACCAACACGAACCAGGTCTTCGCCACCACTCTCGAGCCAATCTCGATTTCCGGCAGGTGGCAGCTACGCGTGACCGACACCGCCCCCGGCTCCACCGGAACACTCAAGGGCTGGACACTCAAGTTCTAACCCAGCCCAGCTGACGGCGCAGCCCGCCCCGGCGCGGGCTGCGCCCCTTCCTCGTTGCGCAGGAATGAGGCCAATCCGGGTTCCTTGCCAGTGGCTCGGGCGGTTCCCCCGAGAAGCCGGACGGCGTCGCAGCTGACAGGGCGTACGGCAACGGGACGTGTCGGCCAGCACCTGCGGTGGTGCGGAATCCTGCTCCCCGGCGTCTGCTGCCACTTACGCGCACCAGCCACCCCCACCACATTCCTCGCTTCAGACCGTAGGAGCCACGGCCATGATGAGAGCTGGGCGCCTGCAAGCCCTAGTTGGTGACCACCACGACCGTCTTGGCCGCCTTGTCCTGCAGCCCCTGCCGGTACGGCTTGTCCGTGAACATCAGCACGATGTTGATCAGCCACCACAGGCACGGGCAGCACAGCAGCGCCGGCAGCCACAGCACCACGGCCCGCAGGAACGCGCTGCCGGTGTCCGGCACCCTGCCGTCGTTGAGCATCGCGACGCGCAGCTTCAGCAGCCGCTTGCCCAGGGTGCGGCCGTCCTTGTGCGTGAAGTACGTGTCGTACGCGACGTAGCAGACCAGGCCGATCAGCGACCAGAGCAACTGATGCCCGCTGTAGGTCTGGGCGAAGACGTCCCCGACGTTGTCGTCGTTGTTGCCGTCGGCCACGTCGACCGCGCCGCCCCAGGGAAGCGAGATCAGGTACAGCGGGATCGAGATGATCAGAAGGTCGATCAGCCGCGCCAGAATCCGCTTGCCGGGCTCCGCGAGCGGCGGCATGCCCGCCAGCGGGTCCGCCCCGCCGTAACCGCCGCCGCCGTAGGGGCCCGGGTCGTACGGCGGCGGCGGGGGCGCGCTGTCGTAGGGCGAGCCGGATGACGGCGGCTGCTGGGGCCCGTGCGGCTTCTTGCGGAACGGGTCGTCCTCGGGCGGCTCACCGGACGTCGGCTGATCGTTGCTCATGCGGGCAGTGCACCCCGCCCCGTGGGCGCCCGCAACGGCTCAGGTGCGTTCGGGGGAACGGGGTCCGCCCGACGGCCCTCACCCGATGGGCCGTCAGCCGTGCGGGTGCGCCGGGAGGGAGGCCGGGGGCCCGCCGGTCAGCCGGCGACGAAGGTGCGGGCCGCCTTGTCGTGCCAGCACTGGCGCCACGGCCGGTCGATCAGGCACCAGGCCACGTTGGCCACGCCGATCACCAGGAGGCCCAGCACCCCGTAGACCAGCCAGCGGCGCACAGCGGCGCCGAAGCCGGGCGTGTCGTGGGACTCGATGTCCCGCACGTCGAGACCGCACAGCTTCTTGCCGAGCGTACGTCCCCACTTCGCGGTCGGCAGCGCCTCCAGGAGGACGCCCAGCACCAGGAAGACGCCGAGGACCACGCCGGCCAGCGAGGCCGTGGTGGAGTCCAGCAGCCAGACGGTGACGGTCTCGCCCGACAGCTTGGCGGCGTCGATCTTCTCGTTGACGTGGTCCGTCGCCTTGGCCGCGAGCGGCACCGCGACGGCGCCGACGAGTGCGCCGAGCACCACCGTGTCGATGAGCCGGGCGGCGAACCGCTTGCCGAGGGCCGCCGGGCGGGCGGCCGTCCTGGCCGCGGCGAGCTGCTGGAAGTGGTCGTCGACCGGGGGCTTCCAGGGCACGACCGGCTGATCGGGCTGCGGCGCCTGCTGAGGCTGAAGGGACTGCTGCGCAAACGCGGGCCGTTGCCGGTGGGCGGGCGGCTGCGGCTGCGGTGGGGCGGCCTGTTCGGGCCGGGCCAGCTGATGGACCTGCTGCGCCCAGGAGGCGGAGCCGCCGCCGGGGCCGGGCGTGAGCGGGCTGTTGAGCTCCGCCGGGGCCGGGGAGGGCGCGGACTGCGGGGCCGGGGCCGGGGAGGGCGCAGGGGAGGGCGCAGGGGGCTGCTGGACGGGCGCGAAAGGCTGCGGGGCGGCGGGCGCGGCGGGCTGCGCGGCGGAGTGCGGTGCGGCGGGCGCGGCCGGGGCGGTGCCGGGGGTGATCGCACGGATCGTCATCGTGCCCTCGGCGGGCTGCTGCTGCGGCTCGCGCGGGCCCGGCGGCCTGCCGCCCGGTCCCGCGGCGCGGATCGCGACGGTGCCGTCGGCGGACGGGCGCGGTGTGTCACCGGGTGCGCCGCCCGAGCGGTCGGGGCCGTCGGAGCGGCCGGAGCGGTTCACGCGGATGGCGACGGTGTTCTCGGGGGTCCGGCCGCCGCCGTCGCGCATGCCCGGAAGCGCGCCTGCGGTGGGGTCCGCGGGTGCGGGTGCGGGGAGGCGCGGGTCGGCGGGGGCCCGGTCCGAGGGACCGGCGCCGCCGACGGCGTGGACGTCCGGTGAGCCGCCCGCGGGCGTCCGCGGACCGGCGTCGGCGGGCCCGTCCTCGGGTTCCGGCGCGCCGCCCCAGGAGACCCTCCGGTCCCGCTCGCCGCCGAAGCCGGTCTGCCGGGAGGCGTCGGCCTGCCAGGCGGTGGCGGGTTCGGGGCGGCTCGTCCCGTACGGCTCCTCGTCGAAGAAGACCGGGCCGGTCTCGTCCACCGCGGCGGGGACGGGCGCGGGTGCGTGCGGCGCGTCCTCCTCGGGGGGTGAGGCGGGCAGGGGCTCGCCCTGCTGCGGGGCGGGCCGGCTGGTGCCGGGCACCCACGAAGCGCCGTTCCAGTACCGGACGTATCCGGGAATGGACGGGTCGGGGTAGTACCCCTCGCGGGGGCTTTCGTCACCGGGTGCCGGGGTTGGGGCGCTCATCACCGTGGTCCCGTATCTCTTCGAGGCCTCAGACCGACCGGCGATGGGGGGATGGTCGGTCCCGATACAAGGGACCACATCTATCAGACAGGCGCGTACCCCCGGGCCGGTCCTGGCGTTTGGGCCACTTTCCGGTCACCGCGAAATATTTTTCCCCGAGTCGCGTAATGGATGGCGGGGAGGGCGCTCTCTCCCTGTGCGGGCGGTCGTGGGACCGGCCCACAGGCACCGAAAGGACGCACCTCATGGACACCGTCGTGGAACGCGAGCTGGAACTCAAGCTGGTCCTGTCGCCCGAGCGCAGCATCCCCGTGCCCGCCCGGCTGACGTATCGCACCGAGGACCCCTACGCCGTGCACATCGCCTTCCACATCGGCTCCGACGCGCCCGTGCACTGGACGTTCGCCCGCGATCTGCTGGTCGAGGGCATGTTCCGGCCGTCCGGGCACGGGGACGTGCGGATCTGGCCCACCAAGGTCGAGGGGCGCGGCGTCATCTGCGTGGCGCTGACCTCGCCCGACGGCAACGCCCTGCTGGAGGTGGAGTCCGTGGTGGTGGCCGTCTGGGTGGAGCGGACCCTGTGCGTCGTCGCGCCGGGTACGGAGACCGGGCGGCTCGGCATCGACGAGGGTCTCGCGGAGCTGCTCGCGCCGCTGCCGGCCGACGACCTGTGGATGAGCGACCCGTGGCCGGCGGACGAGTCGCAGGACGGGGAGGGCTGAGGGGCCGGCCGGCGGCTCAGAAGACCTTGCCCGGGTTGAGGAGCCCCAGCGGGTCGAAGGCCTGCTTGATGCCCCGGTGCAGTTCCACGCTCACCTCGCCGAGTTCCCGGGCGAGCCACTCCTTCTTCAGCACGCCCACGCCGTGTTCGCCGGTGATCGTGCCGCCGAGTTCGAGGCCGAGCGCCATGATCTCGTCGAAGGACTCGCGGGCCCGCCGGGACTCGTCGGCGTCGGCGGGGTCGAAGCAGACGACGGGGTGGGTGTTGCCGTCGCCCGCGTGCGCGCAGACACCGATGGTGAGGTCGTACTTCCGTGCGACGGCCGCCGTGCCCTCGAGCATGGCGCCGAGCTGCGAGCGCGGTACGCACACGTCGTCGATCATCGTGGCCGGCTTGACGGTCTCCAGGGCGGTGAGCGACATCCGCCGGGCCTGGAGCAGCATCTCGGACTCGGCCGCGTCCTCGGCCGGGACGACCTCGGTGGCTCCGGCGGCGGTGCACAGGGCGGCGACGGCGGCGAGGTCGGCGGTGGGGTCCGGGGTGTCGAAGGCGGCGAGCAGGAGCGCCTCGGTGGAGTCGGGGAGACCCATGTTCGCCATCGTGTTGACGGCATGGACTGTTGTACGGTCCATCAGTTCGAGGAGTGACGGTGTGTGACCGCGCTCCATGATGCGGCAGATGGCGTCGCAGGCGCTCGCCGCGCTGGGGAACTCGGCGGCCAGGACGAGCTGCCGCGGCGGCTGCGGCTTGAGCGCGAGCACGGCCTTGACGACGATGCCGAGGCTGCCCTCCGAGCCGACGAAGAGCCGCGTGAGGTCGTATCCGGCGACGCCCTTGGCGGTGCGGCGGCCGGTGGTGAGCAGGCGTCCGTCGGCCAGGACGACGTCGAGGCCGAGGACGTACTCGGCGGTGACGCCGTACTTCACGCAGCACAGGCCGCCGGAGGCGGTGCCGATGTTGCCGCCGATGGTGCACATCTCCCAGCTGGAGGGGTCCGGCGGGTAGTACAGCCCGTGCTCGTTGACCGCCCGGGACAGGACGGCGTTGATGACGCCCGGCTCCACGACGGCGATGCGGTCGACGGGGCTGATCTCCAGGATCCGGTCCATCTTCACCAGGGAGAGCACGATGCAGCCGTCCGAGGCGTTGGCCGCGCCGGACAGGCCGGTGCGGGCGCCCTGGGGGACGACCGGGACGCGCAGCGCGGTGGCGGTGCGCATGATGTGCTGCACCTGCTCGACGGTGCGGGGGAGCGTGACGACGGCGGGGGCACCCGCTTCGCAGAAGCTCGCCATGTCGTTGGCGTAGGACGCGGTGATGTCGGGATCGGTGATCAGGGCCTCGGCCGGCAGGCCCGCGCGCAGTAGCTCGAGAAGATCGTCCATGATCCAAGACTGGCACCCGGGCCCATTGGTGTGAACCCGTATGCGGCAGCGATCGCAAGGCGCGGTGTGCTCGTATTACTGACGCAGAGTGATCGGCATGGACGTCACGCCACAGCAGCCACCGACGGCCCCCCGGCCGGACCGCTCCCCCGAGACCGACTGCGCCCCGCCCTACGAGTCCCCGCCACACCTGCCACCGGACCCCGTGTCCCTGACCGAGCCGCCGCCCGCCTCGCTGCGCACGGCCCTGCGCAGGGCCGCGTTCGGTGTCGTGGCGGGGGCGGTGCTGGTGACGGGGGCGGTGGTCGCGGTGCCCGACGACGACCAGGACGCGGCTCCGCCCCTGCCGGGCGCGGTCTCGCGGGCGATGAGCGCGACGGCCGCGGGCTCCCCCGCCTCGCTCTCCGATCTGACGGCGCTCATCGGGGACCGGCGGAAGTGGGTGGGCACGCATCCCTCGGACGCCCGGTCGTGGGCGGTCCTCGGGTCGGCGTACGTGGAGTGGGGGCAGCGGGTCTCGGACGCGGCGTACTACACCCGGGCCGAGCAGGCGCTGAAGCGGTCCCTGGACGTGCAGCCGGGAGAGCGCGGGAACGCGGCGGCCTGGGTGGGTCTCGCCTCGCTCGCCAACGCCCGGCACGACTTCGTCACGGCGAAGAAGTGGGGGGAGACGGTACGGTCCCGGCAGCCCGGGCAGTGGACCGTGTACCCGGAACTGGCCGACGCGTACAACGGCCTCGGCGACTCCGCGTCGGCGGCCAAGGCGGTGGAGAAGTTCGCCGAGCTGCGTGCGGGTGTGCCGTCGCTGGGGCTGACGGCGCAGATGTACCGGGACCGGGGCTGGCGGGAGGACGCGCTGGCGACCGCGCAGGACGCGGCGAACCGGGCGAGGACACCGGCGGAGAAGGCGGCCTGCCTGTCCCGGCTGGGCGAGCTCGCCTGGGAGCGGGGCGAGCCGCAGGAGGCGGTGGCCCAGTACGGGGCCGCGCTGCGCACCGACCCCGCCCACCACCCGGCGCTCGCCGGCCGGGCCCGTGCGCTGGCGGCCCTCGGGCGGACCGACGAGGCCCAGCGCGACTACCAGGCGGCGCTGAAGAAGTCGCCGCGCCCCGCCTATCTGCTGGAGCTGGGCGAGCTGTACGAGTCGCTCGGCCTGGACGGCGACTCGGCCGACCAGTACACGAAGCTGCGCAAGGCCCTCGCCCTGAGCAAGGCGCGGGGCGTGGACGACTCCCTGCTGCTGGGCCGCTTCGAGGCCGCCCACGGCGACGCGGACGCGGCCGTGGAGCTGCTGCGGGCCGAGTGGGGCCGCGGCCACCACAGCGCGGCGGTGGCCGACGCGCTGGGCTGGGCGCTGCACCGCTCGGGCGATCCGGACGCGGCGCTGGAGTACGCGCAGCGGGCGGTCGACTCGGGTGGCCGGAACGCGGCGTACGAGTTCCACCTGGGCATGGTCCAGCGGGCGTTGCAGGACTTCGGTCCGGCCCGCCGCCATCTGGAGGAGGCCCTGCGCACCAACCCGCGGTTCTCGCCGCTGGACGCCCCCCGGGCCCAGGAGGCGCTGGACACGCTGGGGCAGCCCCCGGCGGGCGGGCCGCAGGACATGCGGCCGGCCGCGCCGCCCGCCCCGGAGCCGTCGCAGGAGGCGCCGCCGGCGGCCGGTCCTGAGACCGGCCCGGGGGCGCCCGGGGCCGGCGCCGGGGAGGCCGCGCAGGGCCCGGGTGCGGCCCCGGCGGCGGGCCCGACAGGGCGGCAGGCGGAGGCGGTCCCGCCCAAGGCCGTGCCCGCGGGCGCCACGGCGAAGCCGTCGGCCGCGCCGTCACCCGCGGGCCGCTGACAGCTCGCACGGGTGCACACCGCGACGGGCGGGCCGGATGTCCGGCCCGCCCGTCGAAGTGCTCCCGGGGTCAAGGAGGGATCAGAGGTTGCCGCGCTTCTCCTGCTCGCGCTCGATCGCCTCGAACAGGGCCTTGAAGTTGCCCTTGCCGAAGCCCATCGAGCCGTGGCGCTCGATCATCTCGAAGAAGACGGTCGGCCGGTCCTGGACCGGCTTGGTGAAGATCTGCAGCAGATAGCCGTCCTCGTCGCGGTCGACGAGGATCTTCAGCTCGCGCAGGGTCTCCACGGGCACCCGGGTCTCCCCCGCCCACTCGCCCAGGGTGTCGTAGTACGAGTCCGGGGTGTCGAGGAACTGGACGCCGGCCGCGCGCATCGCCTTCACGGACGCGACGATGTCGTTGGTGGCCAGCGCGATGTGCTGCACGCCGGCGCCGCCGTAGAACTCCAGGTACTCGTCGATCTGGGACTTCTTCTTGGCGACGGCCGGCTCGTTGATCGGGAACTTGACCTTGAGCGTGCCGTCGGCGACGACCTTGGACATGAGCGCGGAGTACTCGGTGGCGATGTCGTCGCCCACGAACTCCTTCATGTTGGTGAAGCCCATGACCTTGTTGTAGAAGCCGACCCACTCGTTCATCCGGCCGAGTTCCACGTTGCCGACGCAGTGGTCGACGGCCTGGAAGAACCGCTTGGCCGGGGGTTCGACGATCGGGTCGGCGGCGGCGAAGCCCGGGAGGTAGGGGCCTTCGTAGCCGGTGCGCTCGACGAGGGTGTGGCGGGTCTTGCCGTACGTGGCGATGGCGGCCAGGACGACCGTGCCGTGCTCGTCCTTCACCTCGTGCGGCTCGGCGAGGCCGAGGGCGCCGTGCTCGACGGCGTAGGCGTACGCGGCCCGTGCGTCGGGGACCTCGATGGCCAGGTCCACGACGCCGTCACCGTGCTCGGCCACGTGGTCGGCCAGGAAGCGGCCGTGGTCCGTGGACGCCTTGATGACGGAGGTGAAGACGAAACGCGCCGAACCGTTGGTCAGGACGTAACTGGCGGTCTCACGGCTGCCGTTCTCCGGTCCGGAGTAGGCGACCAGCTTCATGCCGAAGGCCGTCGAGTAGTAGTGCGCGGCCTGCTTGGCGTTGCCGACGGCGAAGACGACCGCGTCCATTCCCTTGACCGGGAAGGGATCGGCCTGCCGCGCTGTCCCGGGAGTGCTGTGCATCGTCTCAGTCATGTCCGAAGGTTCCCGCCGGTTCGCAAGGTGCGCAACAGTTCGCGTATTCGCTGGTCAATCTGTCCAGCACCTCGCCATGATGGCCGGGCCATCTGTACATGATGACCATCACCACACCCCCGGAGGCCGACCGTGGCAATCGATCACCTGGACGGACGCCTCATCGTGCTGCTGGCGCGCGAGCCCCGGATCGGCGTCCTGGAGGCGTCGCGCCGGCTCGGCGTGGCGCGCGGGACGGTGCAGGCGCGGCTCGACCGCCTTCAGTCGAATGGCGTCATCCGCGGCTTCGGCCCCGACGTCGACCCCGCGGCCCTCGGATATCCGGTGACCGCCTTCGCGACGCTGGAGATCAAGCAGGGCCAAGGAGCCGACGTACGGGCCCACTTGGGCGGCGTACCGGAGGTCCTGGAGCTGCACACCACCACCGGGCACGGTGACATGCTCTGCCGGCTGGTGGCCCGTTCCAACGCCGATCTCCAGCGGGTGATCGACCGGGTTGTCGGATTTGATGGCATCGTCCGCGCCTCCACGGCCATCGTCATGGAGAACCCCGTACCCCTGCGCGTCATCCCGCTCGTCGAGCAGGCCGCCCAGGACACCGACTGAGCCGAGGAGTGACGTGTGAGCTTCTGGGAGTACCTCGGAAACCGGCACCAGCAGTTGCTCACCGACGCGTACCAGCACGCCAGCGCCGTCTTCCAGTGCATGGTCATCGCCACCGTGCTCGGCGTCCTGATCGGGGTGGTCAGCTACCGCAGCGGCTGGGGCTCCTCGGTGGCGATCACCTCGACGGCGACGGTCCTGACCATTCCGTCCCTCGCCGCGATCGGTCTGCTGATCCCGCTGGTCGGGCTCGGGGTGGCGCCGACGGTGATCACCCTGACGCTGTACGGGCTGCTGCCGATCGTCCGCAACGCCATCGTCGGCCTGCGCGGCGTCGACCCCTCGCTCGTGGACGCGGCAAAGGGCATCGGGATGTCCCGGGTCACCCGGCTCCGCAAGGTGGAACTGCCGCTCGCCTGGCCGCCGATCCTCACGGGGATCCGGGTCTCCACGCAGATGCTGATGGGGATCGCCGCCATCGCCGCGTACGCCTCCGGGCCCGGCCTCGGCAACGAGATCTTCCGCGGCATCGCCTCGCTGGGCAGCGCCAACGCCATCAATTCGGTGCTCGCGGGCACGCTCGGCATCGTCATCCTCGCCCTGCTCTTCGACGCCGCCTACGTGCTGCTGGGGCGGCTCACCATCCCGAGGGGGACCCGTGTCTGAGACGACGGCGCCGGCCGAACCGGGACCGGCCGCCCACGCCACCTCCGGCGCCACCATCCAGCTGGAGGAGCTGAGCAAGGTCTATCCGGGCAATCCCAGCCCGGCCGTGGACAACGTGTCGATGGACATCAAGGCGGGCGAGACGGTCATCTTCGTCGGTCCCTCCGGCTGCGGGAAGTCGACCACCCTGAAGATGATCAACCGGCTGATCGAGCCGTCGTCCGGCCGGATCAGGATCGACGACGAGGACGTCACGGACATCGACCCGGTGAAGCTGCGCCGGAAGATCGGTTACGCGATCCAGTCGTCCGGGCTCTTCCCGCACATGACGGTCGCCGAGAACATCGCCCTCGTACCGAAGATGGTGGGCTGGTCGAAGTCGCGGGTGAAGGACCGGGTCGAGGAGATGCTCGACCTGGTGGGGCTCGACCCCCGCGAGTTCCACGGCCGCTATCCGCGCGCGCTCTCCGGCGGTCAGCAGCAACGCGTGGGCGTGGCACGGGCGCTGGCCGCCGATCCGCCGGTGCTGCTGATGGACGAGCCGTTCGGCGCGGTCGACCCGATCACCCGCGACCACCTCCAGGACGAGCTGATCCGGCTCCAGCACGAGCTCCACAAGACGATCGTCTTCGTCACGCACGACTTCGACGAGGCGATCAAGCTCGGCGACCGGATCGCCGTGCTGCGCGAGCACTCGCACATCGCGCAGTTCGACACCCCGGAGGCCATCCTCACCAATCCGACGGACGACTTCGTCTCCGGCTTCGTCGGGGCCGGCGCGGCGCTGAAGCGGCTCAACCTCACCCGGGTGCGCGAGGTGGAGATCGCCGACTTCCCGACCGTGACGGTGGACGACCCGCTCCAGTCGATCTTCAACAAGCTGCGCGCCGGGTCGCACAACGAACTGCTCATGCTGGACCGCAGGAACCGCCCGTACAAGTGGCTGCGGCGCGGCGACCTGATGCGGGCCCGCGGCTCGCTGGCGCGCGCCGGTCAGCTGGTGCACGACACGGTGACCAGGGACGCGACGCTGCACGACGCGCTGGAGGCGGTGCTGACCGACAGCGGCGGGCGGGTCGCGGTGACGGGGCGGCGCGGGGAGTTCATCGGCGTCGTGGACATGCACACCCTGATGAACTCCGTGCACGAGCTCCTGGAGGCCGACCGGCTCGCCGCCATCGAGCACCAGCACGACCTGGAGGAGCTGCGCGCCCACCAGACCGTCCAGGAGCTGGAGGGGGGCCCGGGCGCATGAGCACCGACCCGCCGTCCGGCCGCCGCCCGTCCGAGAAGGCCCCCGCGTACGACCGGGACCGGCCGCCGGGCGAGCACGACGTCGAGGGGCACGCCTTCCGCGACGAGGAGGAGGAGCCGGCCCGGCCGGCGGCCGGACCGGCGCGCCGCCTCACCTGGCGCAAGCTCGTCCTGGTCCCGGCCGCCCTCGCGGTGGTGCTGGTGGTCACGTACGTGTGGATCACCCACGTCGACCTCGACTCGATCGCGGAGAACTCCCTGGCCGGCGACACGGTCCAGCTGCGGTGGTGGCAGCACGTGCGGCTGACGGCCATCTCGACGTTCTGGGTGCTGATCATCGCCATCCCGCTGGGCATCGCGCTGACCCGGCGCGGACTGACCAAGGCCTCACCCGTGGTCACCGCGATCGCCAACATCGGCCAGGCGACACCGGCGATCGGCCTGCTGGCGCTGCTGGTGATCTGGCTGGGCATCGGCCCGTCCACCGCGATCACCGGCATGGTGATCTACGCGGTGCTGCCGGTGCTCTCCAACACGGTGGCCGGGCTGAAGGCGATCGAGCCGACCCTGGTGGAGGCCTCGCGCGGTATCGGCATGTCGGCGATGGGCACCCTCACCAGGGTCGAACTCCCCCTCGCCGTCCCGCTGATCCTGGCCGGCGTGCGCACCGCCCTGGTCCTCAACGTGGGCACGGCGACCCTGGCGACCTTCGGCGGTGGCGGCGGGCTCGGCGACCTGATCACCTCCGGCATCCAGACGCAGCGCATGCCGGTGCTGGTCCTCGGTTCCGTGCTGACGGTGGTGCTGGCGCTGCTGGTGGACTGGCTGGCCTCGCTCGTCGAGGTGGCCCTGACACCGCGCGGACTGGAGGCGGGGCAATGAGGACAGGACAGGGGCGTACGGCCCTGGCGGGCGCCGCCGCGCTGGCGCTCGCGCTGGCGGGGTGCGGGCTGAAGAGCGGCTCGCCGATGGTGGACGACGTGGTGCCCGGCTCGGTCGGGCAGGGGCAGCCGCTGGACGGCGCCTCGCTGACCGTCACCTCGAAGAACTTCAGCGAAAGCATCATCCTGGGCCAGATGATCGGCCTGATCTTCAAGGCCGCGGGGGCGGAGGTCCTGGACCGGACGAACCTGCCCAGCTCGATCAGCGCACGCGAGGCGATCATCCAGGGCGACGCCGACGCGGAGTACGAGTACACCGGCACCGGCTGGATCACCTACCTCGGCCACGCGAAGCCGATCACCGACCCGCTGGCCCAGTGGAAGGCGGTGCGCGACGCGGACCGGAAGAACGGGGTGACGTGGCTGCGGCCGTCCACCCTCAACAACACCTACGCGCTCGCCATCAGCAAGAAGAACAACGCCACGTACCACCTGAAGACACTCTCCGACGTCGCCGCCCTGTCGAAGAAGAACCCGTCGGCGGTGACGGTCTGCGTGGAGAACGAGTTCGCCTCGCGCGACGACGGACTGCCCGGCATGGAGAAGGCCTACGGGATGTCGCTCCCGGCCGCCAACATCAGGAAGATGGACGCGGGCATCATCTACACCCAGGTGTCGAAGTCCAACTCCTGCCTGCTGGGCGAGGTGTTCACCACGGACGGCCGCATCAAGGCGATGAACCTGGACGTGCTGGCGGACAACAAGCACTTCTTCCCCAACTACAACGCGGCGCCTGTCATCCACACCCCGACGTTCGACAAGTACCCGGTGATCGCCGACCTGTTGGACCCGCTCAGCGCACGGCTGACCACGGAGGTCGCCCAGGTGCTGAACGCCCGGGTGGACGTCGACGGGGACGACCCGCACGACGTGGCGAAGGACTGGCTGATCGGGGAGGGGTTCATCAAGGAGGGGTGAGTGACGCGGCGCGCCGCGCGAGTTGCAAAGAGTTTTTGCAAAACCCCGTTGCAAAGGGAGCTTTGCAACTCTATGGTTGAGACATGCCAAAGACAGAGGGCGACGACAGCGCCGCGACCGCACCGGACCCGAAGGTCCTCAGCATCGACGCCCGCAGCCTGCGCGGCCTCGCCCACCCGCTGCGACTGCGGCTGCTCAGCGCGCTGCGCGAGTTCGGTCCCGCCACCGCCTCCGGCCTCGCCGACCGGCTCGGCGAGTCGAGCGGCGCCACCAGCTACCACCTGCGGCAGCTGGCCGCGTACGGCTTCGTCGAGGACGACCCGGAGCGCGGCAAGGGGCGGGAGCGCTGGTGGCGGTCCGTGCACGCGGGCGCCGCGTTCGACCCCGAGTTCCTGCACGACCCCGACCCCGAGGTACGCGGCGCCATGGGCGTCGTCCTCCACGAGGTCGCGACGATGCACGCGCAGGAGCTGAACACCTGGCTCGGCACGCTGCACGAGTGGTCCCGCGAGTGGTACGCGGGCTCCGACCTCAGCGACTTCAAGGTGCGGCTCACCCCCGACCTCTCCAGGGAACTCGCCGACAAGGTCCACGACCTGGTCAACAGCTACCGCGGACGCGTCCCCGAAGGCACCGAGGGATCCGCCGTCGTCCGCACCCATCTGCACGTCTTTCCGCGCCCCACCGACTGAAGGGACCACCACGCCATGCATCCCGAGACGCACCTCGACCTGTTCCGCATACGCTCCGCCGAACTGCGCGCCCAGGCCGACGAGTTCCGCCTCGCGCACCGCCGCACCGCCCGCGGGGCCCTGCGGACCAAGGTGGGATGGACCATGGTCGAACTCGGCCTGCGCGTCCTGCCGGACCGGACCGCGCTGCCGCCGCTCGCACCGCGAACGGCGTAGCCGTGGACGGGGGGAAGAACACGACCGGGCGCGCGCTCATCTCCGTACTGTGCACCTCGTCGCGACGCTGAGCCCGCTGGTCTTCACGGCCTGGCGGACCATCGACGACGTGTCGTCGGCGGAGCCGGACGACCACCCGCACGAACCGGTCAGCAGCTCGGGATCTTCCCCCCGTGTTCCAGCGCCCGCAACGAGGACACCGCGCCCTGCAGAGTCGTGACCGGGATCAGCCGGAGCCCCTTCGGCAGCTCGGACTTCGCCTCCTTGCACTCCGCCTTCGGCACGAGGAAGACGGTCGCCCCGTCCCGCCGGGCCGCCTGCGTCTTGAGCGAGACACCGCCGACCGCGCCGACATTACCGTCCGCCTGGATGGTGCCCGTGCCGGCGATGGTGCGGCCGCCGGTGAGATCACCGCCGGAGCCGTCGCCGTCCAGCTTGTCGACGATGCCGAGGGCGAAGAACAGGCCTGCACTGGGGCCGCCCACGTCGGCGAGGTGCAGGGTCACGTCGACCGAGCCCGGCTTCTTGCCGAGGTAGTGCAGGGCGGCGTCGACCGCGGAGTCCTGCGACTTCGTCATGTCGTCGAGGTTGTGCTGCTCGATCTCCTTCTCGGAGCCACCGGAGGGGTAGACGGAGTCGCGCGGCATGACCGCCCGGTCCGTACGGAACCAGCCGTCGATCACGTCACCGATCCCGACGTCGGCGGAGGGCCCGGTGGCCACGATGGTCGTCATCCTCAGCTGGCCCTTGACGGGGCGGGTGGGGGTGCCCTCGATGCTGATCACGGGGGTGCCGTGGTCGTCGCCGAGCACGTTCGCCGTGGTGCCCGGTTGCGCCAGCGTGAACGGCAGCGGCGCGAAGGCGGCGGCGCCGAAGAGGGCGAGGACCGGGAGGGCGCACAGGGCGAGGGTGCGGGGGCGCGAGCGAGGTGTGAACACCCACCCAACATAACGGGCCCCACGCCCGGGCCCCGGCCCCCGGGTCCCCCGCGGGGTGCGGGGTCCCCTTGCGGGGTGCGGGGTCCCCTGCGGGGTGCGGGGTTCCCTGCGGGGTGCGGGGTTCCGTGGTGCCGGGTTCCGTCCTCAATCGCCGGACGGGCTTGGGCGCGGGTTCCCCGCGGGGTCCCCTGCGGGGCGCTTCTGTCCGGTGGGTGGGGGTGGGGGCCCTCCGGGCAGACTCCTCAAAAATGGCGTGTGCACCCGACGACGCACTAGTACCCGGGTCGTACGCCATTTTCTGCGGGGACTGCCCTGCACGCCCCCACCCGCTCTCGCCCGCGTCTGCACACCGGCCACACGACCGTCGCAGACGCGAGACGGCCGGGGCCGGGGGCGTGCAGGGGAGTCCCCGCAGGACGACGAACATCGACCCGGGTCCGCTGCGTACCCGCCGAACGTTCGTCGTCCGAGGAGACGCCCCGG